>CAWDOZ010000094.1:0-20353 GCA_963803935.1 uncultured Fibrobacterota bacterium | reverse complement strand
CTTCTATCCCACCTCCTATATGATTGTATTCAGGCTTAACAATTCCCCATTGAATGGTATCCGTACTTTTTGGGCAAAAATAATAAGCCCACAATATCCGGTGCGTATCTGGAATGGCATATCTGTCAGTAGGATTATCGTAATTATTTACGCAAGCTAAATAATCTGCTTTTGTCGTTGCATATGTATTTATTCTGAATTTTAAGCTATCAGCGCAGAACCTATGATCATTAGGATAAGGAGATAATCTGACGAAAGTATCCACCCCATTTGGAAATTGCGAAAAATTATCCGTGGCCCTGCTTCCAGGCCTTCCGGTAAAAACTATGCTATCCTTCTTTTCGAGGTCTATTTTCCTTGCCGAGTCCAGTGATAAATAAATCCGATAAACTAAGTTTGTTTTTCCTGTTTTTCTTGCATAGGAAGCTATAATACTGAGTAATGAATCATTCCTATTGTCCGCGAGGGGAAGTTTATGCTTATTGAATATATCAACAAACGATGTATCAACTGTATCGACGGCGACCTGGAAAACGGTTTTTCCAGAAGCATTATTAGCTGAAAGATCAATACCATTGGCTATTAAAATACTGTCGACAAGGCAATCCTTTGCGCCCGTTACAGAATAAAACAAAGCATTATAGCCGTTTTTATCCCTGAAATTAACCTCAGCCTTATTTTCCAAAAGTAATCTAACTATATCCCGATACCCTCTGCCCGAGGCGAGGAGCAAAGGGGAATATGACGAATCAGGAGGAATGTAACTTGGATTTGCACCAAGGCTCAAATCCCTTTGGAGGTTCTTTGTATTATCCAGGCAAACAGCGGCTATCAAATCAGTCTGGAGACATTCCTTGTTTGAACAAGAAATGGTCGAAAACATCATCCAGGCGCATAAAGAGGATATGAGAATAGCATGTCGATTATATAGCTTCCGCATCGAGTCTATCCTCCATGATAGCGTGGTTATCATCCCTAAAAGACTATCCGACAAAGCTTTAGAACTATCAATTATTTATTTTTATAGAATAGCGCACAAGATAATACCAATGAACAACAGGACCAATACCCGCAGACAGGCGCGCAAAGCAGATGGAACTACGCAGCAGGGTGATTGCGTCAATCGCGCCCGGTAAAATAAACTGTACAGCTTGCAAAATATTATCCGGTAATCAATCGCGCAAGTATTTTTTTATTATTTTTTCGTGAGCTTTTTACAGCAAGCAATGCGAGATCATGTTAATCTCCATAACCCATTATGATATAATCAGATAGGATTGTTATAGCAATTTTGAATTATGATTCAAAAATGTGTTTGAGGCAAAGGAAAAGCGGTGTAAAGGCATGAAAGCAGGGGGAAGATTAAATCGAAGTCAACTTCAGGGCGTTCCGGAGGACACCCTGAATGGTGCCCTCCGGCGCGCCTCCGCCAGGCTCTCGGCGAAGCCGAGCCGGTATTTCCGGCCCTGCGGCTTTGCCTTGGTCTGGAAACACTGTCGGGATCGCTATCGCTCTTCGCGACACCCTTTGTCCTCGCTAACGCAACATCAAAAGAGTTTTAAAAATGCCAAAGATCTTGGGCCTATTAAATCCTTAAGGTTTTTTCTATCTGATATGGACGTTGCGGAGTTGCTCGGACTCCCGGGCCACACGGGTTGAAAGAAGTTACAAGTTGCAAGTCTCAAGTTAAAAGTTAAAATCAGGAGCAAAATATTGCTGGCCCCAGTGTTTTCAATCTGATGGGGGCTTTGGGGCGTCCTGGATCTGAGATCCAGGCCACACGATTTTTTTTATAGTCTTTTCCGGTGTTTTGTACCTAACGTGAGCGTTGCGGGAGGGGGAGAGCGTTTGCCAGAGGCAAAAATCGCCTCATGGTTTGGACCTTTTAGCTTTTAAAAAACCTCTCCTATGGGAGAGGTCCGGCCGCTTTGGGCCGGGGTGAGGTAAGGGGTGAGCCAAAGACCCCGCAGCCCGGCTTTGCGGGCGCGGAGGCTTTGGCCAGGGGAAACCGCCTTGAGGCGGTTTCCCCACCAAGAGCCTTTGACTTTAATCTTTATATTTTCTTTATATCCTCTCCCATCTTTTAACGCCTTCTTAATGTATTTCGCCCTAATTTATAATAGAAATGATTGCTGAATTTGCCTGCGGATCCCCCGCCTGCTGTGTCCCCCCCCCCCTTTCAAAGGGGGGGCAGGGGGGATTAAATCAGGCAAGGGATGGCACCTGAGTAGTAACAATAGATGAATGAAAAAGAATAAGGAGATTAGCGACGTATCATGACTCCAGACTTCCTCCTCGGCGCCATCATTGCCGGACTGCTTATCGTCTATCTTGCCGCAGCCATCATCTTCCCGGAAAAATTTTAGGGGGCGTGGGCTTATGGCCATGACCAGCAAAGATTTCACCCTCATAGCGGCGCTGCTCTGCTCGCTCGTGGTATTCTGCCCGATTCTGGGATGGTATATCGCCCGGGTCTTCGACCAGAAGCGGCCCCTGCAAATACGGATTATTGGAGCGCTGGAGCGGGCGATTTACCGGGTGTGCGGCATCGATCCGCAGGAACCCATGACCTGGAAGCGGTACGCCGGATCGCTCCTGGTCGTGAGCGGCATGGGGGTGGTTGCGGTACTGCTCATGCAGATCATCCAGAACCGGCTGCCGCTCAACCCGCAGCACCTCGGGCCGGTTCCTTTCCTGGTTGCGCTCAACACCGCGATAAGCTTTGCGACCAATACCGACTGGCAGGCGTATGCCGGTGAGAGTACGATGTCGTACCTCACGCAAATGGCCGCACTGGCGGTGCAGAATTTCGTGAGCGCGGCTGCCGCGCTGGCCGTGGTCGTGGCGCTCGCGCGGGGGATTTCGTGGAAGAACAGCCTCTCAATCGGCAATTTCTGGTCCGATCTGGTAAAAACGATACTGTATATACTCCTGCCCCTGTCGATCATCCTCGCAACGGTGCTCATCGCGCAGGGGAGCGTGCAGACGCTCTCGCCGCCCATCCGGGCTGCGGCAATTGACGGCAGCGAACAGGTGATACCGGTGGGCCCGGTAGCCTCGCAGGTAGCCATCCGGCAGATCGGCACGTGCGGCGGGGGGTATTTCAATGCCAATGGCGCGCATCCCTTCGAGAACCCGACGCCCTTCACGAACTTCCTCGAAATTCTGGCGATATTCCTGATCCCCGGCGCCTTGACCTTCGCCTTCGGGAGGCTCATCGGGTCGCCCGAGCACGGCAAGGTGCTCTTCGTGGCGATGCTGCTCATCTTCTGCGCCGGCCTCGGGGTGTCGCTCCATGCGGAGAACGCCTGGAACCCGGTTTTGCAGACGCAGGGCTCGCTCGAAGGCAAGGAGCTCCGATTCGGGCAGGATGGGTCGGCGCTGTTTGCGGTTGCGACCACCGCGGCCTCGTGCGGAGCGGTCAATTGCCGGCATGAGAGCCTCTCGCCGCTCACCGGGGCGGTTTCGATGTTCAATATCATGATGGGCGAGGTCATCTTCGGCGGGGTGGGGTCCGGGCTCTACAGCATGGTGCTCTACGCGATCATCACGGTATTCATTGCCGGGCTCATGGTCGGCAGGTCGCCGGAATATATCGGGAAGGCAATAGAATCGTCGGAAGTGAAGATGTGCGCCATCGGCGTATTGGCATCGCCGGTGGTCATGCTCGTTTTTGCCGCAATCGCCTGCAGCGTAAAGGCCGGGACCGCGCCGCTCGGGGCCACCGGCGTGGGCGGGTTGAACGAAATCCTCTACAATTTTGCCTCCGTCGCCAACAACAACGGCAGCGCTTTCGGCGGGCTAAGCGCCGCCTCGCCGTTCTACTGCCTTGCCACCCCGGTGGCCATGCTTGCCGGGCGGTTTATTACCCTTATAGCCGTGCTCGCGATAGCCGGGAACCTGGCTGTCAAGAAGATCCGGCCGATCTCCCCGGGCACCTTCCCGACAAGCGGCATGCTTTTCCTGGTTTTACTCGTGGGCACCGTCATCATCGTGGGCGCGCTGAGCTTTTTTCCGGCGCTCTCGCTCGGGCCCATCCTCCAGCACCTCCTGACTGCATCCGGAAGGGGGGTATAGTCGTGGCGGCAACTACCCCCAGGGGCTGGGCAATGCGGGTATTTCCCGGAGCGGCGCTGGCCGAAGCGTTCCGCAACCTGAATCCGGTAAAGCAGTTCCGGAATCCCGTCATGTTCATCGTGGCGATCGGCGCTTTACTCTCAACCTATTCGCTGGTGCGCGAGCTGGCCGCGCATCACCCGGCGGGATTCACCCTGCAGATCACGCTCTGGCTCTGGATCACGCTCTTTTTCGCCAATTTCGCCGAGGCGCTGGCCCGCACCAGGAGCAAGGCGCAGGCGACCTCGCTCAGGAATTCCGTCTCCGGCCTCATGGCGAAGAAGGTGCTCCGCTATAAGGAGGGGATGATCGAGACGATCGTCACCGCGCTCGGGCTCGCGGAGTTTACCGAAAAGGTGCATGCCGAGGAGATTACGCGGGACGACCTCGTCCTGTGCGTCACGGGCGACACGGTTCCCGGCGACGGCGAGGTGGTGGAGGGTATCGCCACGGTCGACGAGTCAACGGTCACCGGCGAGTCGGCCCCGGTCATCCGGGAGGCGGGCGGGAACCGCAGCGCGGTCACCGGCGGAACGCGTATCTTAAGCGACGCGGTCATCGTCCGGATGACGAGCGACCGCGGCGACTCCTTTATAAACCGTATAATCAGGCTCGTGGAGGGGGCGTCGCGGCGCAAAACCCCGAACGAAATCGCCCTGACCTTGCTGTTATCGAGCATGACCCTGATTTTTCTTCTGGCCGTGGCCACGCTGCCTGCGCTCGGGCTCTACCTCGAACGCACCACCGGGCAGCCGGGAGCCATCCTGCTGTCGCTCCCGGTGCTTATTTCGTTACTCGTCTGCCTCATTCCCACCACCATTGGCGGGCTCCTGAGCGCCATCGGCATTTCCGGGATGGACCGGATGCTCAGGCGCAAGGTCGTTGCGCTCAGCGCGCGGGCTATCGAGGCGGCGGGCGACGTGGATGTGCTGCTGCTCGACAAGACCGGTACCATCACCATCGGCAACCGCACCGCGACCCGGTTCATTCCGGCGCCGGGTTTTTCCCTGGAACAGGTGGCGGATGCCGCCCAGCTCGCATCGCTTGCCGACGAGACGCCCGAGGGCCGGTTGATCGTGGTGCTTGCCAAGCAGCAGTTCGGCATTCGCGGCCGTGAAGTGGCCGAGGGCCATGCGCACTTCATCCCGTTTTCTGCGCGCACGAAGATGAGCGGCGTCGACATCCGGGGCGCCTCCGGCAACCGGGCAATCCGCAAGGGGGCCTACGAGGCGATAAAAAGTTATGTTGAGGATGCGGGAGAGGAGTTCCCGAAGGAGGCGCATGCCGCAATCGAGGAGATTGCGCGGACCGGGGGAACGCCGCTTGCCGTTGCGGAAAACGGGAAGGTCCTCGGGGTCATCCACCTGACCGATGTGATCAAGGGCGGCATCAGGGAGCAGTTCGAGCACATGCGTACCATGGGCATCCAGACCATCATGATTACCGGCGACAACGCGCTCACCGCAGCGGCTATTGCGGCCGAGGCGGGGGTAGACGACTTTATCGCCAATGCATCGCCCGAGGCCAAGCTCGAACGGATACGGCAGGAGCAGCGGCAGGGCCGCATGGTCGCCATGATCGGCGACGGCACCAACGACGCACCGGCGCTCGCGCAGGCCGATGTGGGCGTTGCCATGAACTCCGGCACCCAGGCGGCTCGCGAGGCCGGGAACATGATCGACCTCGAAAGCAACCCCACCAAGCTCATCGAGATCGTGGAAACCGGAAAGCAGCTCCTCATGACCCGGGGCGCCCTCACCACCTTTTCCATTGCCAACGATGTATCGAAATATTTCGCCATCATCCCGGCCATGTTCGGGGGGCTCTATGCGGGCAGCGCCGCGCACGGACCGCTCGCGGCCCTTAACATAATGAAACTGAGCTCGCCGCAGAGCGCCATCCTGAGTGCGGTCATTTTCAATGCGCTCGTCATTGCCGCGCTCATCCCGCTGGCCCTGCGGGGGGCGGAGTTCCGCGCGGCGAAGGCGGCGGATATCCTGCGCAAGAACCTGCTTATTTACGGCGTGGGGGGCCTCGTCGTGCCCTTCATCGGGATCAAACTCATCGATATGCTGGTGACGGCGCTGGGACTAATCTGAGAGGATGCCATGAAAACGATAAAGAACGCCGCCCTGATGCTCGCAGCCCTTACCTTGATTACCGGTATCGTCTACCCGCTTGCCCTTACCGGACTCGGGATGACGCTCTTTCCGGGTGCGGCGGGCGGCAGCCGCATCGTCCGCAACGGACAGGCAGCCGGATCGCGTCTCATCGGCCGGGAATTTACGAGCGACCGGTATTTCCATGGGCGACCTTCCGCCTGCGGGTACAACCCGCTTCGCTCCGGCGGCAGCAACCTCAGCCCATCCTCACAAGCCCTTGCCGACTCGGTGGCGGCCCGCCGGGACGCCTTCCGGCGCGATAACCCCGATGCGGGTAGCGATGTGCCGGAGGAGATGCTCTTCGCCTCCGGAAGCGGGCTCGATCCGGACATCAGCGGGGAATCGGCACTTTTGCAGCTGCCGCGGGTCTGCGCGGCGCGGCACCTCGATTCCGCCATGGCGGTCCGCGTAAGGGGTAGCATTGCCGGTTTGGCCGGAAGCGCGGAATCGTCTATTTTACCGGGATCGCGGGTTAACACGCTGCTCCTCAACCTTGTGCTCGATTCGCTGACAGGATCGCTACGATGAACGACGATACGCGCCCGGAACCGGAAATCTTTCTCGCCTCGCTCGAGCGCGAACGGCAGCGGGAGGGGAAGGGCCGCCTGAAGATATTCTTCGGCATGTGCGCCGGGGTGGGCAAGACCTACTCCATGCTCCAGGCAGCCCAGGCGCTGAAGGCGCGCGGGGTAGAGGTAGCCGTCGGCATCGTCGAAACGCACGGGCGGGCCGAAACCGAGGCGCTCCTTGCCGGGCTCACGATAATTCCGAGGATAGCCATTACCTACCGCGATGTCACGCTCCTCGACCTCGACCTCGATGAAATTCTGCGGCGCCATCCCGCCTATGTGCTGGTCGACGAACTTGCCCACACCAACGCCGAGGGCATGCGTCATGCGAAGCGGTACCAGGATGTCCTCGAACTCATCGACAACGGCATCAACGTTTATTCTACGATCAATGTCCAGCATGTGGAGAGCCTCGTCGATACGGTGCACCAGATAAGCGGCGTTACCGTGCGGGAAACCGTTCCGGACAGCATCCTTGACGCTGCCGACGAGATCGAGATCGTCGATATTTCGCCCGAGGACCTGCTCCAGCGATTCTCGGAAGGCAAGGTCTATGCGCCGCAGCGGTCGGCAGCGGCGGTGGCGAACTTCTTCCGGAAGGGCAATCTTACCGCGCTGCGGGAGATTGCGCTGCGCGTCACGGCCCAGCGGGTCGACCTCCAGCTCAAGGATTTCATGGCCGAGAACCGGATCCAGGGTCCGTGGAAAACGCTGGAGCGGCTCATGGTGGCGGTGGGCCCGAGCCCCTACTCCGAACAGCTCATCCGCTGGACAAAACGGATTGCCGACACCATGCAGGCGCCCTGGGTTGCGGTGTACATCCAGACTGCAAAATCGCCCACCGCTGAAGCCGAGAAGATGCTCCGCAAGAACATCACCCTGGCCCAGGAGCTCGGCGCAACGGTCGTGACCACGGCCGACGACGATATCGTCAGGGCCCTGCTCCGTACGGCGCGGCACAACAACGTCACGCAGATCATCATCGGGAAGTCGCAGACCAACCCGCTCGCCGACCTCTTCCTCGGCGGGTCGCTGGTGGATAACCTCATCCGCCGGAGCGGGGACATCGATATTTACGTGGTGCAGGGCGATATCGGAGCCCCGAAGGCGGGGCGGCGGCGGCGCTTCATCCCCCTGTCCATGACCTTGACCTTCCGGCAGTACGGGGTTGCGCTCGGCACAATCGGACTGGCGGCGCTGGGGTGCCAGGCCTTTACCGGCGTCCTGGATTACCGGTCGGTCGGCATGTTCTTCCTGTTTATCATTGCGCTGCTCTCTCCCTATGTGGGGCCCGGGCCGCTCTTCTCCGCCGCCACGCTCAGCGCCATCCTCTGGGACTTCCTGTTCATACCGCCCCGGTACACGTTCGCCATCTCCCGGTCGGCCGACATACTGCTCATTTCGCTGTACTTTATTATTGCGCTGGTCACCACGGTCCTGACCCTACGGATCAGGCGGCAGCGCGATACGGTGCGGATCAGGGAGCACCAGACCGAGTCGCTCTACTTCCTGGTACGGGATCTTTCGGCAACGGAATCGCCGGACGATATCGCGCGGATCGCGGTGACGCACCTCGGCCGGGACTTCGACGCGCAGGTCGCCCTGTATTTCGCCGAGCCGGGACCGGACAACGGCCCGCACATCGACCGCAGTCCGCATCCGGAAAGCTCCTTCAAGGAGTGGAACGAGAAGGAGTGGAGCGTTGCCGAATGGGTGCATAAGAACCGGAGCCCGGCCGGACGGGGGACCGCGACATTGCCGTTTGCCAAGGCTACCTACTATCCGCTCATGTCGAAGGAACACTGCTACGGTGTGGTGGGAATCGTAACGGGCAGGGAGGGCCAGCTGCCGTTTGCCAAGGAGGGCCATTTCCGGATGTCGCTCCAGCAGATCTCGATTGCGCTCGAACGGATGTTCCTGCGCGCCGAGCGGCTGAGCAAAACCTTCCTCCGATCGGTATCCCACGAGCTGCGGACGCCCATTACTGCGATCATTACCGCCTCGAACGCACTCTCGGACCCCGGCACCCGTGCAAAACCCGAGTCGCTCCAGCTCCTCATCGACGATATCCGGACCGCTTCGGGCCGCCTCAACCGGGTGGTGGAGAACCTCCTGAACATGACGCGCATCGAGTCGGGCGCCGTGACCCTGCGCCGGGAGTGGGTTGATATCAGGGATATTTTCAACAATCTGCTGCGCGACCTTGCCGACGAGCTCGAATTTCACACGGTGGCGGTCGAGGTAGGGGAGAACATGCCGCTGGTCGAGGCCGATCCGGTGCTCCTGCAGCAGGCGCTGTCCAACCTGCTTGTCAATGCTGCGCAGTACACACCGCCCAGAACGAAGATAACGCTCGCCGCGGTCTACGAACCCGCGGCACTGATCGTTACCGTCGAAGACACCGGCCCCGGCATCCCTGCCGATTCGGTGGGAAGGCTCTTCGAGAAATTCTACCGCATTCCGGGATCCAAGCCCGGCGGCACCGGCCTCGGGCTGTCGATCACCAGGGCTTTCGTCGAAATCCAGGGCGGCACCATCGAGGCCTCCAACCGTGATGAGGGCGGGGCGCGTTTTTCGATCCGGCTGCCGGTAAAACATGCGGATATCCCCGCATAGGCAAATGGTCCGGATTTTGCGAATCGTCTTAACAAGTTCTTAATGCCGGTCATGCTACATTTAATATAATGCTTACATCGCTTTTCCTATTTTAATTACAGAAGAGACGAACCCGGATACATCTTGCACAGGAGGATTACGATGCACCTCATACTATGGTTGCCGGGATTGTTTGTGCTCGGCCTGGCGGCGATGCTTGCCTGCTATCTGTTTCTCATTGCATGCGAAAAAATATAGGAGGGTACCATGCTTATCATCACGGCGGTTGTTGCGGTTTTTCTTCTTGTCTATCTTTTTGTCGCGCTCATCAGACCCGAATGGTTCTGACCGGCACCGGTAACGTTTAACGGAGGTATAAGAGGCAGCATATGCATACATGGATTATTCCGATTTCTTTACTGGTCGCGGCGACCCTCATCGCGATTCCCTTAAGCAAGTATTGCGCATGGATCATGGAGGGCGGCTTCCGCGCTCCGGGGCTCCTGAAATGGTTCGAGAACAGGGTCGACAGCGGGGCGCAGACCTGGAAACAATACGCGGCGGCGCTCATCATCTTCAACCTCGCGCTCTTTGTCTACGGCTTTGCGGTGCTTTCGCTCCAGCCGTGGCTTCCGCTCAACGGGGATCACAAGGGGATGCTGGCGCCGACGACCATTTTCCATGCGGTCATCTCGTTCATGACCAACACCGATCTCCAGCACTACGCCGGCGAGGTGAATTTTTCCCTGTTCAGCCAGGTCTTCTTCTGCATTGCCAATATGTTCCTTTCGGCCGCAGTCGGGTTCTGCGCGCTGGCTGCAATCATCCGGGCCTTTCGCGGGCAGGCGCAGGTCGGCAATTTCTTCCTCGACATGTGGCGCGTGGTCATATACCTGTTTCTGCCGGCTTCGCTTCTGTTCGGGATCCTGTTTCTCGTGCAGGGCTCTCCCATGACCTTCAGGAGCTCGCTCGGACTGACGACGATCGAGGCAATGCACCAGACGATTTCCATCGGACCGATAGCCGCTTTCGAGCCTATCAAAATGCTCGGCACCAATGGCGGCGGATTCTTCGGCATGAATGCCGCCCATCCCTTCGAAAACCCTACCGGATTTTCCAATTTTTTCAACACCCTCGCGATGATGATCTTTCCCTTTGCGCTGGTTCTCATGTACGGCCGGATGCTCGGGCGGCTGAAACACGCCTGGGTCATCTTTTCCGTCATGATGCTGCTCATGGTGGGCACCATCGTGTGGTCGGTCTATTTCGACACCCTGAAACCCAATCCCGCCTTTACCGGCAACCCGAAGGTGCGGACCTACGACATCGGCAACAAGAATGCGCCGGGCGGGAAAACCGTGGTGGTGCTGCCTGCGGTAGCGGGACTGCCGGTTGACCAGCACCTCGGGAATCTCGAAGGCAAGGAGTTGCGCTTCGGGACCTCTGCCGGGGCGACCTATGCGGCGCTCACCACCGACGTTACCTGCGGCTCGATCAACGCCGAAAGCGACGCCTTGAACCCCCTTGCCGCGCTCTCTCCCATGGCCGGGATGTGGCTCAACTGCGTATTCGGCGGTAAAGGGGTCGGCATGATCAACTTTCTCATGTTTCTCATCATCGGCGTCTTCATTGCAGGGCAGATGGTGGGCAGGACCCCGGAATACCTCGGGAAAAAAATCGGCACGCGCGAATGCAAGCTCGCCGTTATCGCTTTACTCGTGCATCCGCTCATGATCCTCCTGCCGACCGGCCTCTTTTCCGCAACCGACTGGGGAATCAAGGCGGAGAGCAATCCCGGCCCGCACGGGTTTTCGCAGATAGCCTACCAGTTCTCCTCCGCCTCGGCAAATAATGGGTCGGCCTTTGACGGACTGGGGGTCAGTTACGGCGCCGCCAACAACCCGAGCCCCTCGCCGGAGGCGGTGCCGTTCGATATCGCGACCGGGCTGGTCATGCTCTTTGCCCGCTACCTGCCGATCATCGCCATGATCGCCATGGCGGGATCGCTTGGCGCAAAGAGATCCGCGCCCTTCGGCCTGGGGACCCTGCGGGACAACACGCTCACCTTCGGCTTTCTCCTCCTGGGGACCATCTCATCTGTGGGAGCTTTACTTTTCCTGCCGGTCGCCGCGCTCGGGCCGCTGGCCGAGCATCTCGGCCCGATTCCGTTCGGCGGCTGACCGAAGCCGGGCAGCTCATCCGTTCACCTTTGCGACTTACCATAAAGGAAATAAATCATGGATGCTACTGGAATTAATCAAAAGTTAAAGATGCAGGCGGCAAAAAAGCCCCACCCCGGGCGCAGGATGCGCAGCCGGCCCTTACTTACGGCAGAGACCGCCGTTCCGGCGCTCAAACAGGCTTTTGTCATGCTGCGGCCCGACATCCAGTGGAAGAACCCGGTCATGTTTGTCGTCGAGGTCGGCGCAATCCTGACCCTGCTCTTCATCGTGCGGGGGCTTATCGGCGGATCGGACAGCCAGGTGCCGGTATCGTACTTCATATCGCTTGACGCGTGGCTTTTCGTCACCGTGCTGTTTGCCAATTTCGCGACCGCCCTCGCCGAGGCGCGGGGCAAGGCCCAGGCCGAATCGCTGCGGCGCACCCGCCGCGACACGCCGGCCAACCGCCGGCGGGCCGATGGATCCGTGGAACAGGTATCCTCCACCGACCTGCGAAGCGGCGACCGGGTGGTTGTCGAGGCCGGGCAGACCATTCCCGGCGACGGCGAAATCGTCGAAGGGATCGCCTCGATCGACGAGTCGGCCATTACCGGCGAATCTGCGCCGGTAATCCGGGAAGCGGGCGGCGACCGGTCGGGGGTCATCGGCGGCACCATGGTCATATCCGACCGGATCGTGGCATTGATAAGCGGCAATCCCGGCGAGTCGTTCCTCGATAAGATGATCGGCCTGGTCGAGGGCGCCATCCGCCAGCGGACGCCCAATGAAATCGCCCTGACGCTCGTGCTCTCCGCCTTTACGCTCATTTTCCTCATCGTCGTGATCCCGCTCTACCCCATGGCAATGAACGCGGAGCAGTACATGATGGGGTATCTCGGATTATCGCATGTCATCAAGAGCCTCGGCACCGACGTGCCCACCCTGGTGGCGCTGATCGTCTGCCTCATTCCCACGACCATCGGCGCTTTGCTTGCCGCGATCGGCATCGCCGGCATGGAGCGGGCGCTGCAGAACAATATTATTGCCAAGAGCGGCAGGGCCGTCGAGACCGCGGGCGACGTGGACGTCGTGCTGCTTGACAAGACCGGCACCATCACCATGGGCAACCGGCGCGCCACGGAATTTCTTTCGGTCGGCAACTATCCGCCCGACGAACTCGTGAAGCTCTCCGCAATAGCCTCCGCGGCCGATGAAACTCCGGAGGGAAAAGTCGATTGTCAAATTTTACGAGGCGCAGGGCCAGGGAACGGTCGATGTGCCGCAGGGTTCCCACTATGTGGCCTTTTCAGCGCAGACGCGGATGAGCGGGGTCGATCTGCCGGGCGGACGCTCAATCCGGAAGGCGCCGCCGACGCGATCATTGCCTATATAGAAAGCGGAAAAGGCATCGTGCCTCCGGAGCTCAGGTTGCTGGTCGACCGGGTCTCCTCGAAGGGCGCAACGCCCCTGGTCGTTGCCGACGGCATGCAGGTAGCGGGCGTCATCGTGCTTTCGGACATTCTCAAGCCGGGAATGAAGGCGCGCTTCGATAACCTGCGGAAAATGGGGCTCAGGACCGTCATGATCACCGGGGATAACCCCTTGACAGCGGCGACCATCGCGGCGCAGGCGGGAGTCGACGATTTCGTCGCGCAGGCGACCCCTGAGGCGAAGCTCGCCTATATCCGCAAGGAGCAGGCCGACGGGAAGCTCGTGGCCATGATGGGTGACGGAACCAACGACGCTCCCGCCCTCGCGCAGGCCGACGTCGCCCTTGCGATGAATGCCGGAACGCAGGCTGCCAAGGAGGCGGCCAACATGGTGGACCTCGACAGCGACCCGACCAAGCTCATCGAGGTTGTCGAGATCGGCAAACAGCTTCTCATGACCCGCGGGTCGCTCACGACCTTCTCCATTGCAAACGATGTCGCGAAGTACTTCGCCATCATTCCCGCGCTCTTTGCCAGCACGCTTCCCTGGCTCAGGGCGGTCGATGTCATGCACCTGCACTCTTCCACTTCGGCCATTCTCTCGGCCATCATATTCAACGCGCTCATCATCCCCATGCTCATCCCGATTGCGCTCAAGGGAGTCGCCTACCGCTCGCTCGGGGCCGATGCGCTGCTGCGGCAGAACCTGCTGGTCTGGGGATTCGGCGGGGTTGTTCTTCCCTTTATCGGCATCAAGCTCATCGACGTTATCATGACGGCACTGCATCTGGTCAACTGATATTTTGTATAAAAAGCAAGGAGACATACTATGATGAAACATATTTCAAAAAGCCTGTGGCTGCTGTTCTTCGCACTTGTCGTCTGCTGCGGCCTGTACCCCCTGATTCTGTGGGGAGTCGGGCAGGGGCTGTTTCCGTTCCAGGCAAACGGCAGCATTGTAAAAGACGGCAACAACATGCCGGTGGGTTCGCTGCTCATTGCGCAGGGTTTTGCCAGAGATCAATATTTCCAGCCGCGTCCGTCGGCCTGCTCGTACGATGCATCCGCGTCGTCGTCCGCGGCGCTCGCATCGTCCAACTATGCCCTGCGCAACCGGGTTGCGGTCCAGCTGGGGCCCATCGTCAAATACAAAAGCGGGCCGATGGCGGGTCAGCTCGTTGGACCGGACATCGAAAAATGGTTCCAGGCCGACAGCTTTCAGGGTGCGCCGTCGATTGTTGCGCAGTGGGCCGACGCGCATAACGCAATTGCCGCCGCCTGGGTGAGCGGGGATTCGACCCATGGGGCATATGTCGGCGCGTGGAGCGCCTCCCACCCGGCCGACGTGGCGCAGTTTATCAAGGATAATCCGGCGACGCCCCATCCCGGGCCCGCCGACCTGGCCGTGGTCTTTTTCAAGAGCTTTTCAAAGGCGAATCCGGGCAGGTTTCCCGCATCGGTCACCCATGCCGGTGCGGACGGGAAAAGCGTCACCGACATCGAGCCGGTGTCTGCGGGGAGCGATATCCAGTCGAATTTTTTCGATATGTGGCGCACCGACCATCCGCAGGCCGAGCTTCAGGACGTGCCGGGCGACATGGTGACGAGCTCCGCCTCCGGGCTCGATCCGCACATCTCGCTTGCCAATGCCGAATTCCAGCTCGACCGGGTGGCGGGAGCGTGGGCCGGAATGACGAAGCGGGATCAGTCGGCAGTGCGCGGAGAGATTGAACAGCTGCTGCAGGAAAATGCCATTGCGCCGTGGTTCGGGCTGGTGGGGGAGAAGATGGTCAATGTGCTGAAGATAAATATGGAGCTGCAGAAAAAATACGCTCCGGCGAATCAATCGTAACGGCGGCACCTCATGACACCGATTACCTTGCTTGTGTTTATCGCCGCGGCCACGCTCGAGGTGGCAGGCGATGCAATCATAAGAAAAGGGTTGCGCGGCAACCTGCTGTGGGTTGTTGCGGCGGGGTTCCTTATACTGGGCAGCTACGGCGTCATGGTGAATACGCTCAAATGGGATTTTTCAAGGCTCCTTGGAGTCTATATTGCCTTCTTTGCGGTTGTGAGTATCCTTGCGGGCCGTATTGTTTTCAGGGAGGCGATTCCGGCGACAACGTGGCTGGGGCTTGCCGTCATCGTTATCGGCGGCGCGGTTATTCAGCTGGGTCCGGGGCTCAGGAGATAGAGCAGGTTTACAGGTCGTGCTTTTGGTGGGTGAACCATTAATAAATGGTTCCCCCTGGTCGGAGCCGCGCAAAGCCGCGTCTCCGACGCACCCCCCGTGCTCCCATTTGGTAGAAAACACATAAAAGATAGCTCTGATATCCAATCTTAGTAGTATTTTTTTAAGTCACCCCGGAATAATCAGGCTCCATGAAAATCCTCCTCGTCGAAGACGATAAGAAAATCGCACTGTTCATTAAAAACGGCTTGACAGAACAGTCCTATGCCGTCGATATTGCCGGGGATGGGGAGCTAGGCCGAACGGCTGGCCGGGGAGAACATCTACGACGTCATCCTGATCGACATCATGATCCCCCGGAAGAGCGGCTTCTCGCTGTGCAAGTGCATCCGCGCCTTCAACCCGGCCGTACCGATCATGATGCTGACCGCGCTTGATTCCACCGAGGACAAACTGCGGGGGTTCGATGCCGGGGCCGACGATTATCTGGTCAAGCCGTTTGAATTTCAGGAGCTGCTGGCGCGGATCCGTGCGCTGCTGCGTCGCCGGTCCAACCAGGATTCGCCGAATGTCCTGCGTTACGCGGATCTCGAAATGGATCTATCGAAACATAGCGTCCTGAGGTCGGGGAGGGTGCTGGAATGCTCGGCGCGTGAGTTCGGACTGCTGGAATATCTCATGCGCCATCGTAACCGGGTCGTGACCCGAACCGAGATCGCGGAGCATGTCCTGGGGTACCAGTTTCGATTCGGGAAGTAACGTGATCGATGTGTATATAAGCTTTCTCCGGAAAAAAATCGACATTGATCCCCTTCCCCGGTTGATCCATACAATTGTCGGAATCGGATATATCCTTAAAGAGGAAGCGGGTTGAGGCAGGTAGTGCCCGGCATAACCATAAAAACGCGCCTGACGCTTCTCTTTACTGCGCTCGTCGCCGTAATACTCGCGATCTCTTCGATCGGCATCTACTCCTATGCCCGATACCAGCGGTCGGAGGAGTTCTACAACGAGCTTCTTGCCGATGCAATAGCAACAGCGGCGATCGTGCTTCGCAGCGACAACCTGAGCCCGCAGACGCTGCAGCCCTTCCAGAAGCAGATGTTCAAAACCCTGCCCTTCGAGCGCATCGCGATCTTCAACCGGCAGCGTAAATGTGTTTTCCATTCGGGCGAACAGATCCTCCATCTTTCGGAATACGAACAGCAGCAGGCGATGAAACGGGGACGCTATGAGGTTAACGCAAGCGATACCGGTATTGTTGCCCTTTCCGAATTTGAACATCAGCAGGCGCTGAAAAATGGAAAATTTGCGGTTACCGGAGGAGATACCCAGAAAGTCATTATTCCATTTCTCGATGAAAACGGCACCATCCCGGCCGCAAATGCCGCGGCCGCGCCCGTTGCCGATATCCCGAATACCGGGAATGTCGAGTATATCCTGGCCGTTTCCTCGGTCGATAAAATCGGCCTGAATACGCTTGCCCGGCTTCGCAACTGGCTTATCGGGGGATATTTTTCATCGCTGCTCCTGGTGTTTTTCGCCGGAATATTCTTTGCATCCCGCGCAATGTCTCCCATATCGGGCATTCGAAAAAAGGCGGAGCTGATCTCGGCAACCGATCTCTCCATCAGGATCGGCGAGGGGAAAAGCAGGGATGAACTGTCCCAGCTTGCCCATGCTTTCAACGGGATGCTCGAACGGCTCGAAGCTGCGTTCCGGTCCCAGAAACAGTTTGTCGCACATGCCTCGCACGAGTTGCGCACGCCCCTGACGACCATTATCGGTCAACTTGACGTATCGCTGCTGCACCTGAGGTCCGGGGACGAATACCGCGAGGTCATTGCCTCGGCGCTGGAGAACACCCGCCACCTTAACCGCCTCCTGAACAACCTTCTGCTTCTGGCGCAAACGGAATCCGCACCGCTCAAACCCCTGCAGATCGACGAGGTTCTCTTTACCGCACTGCAGGAGGTCAAGGAACGGTATCCGGGAAGGAAGGTGGACGTTCAATTCGAGGTGACGCCGGACCAGGAGCGCTGCATGCTTGTCGCCGGCAATGCGGATCTTTTGAAAATAGCCATTCTCAATGTTTTTGAAAACGCCCTCAAGTTTTCCAACACCGACTCCACGGTGACGGTTATTGTCCGGATACAACGGAATGAGCAGGTAACCATACGGATAAACGACAGCGGGATCGGCATCTCGCCCGAAGACCTGCCGCTGGTGTTCCAGCCTTTCTTCCGGTCAACCCCCTCCGACGCCGTGCCCGGAAACGGAATAGGACTTACCCTGGTCAAGGCGGTCATGGACCGGCATGAGGGCAGCGTAGCCATCGAGAGCGTCCAGGGTCAAGGGTCATCGGTCATCCTGAGTATTCCCACAATTCCCGAATGAGATCGGAAACGCATATGAAGCACAGAGCAAAGCGCGGTAATTTCATTTTGATGATGGTAAGCTTCGCGGCTTTGACCGGCCTCGGGTACTACGAAGTGGCCGTAAAGGGGAGTCAACCTGGAATTCCCGCAACGGTGTCCGCAGTTGTCCTCGGCATCCTGTTCCTTTTATACGTGACTTCGTTTGTGACAACCTCTGTGGACCTGCGGGAGGATGCCCTGGTTCAAACCATCAATTTTATCGTTAAAAAAGATCGCAAGGAGATCCCCTTCGCAGCCATCACCAGGATCTACCGGGAGCCCGGTACCAGGCCTTCCGCATGGTGCTATATAGTCGAATCGAATCGTGATTCCGGCAGGATCAGGATTAATCTTTCACTCTTCCACGCGCCGGAAAAATTGTGCCGGGGCGTGATTGCGCGGGTGGATAAATCGGTGGTCGAGCAAAAGCTTTGGGACGAACTGACATTGGAACAATCGCCGGCAGGATGCAAACCGGGGAACCGCCATGAATAAATGGCCGATCTGCATGGCGCTGATGATAGCTGCATGTTTTCCGGTTTTCGGCAAAGTCATTATCGACGATAAAGAGGTCGACGTCGCGAGCCTCTCTCCGGATCTGCAGAAGAGAGTTACGCTGCTCATGCACAATTTCGGCGATTCCATCGAGATAACCCTGCTCAGGGATAACTCCCGCATTTTTGAAATCCGGAATTTCAGCGCCGGCACCGATAAAAAATACGGGAAAATGATCAGGGATCTGGAGAACCTTGAAATCAAGCCTCAGGATTCGCTCTCGCTGTCGCAGGGTCGGAAAAAATGGCTGGCTTTCATGACCAGGCTGGCGCGGGAGGCGGGTTATCCGGAGCACTCCTCATTTTCATTGAGCATGGATAAAGCTTCGCTGCTTGCACCTAAGCAGACCGGCACAAACAGTGTCAATCCTTTCATATTCAATGAGTATAGCAGCGGCATTCCCATCGATAACGCCAATATTTATGGCGTATTGAAGGGGGACCGGCTCTCTTCGATCTGGTTCAGGACCTACGCCCCTGTAAATCCTGCAATAAAAGGAACTACGCCCTCGATTTCGTTCGATGAAGCATTGAAAAAGTATCTGAATGGTAGAATGCTTCCGGGAACCGTACCGAAACCGGAAGGATCACTCTGGTATTGCCCCTTGATAAATTCGCACCCTGTTACCCTTGAGCTTTGCTGGCGAACGGTAGTCGGGAGGTCGGTGGTGTTTCTGAGCGCTCTTACCGGCGAGGTAGTCAGACAGCATGGCAAAAGCAGCTGAGTACAGTACAGGAGAGGATTATGCTTAAAATTATGCTCGTGGCAATAACACTGTCCGCCTTCGCAATTCCTGCCGAAACCGTACCGCCGGAAGTCCGGAAGGTCATCGATACCGCATCGGGGATTACCAACCGCCGGCTCGTCGATTACTATGCAAAAAGCGTGAAAATGGGATACGGCGCGGGTACCGGACTGTCCGATGTAAAGATTGGACGAGCTGTCCATGTGCAGGAACTCCTTCCCGATTCGCTGAAAAAACTCGGCGAGAATGCGCCGGTTCCTTCGGTGATTAAACCGCTGGACGAGTGGGCGGTACCCCTCCTGCTAAATGGTAAGGTGCTGGCCATGCTCAAGGTGGAAAAGACGGTTTTCAATGCGGCATGGCATGCAGGCGGCTTCGGGCCGGGATGGATTGCACGCCAGTGGGAACGGGTAAGCCGGATATGGCCCGTCTCGGCAGGATACCATCCGGTGCTCATCGGTAATCTGAACGGTCAATGCTATGTTTATATTCCCGAAAAAGGCGATAACAATCTGACCCCGCTGCGGCGAAAGGTGTCCGGCACAGGAAATCCGGACAGCCTGTACGTATCCCTGGATTCGAGCAGAGTTGCACTGAAGGCCGTAAAATACCGCTTATGGGCCCGCTCAGGGTCGGGATCGCTATGGTAATGGAGGAATCGATCTTTTTTTAATTCATGAGAATCCTTGCAGATTTTCCGGCCGCGCTTCCCCCGCCTGCCACGAGCGTGTAGGCGGATGATTCGCTGGGGACCTCAAAGGCAATAACGCCGGAGGACGGATTGTTTGGAATATATTCCTGTTTGAAAATTGATATAAGTGAATCGTTGCCGGTCAGGGGCGACAGGTCCTCCAATGACGGACTATATTCATTCCCGATCCTGTCGACGAGCGAAAACCGGGAACCGTCAAGGCGGCAGGGAGCGCTCCCGACATTCGTAACCTCGGTGGGGATAACCATGATAATCGCATCGCCGGTCTGGCCGGAGAGATCTGCCCCGGCTAATTTCAGGTACGTCGGCCGGCCGACCCGGTATATAATCGTTCCGACCTGAACGGCTTTACCTGTGACAGCCTCAATGGCTCCGCCACTGCCGGTAACGCCGAGTTCATATTTGGTGGCCTTGCACCCGATAATTCCAATGGCAAAGAACAGTGCGCCGAATATGATACCGGTTTTTTTAACAACCCGGGTTTGCGACTTTCTTTCATCCGATGAGGTGGCACACGCTCGGGAGGTACTATTCCGGGTAAATTCCGCAGGATTCTGGCGTACCATAGAACTCCCTTCGGGTTTAAGGCCGAATTACGGCGCTGCGACCTCAATCCCCCGATGAAGCTCCCCCAACAACCTGAATATAGGAAGCGGTACCCGGCAATATCAATAAAAAATTCATGAGCCGCCTAACGGG
>CAWDOZ010000093.1:0-17020 GCA_963803935.1 uncultured Fibrobacterota bacterium | reverse complement strand
AAAATAATAAATACAGTATTGATGTTGTTTTTATCCTGCTCTGGCCTCTTCGCGCAAGTCCCTACGCTTGATCCCACCTCAACGGTCAATAAGGCCACTGGCGAGATGGGTTTTTCACTTCCCCTTGCCATAGTCAAAGGCATTAATGGGAACGATTTCCCCATAACGCTCGATTATAAGGCAGGTATCCAACCGCAACAGGCGGCTTTGCTCTAATCCGCAGTTGATGGCGCAGAGTTCCGGTTGAAAGAGGGTGACGCTCCATTGGTGGCATAATCAGAAGTGGAAAAATGTTGCGGTGCAGCAGGGGAAAGGAATGATTAAAGATGGGAAAAAAGTAACAGGAAAAATCACAATCAGGCTGGAAATGAAACCAAGGAAAGCTAATTCGCATGCGCCGGCGGCAAGCGGAACAAAGTGGGGACAAGAAGGGGCAGAATATCCGGAAGCCATACCAGGTTCCTCATCGCCGTTGCACCGGCTATCACCGGAAACCGATATTATCATTGGAAACCTCTAAAAATTCCGTTCATGGTTCGACTGGCTCACAACGAACGGCGTATTTACAGGCATATTCTATGAATTCCGTTCGTCCTGAGCCCGTCGAAAGACGAAAATTTCAATTTATAAAGGACTCCAGTTCATAAAACTCATGAATCTCCTCGCCCTGCTCGATATTACCGAACTCTTCGGCTCCCTCACCGATCGCAGCAAGCGGCTTCTGAGTGAAATCGCCCTTCCCCGGGAACTGGCAAGGAATGAAACGCTTTTTTTCGAAGGCGAAAAAGGGGAAGCCGTCTACCTCCTCGCTTCGGGAGGAATCCAGCTTTCTAAAGCACATGGGAGCGGCGATAAGAGCGTCATTATTAAATCCGTAAAAGCAGGCGAAGTATTCGCCGAGGTAGTCCTTTTCGAGGAGGATCGTTTTCCGGTCACCGCGACGGCGGTCAGGAAGTCGCTGGTATACCTCTTCCCGAAAAGGGAGTTCCTCACGCTTCTGGATATTGAGGACTTTCGCAACGAATTCATCCTGATGCTGCTGCGCCGCCAGCGGTATCTGACTGAGCGCATGCGATCGCTGGTTACCATGGATGCCGCCGATAAATTATTTCACTATCTGCGCCAGCACTATGGTCCGCAGGAACGCATCGCTCCCGGCCTTACAAAGAAACAGCTTGCCGCAGCCATCGATGTGACGCCCGAGACGCTTTCGCGTATTTTACTCAAACTGAAAAATGATGGGACCCTTTCCTGGAATGGGGGTGCCATTACGATTCGCAAGGGATTCTGGATCAATTTTGACAAGGGTGGAATATCCAATGGATAATGAAGAATCTTCGCTCCCCGGCCTGCCGGAGATGGATGTGCAGCACCGGTACCTTCTCATGCTCTTCGATCGGATCGAACAGTCGTTCACCGTTACCAGCCGGGCGTCACTCGCAGCCCTGCTGCCAGAAATAGAAGGGTACCTTCACTTTCATTTTGCTTCCGAAGAGCATCTGATGCGGCATTACCGGTTTCCAGGATTTCCGGGGCATCAGACCGATCATGAGGCTGCCGCAGCGAGGTTTGTAAGATTTCTCGAAGATTTCGAGGCGAATCGGCTCAATCCCGGCGCGCTGCGCATTTTCCTGCGCGGGTGGCTCCTCGATCACGGCGCTACGGCCGACCGGGAGTATGCGACGTGGATAGCTGATGCTCGCAAAAAAATTTTTGAACCGAAGACGGGATTATAAAAGTTCCATCCTTCTGCAGTTTTTAAAATGTAGAATTCTAAAACTGATTACACCGGTACGTGCCGATTCCCAGCGCTCCCCATAGTTGTTCCTGCTATCTCATCCAAATCCCTGATTCGCACACCCGGGCCCGGTTTCCTGTGTCCTGGTAAAAAAACAATGGATCCATTAAAAATCCTCGTTTTCCCTTAAAAAAAGCCATATTTGAGAAAATTCAGGTAAAAAATCGAAATTTAATTGAACCAAATAATTGGGGTTTACGGCATTATAATTTCCATCGGGCAGCCAGTTTTTATTATATTATGCTTCAGATAAAGTGTGCTCTACTTTCGGGGAGTGCTTTCAGCGATGCCGAAGCAGGAAAAAATGCCGCGTATCTTTGAATATTTTGATTATCGCGAATATTTGCAGGACACGTTCGCTGCATTCAGGAAACGGCGGATAGGATACTCGTACCGGGTATTTTCAAGCGAAGCCGGTATTTCGAGCCACAATTTCCTGCCGCGAATTATCAGAAGGGAGAGAAACCTTTCTCAGAACTTCATCGCACCGGTTGCGCGGTACCTCAAGCTGTCGGCAGAAGAGGTGGCCTATTTGAATGCGATGGTAGCATTCAATAACAGTAAAACATTATTTCTCAAAGAACAGCATCTCAAAGAGCTTCTGGCGCTTCATATGATCAGCGACGAGCATCAAATCGACGATGAAAAACCGGGATTTTATGAAAAATTGTCCTGCCCGGTAGTTCGCGAGACGGCGGCGCCTGTGGATTCCGCCGGAAATACTGCCGCTCCGGCGGATTGCTGCACCCCCCGGATTTCACCGTCGCAGGCAAGCGGCGCGATTCGCTTGCTGGTCGCGAACGGCTTTCTGGAGAAGGGGGCGGACGGCCGGTTGGTCAGCAGGATTGCGACCCTTGACTGACAATCAATCACCCGGACCCCGGTGCTGCAAGGTTGCCGCGGAACTTCAAGGAACGCATTTGATGATAAAGAATGTGGCATTTTAATTTTGATAGAGCATCCTGAAACGCAGCTTGTTCACCTCGGGACCGTTTTGGCGAAGAACGGACTGATTTCATCAGGAAAGGGAGAATTTATGAACATCCGGAAGTATCTGAAGCATCTGTCGGCAATACTGGTGGTTGCATCGTCGGCGGCTGTTTTCCCGGTTCAGGCCCAGCTTACCGTGACCAACCTCCTGCAATATCAGGTAATCCAGAGGGATACCAACTCTTCGACCGCCACCTATACCGTGACCGGAACCTGCCGGGCCGGAACAGATACTATCCGGTTTAATCTCTCCAACCAGACCAGCGGCGCGGTGATAGGATCATTCTCCTGGGTTGCCGTACCTACCAGTGTGACGGGGACCACCTGGAGTGCAACGCTGTCGGGACTTCCGATAGGGGGCGAATACAGCGCAAAATTCCGGGCAATCAACGGCAGCGGCACAATTACCGACAGCACCGCGGCGATTCCGCATCTCCTCGTCGGCGATATCTGGCTCTGCGCCGGACAATCCAATATGCAGGTCGGAGGCCCCTCTTCGAATCCGGACCCGGTGCATATCCATGTCCGGGTAGTGTTGAATCAATCGGGTCCTCACTTCAATACCAACGGCGACACCAGCCACTGGGGGAACGGCTACGTGATGGGGCCGTGCATGTCATTCGGCAGCACCATCTATACAAAGACGGGAGTACCGGTTGGAATCATCTATTCCGCGGCCGGGGGAACGATGCTCAACAGCTGGGACACCTCGCTTTTTGTCAATACCAAGACCTATGTAAAAGCAGCCTGCAACTGGAAAATCGGCGGTTTTCTCTGGTATCAAGGCGAAGCCGAAGATACTACCGACACCTTTTCCCTGCAGTACCAGAGTAAATTCGATACCATTTTTCTCTCGCATATGAGAACACCCGGCGATCCTATTTATACCGGCAATTCCAAACTCCCTGCCTGCGCCGTGCAACTCGAAAGCTGGACCGGAACCGGCACCTTCGGCGTCGAGTTTTCGCACCGTGTGCGCTGGCCGGTCACCCGCGATCGCCAGGAGCTTATCGGCCGGGAGCCCTATGGGGGGTGTGCGCCGATCTGGGACGCCGCCGGGCTTCATATCAGCAGCGCCGAGCAGGCGGTACTCGGGCCTCGCTGTGCGGCACGCATGATCAACCTGGCGTATAGTAATCTGGCCCCCCATCAGCCGTCCGGGCCGCTGTTTAAGCAGGCGTGGTTCCAGGACTCGACCCGGACACATATTGTAGTTCAGTTCATGAATGTCACGGGCAGGATCACTAATCCCGCCGATCCGTACAATGTCGGTTTCTACGTGATGAGACCTGACTCGTTCAGGATCGACGACTCCCTGGCATTCATGTACAGCGATACGCTCGGCCGCAATCCTCCCATGATCCTGAAGATCAGCTCGGTAGATACGATGGGTACCGACAAGGTGGTCATTACGCTGACAACCCCGGTGCCCGACTCATTGACCGTCGGCTACGGACGGGGCATTTACCTGGGGAACCTGACCCCGGTGACCGACAGTTCGGGGATTCCCCTCTGCACGTTCTTCAACCGTCCCATTGCGGCCTTCGGGGCTGCTCCGGTGCGTGAAGCACAATATATCGTCAATCACAATGATCTGACGCTCAACGGGACGACCCTGAGAATCAACGGGTTCGATAAAAATCCCGTCTTTATTTCCCTGTTTAACGTCAATGGCCGGCTCATCAGGAAATTCAGCACCATGCAGCGAACGATCAATTTCCGGAACGCGCTGAGCAGGGGATACTACCTGCTGCGGGCGGATGTTGCCGGCAGGCGGATTTTAAAGAATATGATTATTGACTGATAATACTCTGCGGTTTCACAATACCTTTAAAGCAGTGGGGGACGTATGAAACGTTTATGGTCGGGAAGATTGACGATTGCACTTCTGGCGACGGTCATCACGGTTTCAGGGTTGGAGGCGGCCGACACGGTACGGATTGCCTGCATCGGTAACAGCATCACCTACGGTTACGGATTGCCCACCCAGAACGATGCCTACCCGCGTCTCCTGCAGCAGAGCCTGCGTACCGCTTACATGACCAATTGGATCCCTACGATCACCGATACGGTCTTCGATTGGGGAGTCAACAGCACCACCCTGCAGAAAAAAGGGGACGTGCCCTACTGGACCAGCGCTAATTTCCAGCCCGCCCTGAAGTGCCGGCCCGCCATTGTGACCATAGCTCTGGGCACCAATGATACCAAGTCGCAAAATTGGAACACGACGATCAATTCGGCTACCCAGTTTCCCATCGACTACCTGGCGATGATCGATACCTTTGCCCACCTTGCCACCAGCCCGAAGATTTTCGCCGGCTTCCCCGGCGTGCAGCAACAACAACACCTATGGGATCAAAGACAGCATCCTTTCGGAGTATATTATCCCGCGCATCCAGACGGTTGCCAGCCAGAACAATATCCTTGTCAACAACTTATACACGCCTTTCCTGAAACATGTCAATTTTACGGGAACCCAGGTCCAGAGCTCTTTCTGGGAGGAAGGCGGCGACGGGGTACATCCGAACGATACCGGGCATCGTGAGCTGGCGGACATATTTTATGAGTCAATGGTCAACAGCGGGTACGTCACGAAGCCGCTTATCCAGAGCTTGACAAGCATGCCGTTTACCATCCGCTTCCTGTGGTACGGCTATGCTCCGCATGCGACCGGCAACGACACCCTGTCAAAACCCATGCTGTATGTATTTCCGGCTCCTGAAAGCCTCAACACCGGCCTGGCGGCCGTCATCTGCCCCGGAGGGGGTTATACGCAGGAAACTGCGGATACCGAGGGCTTCCAGGTTGCTGCATGGCTTAACCAGAATGGAATATCGGCGTTTGTCCTCCGGTATCGCTTCAGCAACAATACCAATACCGCCTATTATTATCCGACTCCCATGCTCGATGTCGCACGGGCCATGCGTACCGTCCGGTATTATGCTTCCTATTACCACCTGGATACGACAAAAATAGGGGTAATCGGTTTCTCCGCGGGAGGGCATCTCGCCTCATGGCTGGAAACCCATTATGACCATGGAAATGCCGCATCGCAGGATACGGTCGAGCAGAAAAAGGACCAGCCCAACTGGTGCTTCCTCCTCTATCCGATGACCACCATGCTCAGTCCTTATGTGTATGCCCCGGGGCGCACGGCGCTTCTCGGGAATTCTCCTGCCACCGCGGTGGAGGACACGCTTTCCAACTCGATGTGGGTCACCGCCAATACGCCGCCGACCTTCATCGATTACGGTACCGCCGATCAGGTTGTTGACACGCAGAATTCGACACAGTTCGATTCGGCTCTCAGAGCCTTCAACGTACCCCAGAAGCTCATGACCGATCCGGGAAAACCGCACGGCTTCGGCATGGCCGGAATCTGGCCCGATACTGCTCTTGCCTGGTTGAGAGGGCTGGGTATCCTTACGACGACGAAAGTCCTGTCCGGATCGCAAAAGACCGAAATTTCCTCAGCGCCGATCTATTCCGTAGCGGTGACCGCCACCGGGCTGCGATTTACCTCGCTATCCAGAAATCCGACCGAATTTACGGTGTTTTCGGTCTCGGGTAAACGGTGCGCGCTCTTTACCGTCCGGGGAGCCGGGTCCTTCGAGTGGCAGCCTCCCTCACGCGGAGCGTATATTGTCCATGCGTCAACAGGCGGCGCCATTTCCACGAGAACGGTAACCTATGATCGATAGCCCGATGATCATCGCGGATTGAACCGATGGGCGTCCCTGGAGCGGCACGGCATCCAGGGACCTATTTAAAGCTCGCCTGGCTGCGAATCATCCTGGATTCATCCTGATTCCCGGTGGCGATGCAGGATTTATTGATACCGCTCGCATTCGTGCTATATAGTTATATCATTTCGTTGAAGTTGGGGAAAAAATAGTTTATTTACTTTTTCCATCGAATGGTATATTCTTAACTGGATTAAGGCAAATTGGGGAAGGTGTTGAATTTCGATAAATTACCGATGTATGGAACACACGGGTCGAAGTTCCCACTAACGAACAGGAGGTGTTGCCAAGGGATTTTTACCGTAGTGCCAAAATTGTAAGGAAGGCGTCGGCAATCATCTAGAACCACATAGGAAAAACTTCTGCGGAGGGAGATTCAATGTTTCAGGACAAAAAGTCAGGCGTTTTAAGAAATGTCGTCAATGGCAGGACGGGTTTTCGATTTGCACGAAAGCTGCCGGTTATCGCACTTCTGGCGGCCGGAGCTATGCAAGCGTCATGGGGTGCGAGTTATGCCGCCTGGGCACATTCTCAGCCGATAACAATTACTCCCGGTACCGGAGTGACTGCGGCAGTAAAGAATTTTCCGGTTCTGGTGTTCCTTACCTCAGCTAATGCAAGCGTATTCAGTTCCAGCAGAGCGGACGGGCTTGATGTCCAGTTTACCGCCGCGGACGGAAGTACCCCCCTTTCTTTCCAGCGCCAAAGCTATAATCCCACCGCGAAGACCGCGGAATTCTGGGTGTTGGTACCCAGCATTGCAGCCAATCCGGCAACTACATCGATCAGAATGTATTGGGACAACATTAATGCCAAAGACGCGCAGAACGCTGCCGCAACGTTTGATACGGCCGCCGGGTACAATTACCGCGCGGTGTGGCATATGAGTGCCGCATCCGGTAATGAGCCGGACCAAACCAAAACCGGCCACGACCTTGTCCCCGCTTCCGGTGCAGCGCCAGCACTTTCCACCGGAGGACCGGTGGGCGCCGGCAATAATTATAGTTTTGACGGGGCCACCCAGTATTTTACCGCCAATAATTCCGGCGGAACCAGCTCTTCCCTTATTTTCCCCCAGGGCGGACCGCTTACCATATCGGCATGGATCAATCCAACCAATTCTGACGCCGGTGAAGCAATTCTGGGGAAGATCAACACCGGTTCTATCGGAACCTGGACCGGGTCGTACGGCTGGGTTTACAACGGCTCGACCGCCGGCGATCTCCGGTTTAACGACGAAGAGGGCGCATTGGGTTTCGAGCGTTGCGATTATGCTGTTAACTCGGGAAGCTGGACGCATGTCGTCTGGGTGCTCCAGGACACCGGTACCACCGCCACGAGTAATAATGTGTATATAAACGGCGTGCTGTCCGGGACGACCGGAGATGCGAATAACACGACTGCAACCTCCCGGACCGACAGCCTGTCGTTTACCATTGGAGCCGATGCCGGTCTGTCGGGAGTAACATCCACATTCTGGCAGGGAAACGTCCAGGAAGTCCAGATTGCCAATGTGGCATGGAGTCCGAGCTGGATCGCTCTGGCCTACCAGAACCAGTCGACTCCGTCAAACCTGCTGTCCTTCGGTACCGTGGCAACCCTGAAGGCGGATGGTTTGATGGCAGCGCGCCCGCAGCTTTCGCTGAGAGGGAATGCTCTCGACTATGTTGTGTCGAAGGCGGCACCTGTCGAGATTACGTTTTATGACATGAGCGGAAAGGTTGTGCTCGATCTCAATCGGTCGGAATCGGCCGGCAGCCATACGGTACAGCTCAATAAGATGAACCTGGCTCAGGGAGCATACCTGGTCGGCATGAAGACCGCCGGTTTTGAGAAAACCTTGACGGTTAATATTACCCGATAGTCATCGGGAATTGCTGCATCATTCGGAGGCCATGATACCGATACCCCGACCTGCGGGGCCGGTATCGTGGCCTCCGAAATAATTTTCAGGTCCGTGCCTGCCTTAATGCAACCAACCCGGTCGTGATCTCCACCCTTCGACCTCCATGAGGATAAAGCGCATTTTATTTTTAGTCGGATAGCTCTATACCGGGGTTGAATAGCTCCCTGGGAAAACTGCAAGGGGTATTTCTTTACGGGAGGCGGTGCGGGAATCCGTTCAGGCAAATCGACCATAGCCGGGCTCGCAATCATTGCGATTATTGCTGCTGCACACCTGACGTACCTGGGAAACGGGTTCGTCTGGCTCGATCATGGCGATATCGAACGGGGGCGTGCTCTTATTCCGTTATCACGCTGGTGGACTGCATTCGGCACCCCCTACGCATTTACCGGGTTTTTCCGCCCCTTTGTAACGCTGCTGCACAGCCTCGATGCCCGGCTCTGGGGAATTCATGCTCCCGGTTTTCATGTAACCAATATCCTTCTTCACCTTCTTGCGGCTCTTGCAGCCCCGCTTTTTATCGGCACGTTTGTACCTCTTTCGCCTCGTGAACGCCTGGCCGCGGTCCTCGTATTCGGCCTGCACCCCCTTTCCATGCTTCCGGCCGGGTGTATTTCTTTTCGCAGCGAATCCCTCATGGCACTCTTCATCTACCTTTCCGTATGGATGTATGGGGGGGCCCGGGTCCCGGGACACCCTTACCGGCTTGCAGCACTTTTCCTTTCCATAGCCTGCGCCTGTTTTTCAAAGGAAACAGCATTCTTCTACCTTCCAATGTTTTTTTTCATGGTTGAATCGACGCGCATCCTGGAATCGACCGGGGCTCGCGGTGCAATGGCGTTGCCGGGCAGCCAGTCCGCCGTTCCAACCGGAACCGCCGTCCGGAAGGCGCTTGCAAGTTGGCCGGCGGCATTAACGGCCGGTGCCGCACTGGCAGCGGTATGGTATCTCCGGCATCGGGCCATGCCGGTCACCTGGTGCATAACGGGAGAACCCCTTGCCCCGTCTGCCAGGGTGGGAACAACACTCGTCGCTCTTGGCAGGCACGTATTGAACCTTGTTTCGCCGCTGGCGCCGCAGGTCAGCGACCCTCTCACTATTACCGGGATTACCTCGGCTGTACCGCTGCTCGTTGCGGCGATTTGCCTCGTCGTGTTTATCCTTGCCCTGAGAAAAGGCATCGGCTCACCGGTCGCTGCCATGATCTTTCTTGCAGCAATCAGCCTTTTTCCGGCCCTGAACCTTTTGCCGCTGCCTAGATTTTATTCTCCCCACTATGCCTACCTTGCCGTTGCCCCGGTAACGGGACTTTTTATTGTTCTCTTTCGATCGGCCCGCCGGTTTGTGCGACCGCCGCTCCAGGCCGCTCCCCTTGTGCTCGCGACAATCTGGATAGTCATTGCCCTGATAACAACCATACAAAACGGCAACCGTCTCCAATCGGACCTGACACTCTTCATGCCCGAGGTTACCAGGGACTCGCGATTTTCGGAAGGCTGGTTCTATTGCGGCAATTGCCTGCGCGCAACCGGCAGGTTCGGCGAGGCGCAAACTGCCTATAATGAAGGACTGCTGCCGGCCCCCGGGTGCATCCGATTTTATCCCGAGATGGAGCTTCTTATCAACCAGAGCGCGTTGGCGGTTCAGCGCAACGACCTTGTTTCGGCCGATTCGCTCATGCTGATCGCAAGGGAGCATTCGGCGGCGGCATTCCAGCCGGATATCGCCTTTATCAGAGCGGACATCGCAATGCGTGCGGGCGAGTACGACACCGTTATAGCGCTTCTGGCAAATAAGGAGGAAAATCTCCAGCGTCCCGAAGCCTGCCGATTGCTTGGCGATGCGCTGTCGGTTCGCGGCAATAAGGAGGAAGCGGAAAAGATGTACCTGCGCGGCAGCGCCCTTGCAGATTCTTCCTCACGGTAGTCCGCCGTTTCTTGCTTTTTGGTCGAAATACAAACGATTTGCCTGCAACAGGCCTGATAGTGTTTCGCGATGCGCGATGTATTTTTAGCATCTTACAACCTCTCTCCAACCTCTCTCTCACGAAACGGACCCCTGCATGCACCCGTATCGCACCCATACCTGCAACGAGTTGCGACCTGAACACATCGGCTTATCTGCACGTCTTTCGGGCTGGGTCCACAGCCGGCGCGACCATGGCGGGGTGCTCTTCATCGATTTGCGCGACCACTACGGCCTTACGCAGGTGGTTATTCATCCCGATCGGGAGTTTCAGCGAAAGCTTGCCCACCTGCCCAAAGAAACGGTTGTGCGCTTCGACGGCACCGTGGACCGGCGCTCGCCCGATACGGTGAATCCCAAGCTTCCGACCGGGGAGGTGGAATTAACCGCCGATGATTTTGAGATGCTCGGTCCGGCCGATCTCACGCCGTTTGCCGTTTTCCCGGAAGATCCCGTTCCGGAAGATTTACGACTTGCATACCGGTATCTCGACCTGCGGCGCAGCGGCCCGCACCGCAATATTATTTTGCGGTCCAGGGTCATAGCGCATATGCGGAAGGTGATGGAAGAGCTGCACTTCAACGAGTTCCAGACCCCGATCCTGACGAGTTCGTCGCCCGAGGGGGCACGGGATTTCCTGGTGCCTTCCCGGCTGCATCCGGGTCTTTTTTATGCGTTGCCCCAGGCGCCGCAACAGTTCAAGCAGCTCCTCATGGTGGCAGGGTTCGACCGCTACTTCCAGATCGCCCCCTGCTTTCGCGATGAGGACGCCCGGGCCGACCGGTCGCCGGGCGAGTTCTACCAGCTTGACATCGAGATGTCCTTTGTCACGCAGGATGAAGTTTTCGCCGTCGTCGAGCGGCTCTTCGGCAGCCTTTTCCCGGCATTCTCGTCCCGGCTCATGGATGCGCCGCCCTTCCGCCGCATCCCCTACCGTGAGGCCATGGTCACCTATGGTACCGACAAGCCCGATCTGCGCAATCCGCTCAAGATTGTCGATGTCACGGCATTTTTTAGTCATTCCGGCTTCAAGATTTTCGACGCGGTGGTCGCCGGAGGCGGCGTTGTGCGCGCGCTCTCGGTAAAAAACGGTGCAGCACAGCCGCGCTCGTTCTTTGACCGGATGCTGGAGTTCGCCCAGTCGCTCGGATCCGCCGGGCTTGCCTATCTTACCTGGACCGATGGGGAAGTAAAGGGACCCATTGCCAAGTACCTTACAAAGGAGACACTTGCGGATCTCGCGAAGAACCTCGGTGTTGCCGCGGGCGATGTGGTGTTCTTTGTCTGCAACGATGAAAAGAAGGCAAATCACCTTGCCGGTGAGATCCGTTCGAGGCTCGGGCAGGAGCTGAACGTCATCGAAAAAGATGTCTTCCGGTTTTGCTGGATCACCGATTTCCCCATGTACGAATGGAACGAGGAACATAAACGCATCGATTTTTCGCATAACCCGTTTTCCATGCCCCAGGGCGGCATGGAGGCGCTTCTCGAAAAGAAACCGCTTGACATCCTTGCCTGGCAGTACGATATCGTCTGCAACGGTATCGAGCTTTCAAGCGGCGCGATACGCAATCACCGGCCCGACATCATGTACAAGGCCTTCGCGATTGCCGGGTACACCCGGGAAGAGGTCGAGGAGGGATTCGCCGGCATGCTCGGCGCCTTCCGTTACGGCGCCCCTCCCCATGGCGGCATAGCTCCGGGCGTCGAGCGGATCATCATGCTGCTTGCGGATGAACCCAATATCCGCGAGGTGACCGCATTTCCCATGAATCAGCGCGCCCAGGATCTCATGATGAAGGCGCCGGGGCCGGTTTCGGACGAACAACTTAAGGAGCTCAGCATTCGTGTCGTCACGTTGCACTGACAACGCCGCGGCACCCCCCCCGGAAAGTCGCAGGCCGCAGCGGCTGTTTCGCGCCCTGTTTCTAGCCCTTGTCGCAGCCCTGCCCCTGCAGGCAATGCTTTTTATCCCCATGGACGACGTGCAGACCGACCACCTCAAAGCCTATGGCATTGTTTACAAAATGCTCAAGCAGGGCATCAAGGTATACTGGCTCCTCAATTACCGGGGCGGATCCTTTGCTGCGGATGTCCTCGACGACCAGTTTGCGGTTGCCTGCCGCGCATCCGGCGTTAGTGCCGGCCCGATCGGCGCGGGAGACTGGGCGGAAATTCTATCGGTAATAAAAGACAACAACATGGAAAAGGTGACGCTTGAAAAGGCGCCCCGGATCGTGGTGTACACACCGCCCGAGCAGCCCCCGTGGGACGATGCGGTGACCATGGCCCTCACCTATGCCGATATTCCCTTCGCTAAGGTTTACGACAAGGAAGTCGTGTCGGGGAAACTCGCGGATTACGACTGGCTGCATCTCCATCATGAGGATTTTACCGGCCAGTACAGCAAGTATTACGCCGGGTATGCCAACGCCACCTGGTACCTGCGGCAGAAGGCCGACCTCGAAAAAATCGCCGCGGACCTGGGATTCAAGAAGGTAAGCGAGTGCAAAAAGGCGGTTGCGCTCGCCATTCACCGGTATGTCGAGAACGGCGGTTTCCTCTTTGCCATGTGCTGTGCGCCGAATACCCTCGACGATGCGCTTGCAGCCCTGGGCACCGATATCGTCGACGCGGTGTACGACGGCGACGGGGTCGATCCGCAATACCGTGAAAAGCTCAACTACGCCAATTGCTTTGCCTTCGAAAATTTCGACATCGAGACCAACCCGCTGGCCGGGAACTTCGACAATATCGATGTCAACATGGTCAACACGCCGCACCGCAAGGAAGCGCAGGATTTCCAGCTGTTCGACTTTTCTGCAAAGCTCGATCCGGTACTCAGCATGCTCGTGCAGAACCACCGGCAGACCATCAAGGGGTTCTGCGGCCTGGCCACATCCTTCAACCGTAACCTGATTAAAAAGCGGGTGGTTGTCCTTGCCGATGTCCCGGGAACCAACATGGTAAATTACCTGCATGGGGAAATCGGCAAAGGGCAGTTTACCTTCCTGGGCGGCCACGACCCGGAAGACTACCAGCATATGGTCGGATCGAAACCGACCCTTTTGGAGCTGCACCGCAACTCGCCGGGATACCGGCTCATCCTGAATAATGTTCTCTTCCCGGCGGCGGAAAAGAAAGAGAAGAAGACCTGATGAAGGGCACCTGGCGCGCGGTAATCGCCTGGAGCATGTACGACTGGGCAAACTCGGTTTTTGCCACCACGGTCATGGTGGCCTTTTTCCCGGTTTTCTTCAAGAGCTTCTGGAGTCACGGGGTCGACAGCACGCTCTCCACCGCACGGCTCGGGATCGGGAACACGGTTGCCGGAATCGCCATAGCGGTGCTGTCGCTTTTCTTCGGCGCATTTGCCGATACCGGGCGCGACAAGAAAAAACTGCTTGGTTTTTTCATGCTCATCGGGGTAGTCTCGACCGGTCTCCTGTACTTCATCAAACAGGGGGAGTGGCTTCCCGCTCTGGCCGTATTCGCCTTTGCCAACATCGGGTTTTCGTGTTCCTGCCTGTTTTACGACTCCCTGCTCGTCGATGTCGCCGAAAAGAAGAACATGGATTTCGTCTCATCGCTCGGGTTCGCTCTCGGGTACCTCGGCGGCGGGCTGCTCCTGTATGCCAATATGCTCATGCTGAAGAACCCGGCGGCATACGGCCTGCACGATGCGGCCGGGGCGGTTCGGGCGTCCTTCCTGTCGTCGGCGGTATGGTGGCTGGTCTTTTCGCTGCCGATTCTCATTGTTGTCAAATATCGCCGTTTTGCGCATGTCACGGGCGCGAAGGCGATCATGGCCGATAGTTTCCTCCGGCTCTGGCACACGGCGAAGAAAATCGTGCTGCGCCGGGAGCTCCTGCTATTTCTCACCGCCTACTGGCTATATTTCGACGGCGTCAATACCTTTATCCGCATGGCGACGGATTTTGCCCTGTCGGTCGGGGTTACGCCGAAAGCAAGCCTGCTTGCAATTCTCGCGGTGCAGTTCGTTGCCCTGCCCTCCTCGATTGCCTTCGGTTACCTGGCGAAGTGGTTCGGACCGCGCCGGATGATCATTGCCGGGAATATCATTTACCTTATCGTCATCGGACTCGGCGTTTTCATTCTGACGAAGCCGGCGCATTTCATCATCCTTGCCTGCCTGACCGCACTTGCGCAGGGAGGCGTGCAGGCGCTGAGCCGTTCCTATTTCGCGAAGCTGGTGCCGCAGGACGAGGCGGCCGAGTATTTCGGGTTCTACAATGTCGTGGGCAGGTTCGCCATCGTGGGCCCGGCAATGGTCGGCATCATTGCGTGGGCTGTCCACGGCAGCGGAACGGAGAGTATGCAGGCGTCGCGCATCGGCATGGCCTCAACCTCGCTCCTGTTCCTTCTCGGCTGCCTGGTGCTGGTGGCGGCCGACCACGCCGCGGCAAAAACGGGCGAGGCCCCGTGAGTTCGCGGAGGAAGCTCAAAAGGGGAGACATGGAAACCGGGTTTGAAGTCCGGAGTTTCGACGCGGCGATTCCGCTTGACGAATACCGACTGATGCCCCGGTACCCGCTCTATGTTATCCTAGATAACCTGCGTAGCGCGTTCAATGTAGGCGCCATCTTCCGGACCTGCGATGCTCTCGGCGCGGCAGGACTCTTTCTCTGCGGGTATACCGCCTGCCCGCCTCATGTCAAGCTCGCGAAGACCTCGCTCGGGACCATCGATTATGTGCCCTGGAAAAAATTCGAAACCGCACTCGAAGCGGTCGGCTTTCTGAAGGGTCAGGGAATACCGGTCTGGGCGGCGGAGACGACCTCAGCCTCATTCTCTTTTGAGGAAGCACCCTACCCGCGGAAACTCGGGATAGTTCTCGGCAATGAGGCGCTCGGGGTATCGCGTGAGGTGCTCGAAGCGTGCGATGCGCTGGTGGAGATCCCTCTCCATGGCTTTAAAAACTCACTCAACGTATCGGTGGCGTGCGGAATTCTGGGATTCAGGGCGCTCCGGGGCATGCAAAAAGGCCAATAAAAAAGGCTGCCATGCCTTGGGCACAGCAGCCATATACAATAGGTAGCCTTACAGCGGTGGGTCAGCGGTCGCTTCGCCAGGTGACGCGTTTTTCGTCGCGAATGCGCTTCCGTTTAGAGGAATTTATCCGACGCTTTCGCTCTTCACTCGGTTTTTCGTAGTGGCGGTATTTTTTGATATCCGAAAGGATCCCCGCACGCTCGCAGGTTTTGCTGAAACGGCGCAGCGCCCGTTCGAAAGCCTCATCTTCGCGTATTACGATACCATTCATCCGGTTTCACCCCATTTCTTCGATCAATAGAAAAGTTTATAGAAAATACGTTATGTCGGGAACTGGAGACAAGAATTAAAATAGATGGATTTAAAGTTGATGCTTCTGGTGGGGGAACCGCCTACGGCGGTTCCCCCTGGCCTGAAGCCGCGAAAGGCACGCGTCTTCAGGCACACCCCTTCCAGCGGAAGGGGGAGGCGATGTTTGCCTCCGGCAAACGCCTTCCCCCTCCCGCAACGCCCTCTATGAGGGTAGAAAACACATGAAAAAGCTGTAAAAAAGGTTACTACTAAGGTTGATTATTGAATTTTCCTGCGAGCCCCCCGCCTTCGGCGCTCCCTTAATAATGGGGACAAAGGGGGATCTGTCAAGGAGTTGGTGTGAGCCGGGTACCTAAAAATGGACACTCCGTTAAGCATACTTAGCCTTTGATCTTTTCTCGAACATGATCGGAGGCATGCCAACCGTGGTATGTATCCGTTGTCCGTTGTAGAACAGATCGATATGGTTAAAAAGTGAACTCTCCGTTTGAGCTTGGTCGTAAAGGTCATTTTCCGACAGCCATTCGGTTTTTAAATTTCCAAAGAACGATTCGGAGACAGCATTATCCCAACAATTTCCCTTTCGACTCATGCTCTGAATAAAATGATATTTCGCGATCACATTCCGAAATGCTTCACAGCAGTACTGCACTCCCCGATCAGAGTGGATCATAAGCCCCTTTGGTGGCCTTCGTCGCCATATCGCTCGATACAAGGCCCTCAGAACCCCTTCATGACTCAGCGAATTGTTCACCGCCCATCCGACTACCATACGAGAATAAAGGTCTATAAACACCGTCAAATAAAGCCATCCGGAACGACTGGGCAGGTAGGTGATATCACTTACCCATACCTGGTTCGGTGCGGTTGCCGAAAAATTACGATTAAGCAGGTTTTGCGCAACCGGCAAGGCATGCTTAGAGTCTGTTGTCACCCGGAACCGGCGCTTCGGCTTGGACCGCAGCTTCTGCCGGTCCATACTGGCCCCCACACGCTTCCGACTCGCTTTCCGACCACGATGACCAAGTTCTATAATGACCCGATCGCGTCCATAATGGCCTTGGCCGCTTGCAAACGCCGCCTTTACCTCTATGTCGAACAAGCGCCGATCCTTCATCCTTTTGCTCTCAGCTCGGCCTTGCCAATTGTAATACCCGCTCCGCGAAACCTTGAACAATCGTGCCATCTTCTCCATCGAAAACTCGGAGCTGTGCTCTTTCATAAATCCGTAGAAGTTTTCGGTGTTTTCGAAAAGATGGCTACTGCTTTTTTTAAAATGTCTCAGCAATGCAT
>CAWDOZ010000092.1:0-11635 GCA_963803935.1 uncultured Fibrobacterota bacterium | reverse complement strand
AAAACGGGGGATTCCGGCTGAACCTGCAAACGTTTTCACTTCGGGACAGGCCACCGGCATTTACCTTTCAAATAAAAAACCGCATGCCCGGATATTCGTGGCCGGAACCCAGGCGCTCTGCCGGGAACTTGCCTCCTACGGGCTCGAAATAGTACCGGCCCGGGCCGAGCCGGCCACAATAGATTTTGTGGTCGCCGGATTCGACATAGAGCTTACTTATGAGAAAATACTGATTGCCTGCGACTATGTCGCCGGCGGCGTCGAGTATGTCGCCACCAATCCCGATTACGTTTGTCCGGTGGAGGGCGGCAGATCCATTCCCGATTGCGGATCGATCTGTTTCATGATAGAGCAGGCAACGGGAAAGAAACCCTATGTTGTGGGAAAGCCCAATCCGGCCATGGTTCTGGCCGTTTGCGAAAGCCTTCATGCCCCGGTCGACCGGACCGTGATCATCGGTGACCGGCTGTATACCGATATCGCGGCGGGCCGGGCCGCAGGCGCTCTGACCGTTTGCGTTCTTACCGGCGAATCGACGCCGGCCGACATCGAGTTGTCGGCGGTTAAGCCCGATGTGGTGCTTGATTCCATCGATTCATTGAACAAGGTGTTCAACGGCAGCCTATGAGCGTTCCCAGAAAGAAATCCGGCGGGAATAAACCGAAAAGGGAAAAGCGATCCTTCATCGCCGGATTGGGAAGATTTCTGTTTATCGGGCTCATCGTGGCGGTCATCCTCGGGGCCGGCGGCTATTTTCTGGCCGATTATGCAGTTACCCGGTACTTCGATTCCTGGGGAAATCGCCTCGCCGAACTTGAGCGGCGCGGGCTGCTTTCGAAGGAGGTCGGAGCCGGCTGGGAGGACGTGCTCACCGGGCAGACCATGGACAAGACTGCCCGGCGTATTATCGGGCATGAGGCTGCCGATACGGTAAGCGCTGCCGCCACGGTTGACGGAATCGTCATCAGCGATTACCCTTCCCTCTCCATTATCGATCGCCTCCGGGAAATACGGCACTACTCAAACTCGATCGAGATTACGGATCGGAATGACCGTCGGCTTGCAATAATCAAAACCGACCACAGCCGGGCCCGGACCTCCGAATTCCCGCCGGTTCTTATTTCATCGCTTATTGCCGCCGAAGACCGTACCTTCATGAAAAACGACCATGGCTTTGAATTCGGCAGCTTCGTGCGGGCTACGGCGCGGTCGGCCTTTCAATCGCTGTTCTCGGGTCATCGCTCTTCCCTGCGCGGGACCTCGACCATTACCCAGCAGGTTGCGAAGCTCTTCATCTCCCGCCTCGATGCGAGCGGCCGTCGCCATGTCAACCGTTCCTTCGATCGCAAGCTGCGGGAGCTTAAACTGGCCGCCGCACTCCGCAAGCTGTACAGTCCCGACGATATTCTTGAGGTGTACCTTAACCACTGCGTGACCAGCGACTATGGACTGGTCGGATTCAAGGATATTGCGGCCGGACTCTTTGACAAGGACCTTTCGCAGCTGACGGACGCGCAGTGCGTCTACCTTTCACGAATGGTCAAGTGGGGCCGGAACACCCACCAGAAGATCGCGCAACAGTGCCGGCTCGACATGCCGCGGATCGGGAGTGCGCTCGGGTGGAATGCATCCAGGCAGGCGGCGGTGCTTGCCGAGATCGATACGCTCAGTTTTTCCCGTCCCAAACGAATCGACGCAACGTACGGGTCACTCGTGGATTGTGCCAACGAATTCTGGCTCATGGCCCTGAAGCATAACGGCTTTTCATCCGAGGATGCCGGCCGGATGGACTTCATCAACCCCTCCTCCCTGATACGAAAAAAGGGAAACCTCGGGATATCGCTTTCGATCGATGCCCCGCTCCAGAAGGCAATCGAAGCCCTCGTCAATGACCGCGGGTACGGGCCCGACCGGATGCTCGCTACCGATGTGCGGATTGCGTCGGCAGACACGGTTCTCGAATCGGCCCGGGCGCCGGTCGACACCATCGGGCAGCAGCGCATCCTGCGCGAGCCGGTTGACTTCCGTGAGCAGGGAAGTGCGGTCCTGACCACCCTGAATCCCGGTGACACGGTTTTCGATTCAATAATTTTCAAGCGCCTCCGGCATGGCCGCTACCGCAGGACCATTACCACCTGGTACCGGAAGTCGGTTGCGGTAAGCGGGCAGTATTTCGCCTATGCAGCCATGGATTCCAAAACCGGCCGCCTCCTGGCCTACTATTCAAAGGATAAACTCGGTTCCCGTCTCGCCGGGCTTCTCCGCAACCGGATCCCGAACGGATCATCCACCGCCAAACCGGTATTCAATGCTCTTAATTTCGATCTGGGCAATTTCATGCCCTATAGCAAATGGAGCGATTCGGTCGAGGTGCTGGACGACGTCCCCTGGCGCCACTCCCTCGAACGGAAGAACGGCAAGCTCATGGGCGTCGTTTTCCTGCACAGCGCCGTGCAGGGTCGCGGGTACCCGGTGCATAACCATAACAACGTATTCGAAGGCTGCCAGTACCTCTTCGACCAGCTGGCCGCTTCCGACAATATTTTCGGCGTGGAGTCGGAGTACCGGCTCAACCGGCGCCTGTTCGACGACAACGGCGAAGTCTCCGCCGAGGCTTTCCCCCTTGTCCAATTCTGCTACCGCATCGGCGCATTTTCCCGGATCAAGGACACGCTGCGGCTCAAAACCATGACCGGCGTGCGCGCCTACAAGGAGCTTGCACGGCTGGCCGGAGTTGACGAGGATTCCCTCGCCGAGGCTTCCGGAAAGCTCGCCATGGCATCGGACAGCATGTACTCCGCCGCACTCGGGACGCTGGAGCTGTCGCTCTACGAACAGATGCACCTTTTCAACATGCTTTACAATAATGATATCATCATCCGGCCGTCCGATCATCCGTCACTGGTCCTGTCTTCCGTGGTCCTCGACGGCGACACGGTAGCGCTCAACGATACCGTTTCCCGCGTGCATCCCTTTGCCGATCTCAACAACCTGCGGCCGACCTGGCTCGGGCTTCATAAACGGCTGATCTCCAACGCCGGCGACGGGCTTGCGCCCTACGACATTCCGGCCCCGGATGCGGACAGCGGGGTCGATCCGTCGATGCTGACCGACGGTAAATTTCATCCCGAAGTCCTCGTGCTGCGGGATGCGCCTTCGAACATGGCAAAAAGCGGGACCTCGGACGATGTCATCAAGCCCTTCGACGCCCCGCCGAACTCCACACGCCGCACCAACTACGGGCTCTGGAATGCGGTGATACGGATTGACCTTTCAAAACTTGCAGGTGAAGGCGCTCCCGATGTCCGCGACATTACCATAGCCTGCATCGGCGAGTGCAACACCAAATTTACCGGGCCCCGCGACGGCAAAACGCTGCACCGGTTTCTTACCGCAGGGCTTTTGAAACAGGCCGGTATTCCCTGCCCCGGTGGTTTCTTTTCCCGCTACGAGTCGTACATCCGGCGCGTCACGCCATCGGTGGAAAACTGCGGCTTGAAAAAGGAGGAAACACCTTCCCTGCCGCCTTCGCTTGATAAGAAAGGCGATTGAAACGGGATTCAACCGGGAGTGTCATCGTCGGCGCGGGAGATTCATAACCATGCCGGCACAACCCGGAGCGGAGCGCGACGACCCGGGCTCCCGAATTGATTCGTGCAGCAGGTACTTACCCTCAACGGTTGAAACTGTAAGAGCGGTTTATTATACACACTATGAAAAGTGACATCGACACCTTCGCCGCCGCCTGCCTGCACCGCAGCATCGAGAGCATCCGATTGTCCGGTGAAATAGGCCGGAGTTCACGGGCAATCGTCTTTGCCGGGTTCCAGGAGAGCCTGCGCAGAAAGGTTGCCGTCAAACTCTTCCCGGGTGCGCCGCACGGCAGCGCGGCGTCCGGGTGCCCGGCGCGTCAGGAGGCCGTTACGCTTTCCTCGCTCGACCACCCCCATATCATCCGGCTCATCGGGTATGGGGAATGCGACGATTGCTGTTATATCGTCATGCCGCTCTACGAAGGCGGCAGCCTGCGCACCCTCCTGCGGCGGGGAAGTTCTCCGAACGAGCGATTGACGCCATCCGCATGCATCGATCTCCTGCTGCCGATCCTCGACGCTCTATCCTATGTCCACAGTCGCGGCATGGTTCATCGCGATGTAAAGCCGTCAAACATTCTGATTGACTCGCGCGGGAGTCCCTGCCTTGCCGATCTCGGCTCGGCTGGAGCGGCGGGAGGCACTGCGGACACCGGCTCGGCGATCTACCTGTCGCCGGAACAGGCAGCGGGTGGCAGCCTCGACCCGCGGTCCGATATCTATTCGCTCGGCGTCGTGCTGTTTGCAATGGCCGTTCCCACGCTTCCGGTAATGCCGGGATCGCCGGAGGAAATTATCAATTGCAAACGAACCGTGCCGGAGAATTTCTTTACCGCAACCCCGGGCGGGATTTTCCCGCCCATCGATAAAGCCCTGGAGCGGATCATCCTCACGGCGACTGCCGCCCTGCCGGGCAACCGCTATGCCGACTGCAGCGCCTTTGCGCGCGACCTTGCCGCAATCCGCCCGCAGGGAACGCGATACCTATGAAGTTTCCTGCCGACCCGAATCTTGTCAAGTTCGCCGCCAACCGCCCGGTAACCCTTTTCGTTTTAGTCCTGTTCGGGGCGCTGTTTTTCATTCCCGGCATAGGAACCGTTCACCTGTTCGACTGGGATGAGGCCAATTTTGCCGAGGCCTCGCGGGAGATGATGGAGTCCGGCAACTACAGCCAGGTGACCATCAACTATCAGCCCTTCTATGAAAAACCGCCGCTCTTCTTCTGGCTTCAGACGCTTTCCATGCGGGCCTTCGGAGTGAGCGAGTTCGGCGCCCGGCTCGTTGATGCCCTCACCGGTATCGCTACGCTCGTCATCGTGTACCTCATCGGCAGCAGCATTCTCACACCGCTCTTCGGGTTTCTCTGGGCGCTCGCCTTCTTCGGCTCTTTCATGCCGCACCTCTTTTTCAAATCCGGGATCATCGACCCGGTCTTCAACCTCCTGATCTTCATCGGCCTGTGGCTCATCATCAAGGCACTCAGGGCAGAACCGGACAACCGGCGGGTGTTCCTGCTTGCCCTTTCGGGTTTGTTCATCGGGCTCGCAACCCTGGCAAAGGGGCCGGTTGCCTTTCTCATCCTCTGCCTTACCATGCTGATTTACTGGATCACCGTTCGATTCCGGCCGATACTCCGGCGTGCCGAGATCGTGGCATTTCTCCTGACCTTTACCGGTGCCTGCTCGGTTTTTTTCGGTATCGAGACGTTTTCACACGGTCCGGCATTCATCCTCAACTTTATCGCCTATCAGGTGCGGCTCTTCACTACCGGCGACGCGGGGCAGGGACGCCCGTTCTACTTCCATTTCCTGGTGATCCTGTTCGGCTGCTTTCCCGCTTCCTTTTTCGCGATCCTGCCGTTTCTCCGCCGTCACGGTCCGGGGCGCCTGCAAAACGAGAAATTCAACCTCACCACGCGTTTCATGTTCATTCTGTTCTGGGTTCGTGCTCGTCCTTTTCTCTATTGTCAAAACCAAGACCGTGCTCTACTCTTCGCTCGCCTGGTTTCCGGTGACCTATCTTGCCGCCCTGAGCCTGCGGACCATAATCCTGAACGGTCGCCCGCTCGGAAAACCGCTTCGGTTCTGCCTCCTCTCCTTCGCGCTGCTCGTGAGCTTCGCCATCACGATATTCCCGATAGCCGTCATGAACAGCAGATGGATCGCTCCGCTCATCCCGGACAAGTTTGCCGTTGCCTGCCTGGGCAATCCGGTTCACTGGACCGGCTTCGAATTCCTGCTCGGGATCGGCTACGGCCTTGCGGTGATTGCTTCGATGTATTTATTTGCAAAGAGCCGCCCGGCCGCTGCGGTCCTCGGGCTTTTCGGATCGAGCGCCCTCTGCGTGCTCCTCTTCTCCGCGATCTTTACCGGTAAGATCGAGCAGTACTGCCAGGGCGGTCCGGTTGCCTTCTACCAGGAGTATGCCGCCGGCAATTGTTACGTCCGCTCGCTTTTCAAGAGCTATACCGACCTCTTTTACGGCCGCACGAAACGCTACGCCGATCCGCGGTCCCGCGACCGGCAATGGCTCCTGCACGGCCCCATCGACCATCCCGCCTATTTCGTCTGCCGGGTAACCGAGGCGGCGGGATATGACCGCGATACCTCCCTGCACCTCACCAAGATCAGGGAGGAGTATGGGTTTACGTACTATCGGCGGGCAGTGGATACGAGTAATGCCCCCAGATACAATGAATAGGTAAATTCGTCGTTACATTGACCGCAGAATAACGCCACCGAACGTCGCTACTCCCGCGAATATTGCCGAAATGCCGACAATCTGTGCGACGATTGCGGGTTGCGGAAGAAGCTTTTCCGCGGCAATGATCAGCGCGACGATAATTATCACCGACGGATTCATCATGCCCAGGGCGAGCAGCATCGCCATCGGGGCCCAGCAGCAAACGCAACATGCCGTGCCCTGTTTGCAACCTAGCCGAAAACTGGGTTCGTTCACGGGGCATGAAGCCGCGCATCCAAACGATGAGCGGCAACGCGACAGATGTTTCATTTTCCAGGGTGTGCATTGAAATGCTCCGGCAACGATAAGCGAAGCACCGCCAAGCCAGGGAACGGCACGGCTGAACGACGCAGACTGCATCGCGAGTATCGCCAGCGCCGTGCCGAACACATAAATGCCGGCGCCGGCAGCCAGCCACACGGCGAAGTATCCGGACGCCATGAAACAAAGGGAGGCCCATGCACGCCGTGTTTTCAGGAAGGTCGGCAGCGCCGACGGCATCATCATTGCCACCATCATCGCCAGCCACATCAGGAGGAACATCGCCGCAGAGAAAGCCCTGGATTGTCCGGGCATCGGCATCCACATCATTGACATCGTCCAGCCGCCCGGCATTTCCATGCCTCCGGCCATCGAGCGGCAGAAATACGCTGTTGCCGCTACCCCGGCGATAAAGGCAAAGCCCGAGATCGTAATAAATTGTGCAGGCAGCACGGTTTCACCGTTACCGGCTGAAAGGTCAGGGTTTCGTCGGTTTGCCATATATCGTACAGGTATTCAAGGTCATCGGTCATTCGAAGCGGCTATGCCGTATTCGTCGTTACGGCGGAACCAGATGCCTGCATTCTCGTTGCGACCCTTCGGGGCACGGTCCAGCCACTTGTAGGCACCCCAGAGATCGTCCAGCCCGCGCGCATAGGTGGAATAGGTGTGGTAGACAACACCATCCTCCAGCGCAAACGCGCTCATGCCCGGCCTCTCGCGCGTGTAGGTGGCCATGTCGGTTCCCGTGGTGGCAGCCATCGCGGCGACAGGCTCTTCGCCCTGTTTCGTCATTGCCTTGCCGATCCCGGCCTCCGCCCATGGCGCTTCGCGCCGGTAGTTATATTCGGCGGTCCCTTCGCGCTGCTGCTCCTCGGTGAGGGAGACATTGAAGTCGAAGTTAAAGTCTCCGCCGAAGGAGGAGGCCCAGGGAAAACTCCAGCCCATCCGGCGCTTGTACGCCTGCAGCTTCGCGAGTGGGGCCCGAGACACCGCCGAAAGGGTGACGTCATGATTCGCAAGGTGGATGACGAACCCGGCGAACCCATCCGCGATCGAGGAGCAATTCGGGCACCCCGCCGAAAAGTCGGGCCCGAACATGAAGTGGTAGATGAGGAGCTGCGAGCGGCCATTAAAGAGATGGGCAAGGGACGCCGGGCCGCTGTCGGTCTCGAAGCGATACTCCTTGTCGATGCGAACCCAGGGCAGCTCCTGCCGCCGGCGCGCCACTTCGTCGCTGCGCCGCGTCAACTCCTTCTCCTCGTTGAGCAGATGAAGCCGGGCAGCAAGCCATTCCTTGTGCGATACGACCTTGCGCTCTTCAATTCCCCGTACAGTTTTAATTTTCAGCATGCTTGTCTCCTTTGGTTCATTGTAGAAATGCCATCCGGTTCGTAGATCAGCAAGTCTCATTCCCGTTTTGTCCGGACGATCTCAAAGTCCTTGTGAAGTGTATTTTCCGAACGAGTTCCAAATCATGGATAATTCAGGTAATATCCTGCCCACTGTCCCGTATTTTTAATGAAGGATGAGTAGCATTAAAGAGCACGGCGTAAGGACAGGAGAGTGTTGAGTGAGTGTGGGTTACAGTGATATGAAGTGGTGGTCTTGCGCCGTGCCTTTTTTATTAAAGCGATAAATAACCGCTCTGGCTCCGCAAATTCTCTGGTGCCTTGCTTAGACTGCAAGGATTCCTCATCACTGAATTGAAACCAGAGTGGTTTTTTGTTATAAGGAGGCATTAGTGCAGCAAGGCCGGCCATCCGATGATACAGACCAGAGCGCGCTTAAGGAATTTATACGGGCTCAACTGCATGAAATGGAAAAATTCAGGTGGCGCCTGGGAGAGAAGCTGGGGCATGATCCGATACTTGACAGGTCGGTCAATGAAATCTATGGTGAATGGTTATGTAAGTATGGCGAGGCGTTCAAGCGCTGGTGGGAAAACAGGAATAATTGCAGTTTTACGATGCACTTCAAAATTGATCAGATGATCGGTAAATAACGTATAATTGAAAATCCTCATGGAAAAATGGCCGGGTTATCAGGATTCCGGTCGATCCTCATTGAAAAGAGGATTGCACCGCGGGGGGGAGGGTGGTTTATTTTTTTAAGGCACCTGCTGTTGGACCGGGTGCATCGAAGTCGGAACTACGGGATGATGAAACATTTAACGATAGTGGCACTATTTTTAGCATCTGCCTCCGCGTTCGGGCAGGTACGGGTACAGCCGGGTGCTGTCGTTGGTTTTGGAGCGTTTAAATATTCCGACTCATCCAATAATCCTCTCGTAAAATTTTCCGACGATGGCAAGGCAGGCTTACTATTCGGCGGGGTAATTGATATTACCTTCACCAGATACCTGTCTCTCGCGACTGCGATGGAGTATTTGAATAGAGGCGGTTCCTACTCTACCGATAATGATTTTACAAACACGACTATAACAACTACCGATAACCTGGGCTATCTGGAAATGCCGGTAAATTTGAAATTAAAATGCCCTGTGCCGCTCAATGTAACCCCCTATGCCCTGGCAGGATTGAATCTCGGCTATCTGCTCAGCGCCACACAATCGGTTAATAATAGTCAAACAGATATTAAAAGTGAACTGAGTTCCATCGCTTATGGATATAATCTTGGTGCGGGAGCCGAATGTGACGCCGGACAAGTGATTCCATACTTTGAGCTTAATTACACGTTCAATAACGATGGTAATGTCAATTCTTCCGCAGGCGGCGGCGGGATGAGATATAATAGCGGATTTGAATTCAAATTAGGCGCAAGATTCAAAACATAAGCAGGTATCGGCCGGCATGCTTTCCCGTTTGCCAAAATCAAGGATGGAATGGCACTGAAGGGCAACTCAATGCAAGTGATTGAGAACGGAAATTATTATCCCCGCATTAATTGCAATTGTCTATCCAATCTCTAGAAACCGTTTTGCCGCCAACAGCACCACCCGACCGGTCTTTTCCCCAATAGCCGGCCCACAACACTCATGCACCTCCCTCAGATTCACCTCCCCCGCTCCTATCCGGTACAAGATTTGCCTTATATCTACCGATACCGGGCCGGAAATGCCAAATCCTTTAAAAACCGGGGTTTTCAGGCGGTTCTTGAAGAAACATGTATCAATTTGCAGGCAATTCTGACGATTTCGGCTTCGGGGTCTTTATGCAAAGGGAGTCTTATTTGAAAGGAGTCTTGTATGAAAAAGCTGTTATCGGCAGTGGCAGGGATCGGTCTCTTTGTTTCAACGGCAAGTGCCCAGCTAACAACCGGCGCATGGGGGATATCTCCGGGTCTCACCTTCTATCCGGGGGGAACAACCAGGCCTCTTGAGGTCGGCTATGCCGTGCTCGACAACCTGCGGATTTATGGCGACCTTGCGCTTTCGACGTTCAGCGGATCAGGAACCAGCACCACCGGAATAGATTTCACGGTAGGAGCCGATTACTATCTATGGCATGTAGAGTCGATAGCAACCTTCATCGGCGGCAATCTCGGGATCGGGTCGGTCTCCGGCACGGGAGGATCGACGTCCTTCCTCCTTAACCCTGAATTCGGTGCCGATTACTTCCTGTCTCCGCACTTTTCAATTAACGGGACGCTGGGGTTCGGCCTGTCGGCCGGAACCATCACCACCTTTACCACCCAGACAGGTTTACACGCAACCTGGTGGCTCAAGTAACCAATGCAACGGGTATCGAGGCGGGGCAGGGGAGCCCCGCCTCTGTTTCCCGCCGAATGCGTGCTCTAGATGAAATTCGTATTTATTACGGCGGGCAGAGCGCACACACAGAACGAAATACCTCGGTCGACATATACCGGTCGCCACGGTCCGGCAGGAGCGCTACGACGGTCGAACCGCGCGGAAGATCCCGTGCAACGGCGAGTGCGCCCCAGACGGCCGCGCCGCTCGATATGCCGCAGAAGAGGCCTTCCTGCAGGGCCAGCTCCCGGGTGATGGTAAATGCCTCCTCGTCCGGGCAGATGAGCCTGTGGTCAAGCAGCGAGGGCTCAAAAATCCCGGGCACGATCGACTCCTGCATATTCTTGAGGCCCTGGAGACGGTGGTTGAGCGACGGCTCGATTCCTGCAACCCGCGTTGCCGGGTTATGCGCCCTGAAAAAGCGGGAACAACCCATAAGCGTTCCGGTAGTGCCCATGCCGGCAACGAACCAGTCCACCTCGCCGCGGGTGTCGCGAAGGATCTCGGGGCCGGTTGTTTCAAAGTGTGCCTGCCAGTTTGACGGATTGTCGAACTGGTTGGGCATGTAATATTTATCGGGATTGCCGTCAAAGATTGCATGCGCGCGCATAATGGCGCCGTCGGTTTTATCGCAGCCGGGGGTAATCTCGATCTCTGCACCGAGCGCTGAAAGGATTGCCCTTCGCTCCACGCTTACACAGGCGGGCATGGTCAGCTTGATCCTGTAGCCAAGCGACGCCGCAATCATGGCAAGACCGATGCCGGTATTGCCCGAAGTCGGTTCGAGAATGGTCTTTTCGGGAGTCAGGGCGCCATTTTCGATCGCCTTCCGCAACATCAGGGCGGCCGGACGATCCTTAACCGACCCGCCGGGGTTGGACCCCTCCAGTTTAACCAGAATCCTCACTCCGGTAACCGATTCATCCCACAGCCTCATGAGGCCGGCGAGCGGGGTGTTACCGATGGCGCCAATGAGACTCATGCATGCTCCTTTGATAGGGCTATCACGGAGTCTGTTTACCGTGAGCAGGACTTCAATGGGACAGTATCGCCGGGACCGGTCGATCCGTTTTAAAATATTTCCTGCCCCATCGGTGCCGGAATTTTCCCATGCCGGAAGTCTCTATCTAGGCAATAATCAGTGTGAGCGCATTTTCTGCAGGGTAATTTTGAAGATCCTGTGGAGCTGCACAGGATGAGGGGGTGCACTTCGGGTAAGCAATGGCGGGGGTTAAAAAAAGGCCCGCGATGGTATCGCAGGCCCACAGATGCATAGTAATCGGAGTAATTAAAGCGGCGTTACGTTCTGTGCGTTTGGACCCTTCGC
>CAWDOZ010000091.1:0-6149 GCA_963803935.1 uncultured Fibrobacterota bacterium | reverse complement strand
ACGGATTGCTAAGCACATTTTTTGCAAGCCTTTGACCTCCTTCCGGCGCTTCGCGCCGGAAGGCCTTCGCATTTTTTGCCTTTTCTTCCGCGAAGCGAGCCTTCCCTCTCACTTCTGGAGAGAGAACTATGCTTCACGCTGAAAAGGCCTTCGCATTTTTTGACCCTTCTTCCGCGAAGCGGCTTTTCCCTCTCCCTTCAGGAGAGGGCCGGCCGGCCGCTTACCAATCAGGCTCTTAATAATGCGTTTCATTTTTCCGGCTTTGCGGAAAAATGGGGCGGGCCGGGGTGAGGTGGGGTCAGAGGGCGAAGCACCGAGCCATAGCGTGAGCTATGCCCGGAAATAACCCGATTTTCGGAGATTTTTACCATGCGGCAGTCATTTACTATCTTTTGCCAATCTTTAAATATTCACCCGGGTGAAGTTGTCTCCGGATCTCCAAGTCTTTGTAATTCTTTGAATTATCGCCCTGAAATCTTTTCCCGTTTTATTCGCTTTACTTTCTTCTATCAATCTTTCTCATCTGGAATTCTTTACTGTTGGAGTTTTGGCTCATCAAATTTACAAAAACTTTCGAAATTTCGATCTATCTTCATGGTTTTAAGGGCTTTGGAGTTTTGACACTACCTATTCTCCCTGTGGGTTAAAACCCCCGGAAATTGGGGTTTGTTGAAAAATAAAAGTAAAGGATAAAGGTTGTTTGCAGGTGCGAAATATGCGGAAAAAACAGGGAAAGGCAAAAACTGTGCAGAAAAAAATGATTAATAATGATGGAATAGGAAGAATGATTTTAATTTAAAGAAATCCCCCGCCTTCGTCGCCCCCCTTTGAAAGGGGGGGTACGGGGGGATCTCTTTTGAATTTTTATGGGCATTCTACCTAAAGTGAGCATTGCGGGGGTAGGGAACGTTGCAAGTCATAAGTATCAAGTATCAAGTTAAAATGAATAATAAAACGCAAGGATATCTTTTCCCAGTGTTTTCTACCAAAAAAGATGGCGTTGCGGAAGGGGGAAGGCGTCTGCCATAGGCAGACATAGCCTCCCCCTTTCGCAGGAAGGGGTGAGCCAAAGACCCCGCAGCCCGGCTTTGCGGGCGCGGAGGCTTTGGCCAGGGGAAACCCGCGTAGCGAGGTTCCCCCACCAGAGGCCTTTGAATTAAGCCCGGTTCCCCCATCAAACGCTCTAATTCTTAGAAAAGGTATTTTTCTTATATGAACTTCCGCATCCGATCTTCCTATCAGCCTGCCGGCGACCAGCCGGAGGCCATCGAGCAGCTGGTGGACGGCATAAAGCGCGGGGCGAGCCACCAGGTGCTTCTCGGCGTTACCGGTTCTGGGAAAACATTCACCATGGCGAATGTCATCGAGCGGGTGCAGATGCCCACCCTCGTCATCTCGCACAACAAGACCCTCGCCGCCCAGCTCTTCCAGGAGTTCCGGGAGTTCTTCCCGGACAACGCGGTCGAATACTTCGTCAGCTTCTACGACTATTACCAGCCCGAGGCCTACATCCCCTCGACCGACACCTACATCGCCAAGGAGTCCACGATCAACGACGAGATCGACCGGCTTCGGCTCAAGGCGACGAGTTCGCTCCTGGCGCGGCGCGACGTCATCATCGTGGCGAGCGTGTCCTGCATCTACGGGATCGGCTCGCCGGAGGCCTACGCGGCATCGAGCGTCCTGCTGACAAAGGGCAGTCCGATCGACCGGCGCGAATTTCTCCTGCGCCTGACCGATATGCAGTATTCCCGCAACGATATCGAGCTGCGGCGCGGAACGTTCCGCGTACGCGGCGATGTCTTTGAAATCCATCCCGCCTACGAGGAGGTGGCGCTCAGGATCGAGACCTACGGCGACAAAATCGAGGCGATCCGCCGGGTGAACGTCGTGACGGGCAAGAGTATCGGCGAGCTTGACGAAGTAACCATCTTCCCGGCGAAGCACTACATGACCGTCGGCGTCACCATGGAGGAGGTGGTCGCGCAGATCGGCAGGGAACTCGACGAACAGCTCGGGCTCCTCAGGGCGCGCAGCAAGCTTCTCGAAGCGCAGCGGCTCGAACAGCGCACCCGGTACGATATGGAGATGCTCAAGGAGGTCGGTTATGTCAACGGCATCGAGAACTACTCCCGGATCATCGACGGCCGGGCTCCAGGCACCCGGCCCTACACGCTCATGGATTTTTTCAAGCAGCCGTACCTCCTGATCATCGACGAGTCGCACGTATCGATTCCGCAGGTGCAGGGAATGTTCAACGGCGACAAGGCGCGGAAGGAGACGCTCGTTGAACACGGGTTCCGTCTCCCCTGCGCGCTGGATAACCGGCCGCTCCGCTACCCCGAGTTCGAGGAGCTGCAGGACAAGGTTGTTTACGTTTCGGCAACCCCGGGCGATTACGAGCTGAAGAAAGCCGGCGGCATCATTGTGGAACAGGTGATCCGCCCCACCTTCCTGGTCGATCCGCCCATCGAGATCCGGCCGGCGAAGAACCAGGTCGACGACCTGATCGAGCAGCTCCGCACCACCGTGGAAAAGAAGGAACGCGCGCTCGTCACCACCCTGACCAAGAAGATGTCGGAAAACCTCACCGAGTACCTGGAATCTCTTGACTTCAAGGTACGCTATCTCCATTCGGACATCGAGACACTGGAGCGGACCGAGATCCTGCGCGACCTGCGGAAGGGGGAATTCGATGTCCTGGTGGGCATCAACCTGCTGAGGGAGGGCCTCGACCTGCCCGAGGTGGCGTTCGTCGCCATCCTCGATGCCGATAAGGAGGGGTTCCTCCGGTCGACGCGCTCCATCGTGCAGATAGCGGGACGCGCGGCGCGGCATATCAACGGCAGGATTGTGCTCTACGCCGATGTCGTCACCGGCTCCATCAGGAAGGCGGTCGACGAAAGCGCCCGGCGACGAAACCGGCAGCTTGCCTACAATAAGGAACACGGCACGGAGCCGATGAGCATCCAGCGCACGATCCGCGAGGGGGTCACGCTCTACGGGGAGGCAGCCGAGCCGTCCATTCCGCTGGTCGCCGAGGAGCTCACGTTCGGGAAGGAGCCGATCGGCAGGAAGGCGCGCGCGCGGGCAGCGCAATCGATCAGGGAGCTCGAAAAGGAGATGGCCCAGGCCGCTGCGGATCTGGAGTTCGAGAAGGCGGCACGATTGCGGGATATGATACTGGAATTGCGGAAAGCTAAGAAAAAATAGGAAATAAATTACCTAAAGCTGAGGCATCGAAGACCCGATACATTAAATGAGAACAAAAAGTACTCATTCCGCAGGATGGCGGGAGAGTGAAATGGGGTGGGAATCCACGGAAGGATCGAGATTCCAGGGATGGAAAAACCCCCCGAGAAAGGCAGGTACGCCATGGTAACGATGTCGCAGATTTCTTCAGCAGCCTACGGGGTTAACTCCTACGGTCCGGCTTCGAATGCGCCGGCAAAGAAGAGCGCTTCGCAGGGATCCCAGGCTTCCGGCAGCGCAAACGTTCAGCTTTCGGATACATCGGTGACGATGTCGATGCTCCGGAACGCGATCGGGGCAATGGATGATGTCCGGACCCCCCTCGTCGATGCGATCAAGCAGAAGATCCAGGAGGATGGGTACCCGATCGAAACGTCGCTCTATAAGGCCATCTCAAAAATGGTAGACAATAATATGATTTAATCCCGGGCCAAGGCCTGCAACGATTCACCACGCCCCGCGGGAGCACGTATTGTCCTGCGGGGCTCTTTTTTCGGGATTATTGTAAAGCGGCCGCTACCGGCCCGGCGGTAGATAGTATTTTTGTACTCCCTCACCGTACCGCCCGGGTGGTGGAATAGGTAGACACAAGGGACTTAAAATCCCTCGGCTGGCAACGGCTGTACCGGTTCGATTCCGGTCCTGGGCACTCTTTAAGGAATAGTACCGATCGGCGGCGGGGCGAGTTCAGTAGCAGCCTCTCTTATCCTCTCCGTCAATAGGAATGTTGGTCCCGGCAAAGAGCCTCGATGCTATCCGGGAGTTCATCCGGGATTCTATTTCCGCCTTATCCATGTTGGAAGTGTAGATCGTGGGGCAGTTGGCGGCATACCGTGCGTCAATAATCCGGTACCACGATTGCAGGACGAATTCACTTGCCTTTTCAACACCGACATCGTCGATCACCAGCAGCTTACCGGTTGTGTATTTCCGGATGACCGATTCGCTGGATACCACCTCTTCGGCAAGCGTCGCCTGTCTGATTTCCGCTATGAGTTGCGGCCCGCTCACGAATGCGGCGGAGGTTGTCAGCGTATCGAGCATATATTTTCGCATCGCCGCAATGGCTAAATGCGTCTTGCCCGTTCCGGGCGGGCCAACCAGGATAATCGAACTCTTTTTGTGGAACGGCATCTGGCTTGTCAAAAAGGCGATGGCCCTCCGGTGGCCCGGAGTCTCGGGTGTATAATTCTCGAATGAGCAACGGATGAAATTGTTCGGCACGCCGTTATTTGCCAGTATGAATTCAAGCCGCAATGCGAATGCTTCCCGGGCATTTTTCTTATCCAGATCGATAGAGCAGCGCCTCGAACATACGGAATCCAGCCAGAGCGATTCGGGGTTATAGAGAATGTCCCCTCCCTCCCACTGGATATCGGGAAAGGAAAACTCCTTGCGGCAAAAGGCGCAGTTTTTCTGACCCTTATGGTCGATGGCAAAAATCGGTGAATTCATGGCGATCTCCGGAACCTCAAATTTTTACCTTCATTGCAGACTTTAATAATTTACCTTGCGCAGAGTTTGAATCACAAGGTTAATTCGGTAATGTGCAGTTCGTTTTCCATGGTGACGGGAGAGCCAAGTTTTCCAGGCCGGGAGGTACGCGAATCGCGTATTTTTATCGGTTCGGTTCACGCCATCCTGTTTTCCGGCATTGGTGAGGCACCCTCGATGAAAATGCGCTCCGGCCTCGCCGTCGCTTTGGCAATCATGCTGCTTGTCTCAGGGGCAAGCGGGCAGTACTTCGGCCGCAACAAGGTTCGATACAAGAACTTCGACTTCAAGGTTCTCTATACCCGGCATTTCAACGTTTACTATTACGGATCACTGAAGGAGCGTGCCAACACCGCCGCACAGATGCTTGAACGCTGGCACACCCGTTACCAGAAAATTTTCCATTTTCCCCTGCATAATCAGCCGGTCATCATCTATGAAAGCCCGGCGGATTTCGAGCAGACCAATGTCATCGACGGCATCATACCCCAGGAGGTCGGGGGCGTTACCGAACCCCTCGGCAAGCGGATCATCGTTGCCTTGACCGGCGTCAATGCCGACGACAACCATGTGCTCGGGCACGAGCTTGTTCACGCATTCCAATTCGCCGCCCTCAGCCAGCACAAGGATCTCTCGATCCAGGCGCTGTCGGTTCCCACCTGGTTTGTCGAGGGAATGGCGGAGTACCTCTCCATCGGCGGCGAGGATGCTTTCACCACCATGTGGATGCGCGATGCCGTGCTCTACGGCCGCGCCCCCACGATTGCAAAGGCCAGCGACGAATACCTTTATTTCCCCTATCGATTCGGTCATTCTATCTGGGCCTATATCGACGGCACTCACGGCGACTCCTCGCTGGCACCGCTCTACGAGGCAGTCCTGAAGCGCGGCTGGGTCAAGGGATTTCAGGAGGCACTCCATGTCAAATTCGATACCCTGTCGAAGGGATGGCCGGCCGCATTGAAGGCCGCTTATCCGGTAAAGGGATTGACCTCGGACACCGGCTCGAAAATCGGCAAGGCGCTGATCGCCGGACAGGGAGGATACAATCTTTCGCCGGCCCTGAGCCCGGACGGTCGGTCGCTGGTATTCCTTTCCACACGCGACATGTTCAGCTTCGAGCTCTACCTGGCCGATGCCGCAACCGGGAAAACCCTGAGCAAGCTCACCTCCTCGACCCGCGATCAGCGGTTTGAAGAAATCAGCTACATTAACTCCGCAGGTGCCTGGTCGCCGGATGGAAAAACATTTGCCATGGCCGTCTATGACAAAGGCAAGAATGCGATCGCCTTTTTCAATATGACGTCCAAAAAAGTCGATAAATTGGTGTCTATCAGGGACGTCGATGCAATCTATCAGCTCTCATGGTCCCCGGACGGCCGATCTCTCGCTTTTTTCGGCAC
>CAWDOZ010000090.1:0-7959 GCA_963803935.1 uncultured Fibrobacterota bacterium | reverse complement strand
TGCGCCATTTCAGGGAGAAACGATCGCTTGCTTTAAGGAATGGTTCGGGAAAGCCGCCGAAGCGCAGCCATGGCTTCAGCGCATCTTTCAAGGGGCTGTTTTTCTTTTGTTCGGGGAGCTTCTGGAGAAAGCCGGATTTTTCAGGCGTAGCGAAAACGGCAGGATTGTCGACTCTGCAGGAAAACTCCTGGGCCGCTTCGGCAAGGCCGAGCGGCAGCAACCTATAGGAAAAGTACCGGCCGGCAAGGCTGTCACCCGATGCCTTGAAAAAATCCAGGCGAGCGCTGCCGGTTACGATGATCTGTGCCTCTCCGGAATGCACATCGAAGAGGCCTTTGAGAATGTTCTTCCAGTTTTTATGTTTATGAATTTCATCGAAGGCAACAAGGGGAATACCCGGCTTGCCGGTCAGCGCGGCTTTGAGAAAATGCGGGTTCCGGGCGTAGGTCCGCGCGACCATGGGGTTGTCCCAATTGAAGTACAAATCTTCATTGTTCAGTTCGGCAAGCCGGGCTTTCACAAAAAAGGTTTTGCCGACCTGCCGCGGTCCGGAGAGAAAAATCATCTTTCCCGCATTGACGTCGGGATCGAAAAGGTAGAAAGACTGGGTTCGTTCCATAGTAATAAATTTATATGATGGTATAAAAAAAACATGATAAATTTATAGTAAGGTATAAAAAAAACATACCTGCGCAGGTAGGGGAACCAAGCTTAAATCAAATGCTTTTGGTGGGGGAACCAAGCTTAAATCAAATGCCTTTGGTGGGGGAACCGCTATGGCGGTTCCCCCTGGCCCAAAGCCGCGAAAGGCACGCGTCTTTGGGCACACCCCTTCCTGCGGAAGGGGGAGGCGATGTTTGCCTGAAGGCAAACGCCCTCCCCCTCCCGCAACGCCCTCTTTCAGGGTAGAAAACATCGATAAAAACAAATAAATCCTCCCGGAACGCCCAGAATTTGGATTCGAAATGGTATCGCGGTTCGGCCGTCCAAACAAATTTGAATTTTCAAAAAAACCACTTGGGGAGAAACGAAAAAAGTATTTTCTGGTACAGCTTCTTATTGTTTTGCGTGTTGCAGCAGGCATCACTTAGTAAATCAAATATCAGGTGCAGCATGATCTACCCCTTATCCCGGCATATTCCGCAGGCTCAATTGGCCGATTTTTGCCGACGAAACCATATAAAAAAGCTATCGGTGTTCGGTTCCGCCATTAAAGGGAACCTCAAGCCTGAAAGCGATATCGATATCATGGTCGAGTTTGAGGAAGGTCTGGTACCGGGGTTTCTTTCATTTTGCCGCATGCAGAACGAGCTGACGGACATTATCGGCAGGCAGGTCGATCTAAGGACGCCCGAAGATTTGAGCCGGTATTTTCGGGAGAATGTGGTTCGGACTGCGGAAGTGCACTATGAAAGCCGATGACAAGATGATAGTGAAAAAGTTTACTGCAAATAAATTTTATACTACTTCTCCATTCTGTGAAAATCAATTATGTATCAGCAGCGAACTCAGGACAGCAAGAAAAGGGATTTCCCAATAATGAATCGCCTACTGTGTATGTCAATAATCTGTTTCTTATTTAAGAATGTGGCATTTGGTGATAATGGATTTATGGGCAGTATTGGTGGAAACGTATATCTTTCCAAAAGCTCAACAATTCAAATGGTGCGTGAATACATACTGCTTACGCTTAATAAAAATGATTACACAGCAAAATGCGTTTTTACCTTTTTCAACAATGGAAACGACACTGTAGTAACTGTAGGATTTCCAAATTATCACTATAATGTGACAGAAGAAACTATGCCCATCAAAGTGTTTAAAGCGAAGCAGGATGGAAAGGAATTGAATGTCAAAACGAACAAGGAAGTTGGGTATTATTCATTAGATACAAATGCCAATAGGGTAATAAATATCGTTTCCGAAGATGACATCAGGTTTAAAAAAAATGATACAAATTTTGCATGGTTCTGTAACTCATGGTATACATGGCAATCGAGATTTAAAAAGAAGGATACAACAATTATTATAGATGAATACACAGGAAATTGGGGCGGCAATAATACCGGTGCCAAGGAAGTTGAATATATTCTTGGCACCGGAGGGAGCTGGAAAGGACCAATTGGAGAAGGAAGAATCGTTTTTGATCATTCCCAAATAGCTACCTCTGCCTTTGCCTATTATAGAATTGAAGGTAAGCCTATTGACTATATGGATTATGATGATTCGACAGTGTTTTCCTTTGCGAATTTACTGCCTTCGGGGAATGAAGCAATAACTTTTTCATTGTTTTGCTATTGGAGTGACCCTTTTAGGGATGGTGGGTTAGGCTCGCTTCTTCATGAATACAAGCATCCATTTTATGAAGGCTGTCTCAAAATTAATCGAAATGCAACCTCACAGGATATGATAAATGAAATCTATGCAAGACATGGGTATATTTTCAAAACAGATTCTATCCAAAAGTCATTTGAAAAACACGGGTGGTATAAACCCGATCCGCAATTTTCGATATCCAAATTGAACAAATATGAACTGGAAGCGATTCAGATTATTAAGGATTACAAACCATAATGCGCCTCTTGAATAAAAAAAACTATAAAATAGATGACAAAAAATGAAAACCGAAAGAAAAATCACCTTCGGTCATGTCGGCGAAAAAGTCTATCACTCCGACTATACCAAAAACCTTACCGGTGAGGAACGTATCTCACTTCTCGAAGAGTTACGATTCGACCTCGGAAAATTCCTGAACTATGATTATTCCGGACGAATTGAAAGAGTTCTTACGGTTATCGATCGGAAAAAAGCCGAGTAGGTAATTTTTAGCGAAATAAGCATAAGCATAAAATCTCCAATGCTCAGGCATACAAAAGCTTCCTGCCTTTGGGCTGAGGTATTTCTCGCGATGTTTCCCGGGCTGTCTCAATCCATAAGTCCATAGCTATCTGAATGTTTTCTAATGCCGATAGCTGAGTAGGTCCGTGGGCAATGCATCCCGGAAGCTCGGGAACTTCTGCGATGAAAAACTGATCATCATCACTCCAGTATAAAAGAATTTCATATTTGGCATCCATAATGCAACCTCTGTCTTCGCTGATGCAACCTGAAAAAATTCTATGAAAGGGTTCAAAATGTTGAACCCCTACGGACAAACAAATTCTTTTATGTGTTTTCTACCTCATGTGAGCGTTGCGGGAGTGGGCGAGCGCTTGCGGAACGCAAGCATCGCCGCCCACTTCCGCAGGAAGGGGTGTGTCGGAGACGCGGCTTTGCGCGGCTCCGACCAGGGGGAACCCGCGAAGCGAGGTTCCCCCACCAAAGGCATTTGACTTAGGCTCAGTTCCCCACCTGAGCAGTAAGAATTCCTTATTTATTTCTTCCCCTCCACCTCCCTATCAATCTCCCCCGCCAATTTCCGCAGATCGTAATAACTCTTGAGCACGAGCTTATAGTAGTCAAGCGTCAGCGTCCCGCCGCTTGACAGTGTCTGCTGCACCGCTCCGGGGCCCTGGTTATAGGCAACGAGGCCGAGCTTGAAGCTTTTGAACTGGGTAATGAGCTGCGTCAGGTAGGCGACGCCGAGCATCAGGTTGAGGTCCGGCTTCAGGAGATCGCCCCGGTTGAGGTGCTGAATGTTAAGCTGCTTTGCCACCGACGAGGCGGTTTCAAACTGGAGCTGCATGAGCCCGATGGCGCCCGCTCTCGTCCCCGCTCTGGTAGCCGGCCCTTGCCGCCGGATCGAAAATACTTTCCACATGAATGACGGCTATGAGCAGGAGCGGGTTCGTACCCGAATCGCTCGCTGCTCGCGCAGACGAGCGCGGCAACTTTGCAGAGGGTGGCATCGGTCACCCGTCCCCCGGCGAACCTGCGGAGCAGGGTCAGGACATGCAGTTCGCGGTGGCAGGCGTTAAGGGCGTTTTCGGTACCGGTGTTTTCCGCCCGGATCGCGGCAATCCGGCGGTTGACGCCGCGAACCTCCTGCGTTTTGACCGAATACAGAATCGTAACGGACATGAGGAGAATAAGCAGGAGTCCGACGATGATGTTGGCAAGGAACTCCGAGATCCAGATGGTGCGGCGACGGATGAGGAATCCGATGATCGGATGCCGCCGTGCGGGGCGGTCGGGGGCCATGGTCGACTCCTTGATCGTATCGCGCACGATGCCGAGCTGTTCGAGCGGGAGCAGGCGTTCCTTGAGCGCGTTAAGCTCTATCTGGGCACGCTGTTTCCATTGCGTTAAATCGCTCAGTTCCTGCTGCTGCTCCGCGAGACGGCGATACTGCAGGTGGACAATGAAGAGCAGGGTGAGGAACCATCCGCAAAGGACGATGAGGAGAAAGATCGCCACCTGGCGGGAGATCCGCACGCCGGTTTTTTTTCTGAGCATCCTGCCGCTGCGCGCGAGACGCTGCAGCATTCCCCCCGCGGTAAGAGCCTCCGCATCTGCAAAGATCGGCATGAGGTTCCGGTACGGCGAAAACACCTCATCCACCGCACTATTCTTGAAAATAAACCTGATCTCACCGCCCTTTTCGCGCACCTCGCTTAATACCAGGAGGAACATCTCGGCAACCGCATTTTCAATGGCCGTTACCCCTTCGAGGTCCACGATGAAATCGCGGTTGCGGTCCTCGAGGAGCGCTTCGAATTTGGCCCGTATGTTGGGGATCTGCTCCCGGTGGAAGGGCCCTGACAGGATAAGCCAGGTAGAATCCTCGCGGCCTTCGATGACAATGTCGAGCGCCTCAGATCGCATCGGATTCCTTCCCCCGCTTCCGTACCCTGGCGCAGTTGATTGAGCCGACGAGCGTCCAGGTGGAGCTCTGTTCGAGCGCGATGGTCGAGGCGAGGATGAGCTTGAAGCCGCACGAAGGATCGAATTCGCCATCGCTGCCCCGCAGGGGCAGGCAGTAGACATCGACCGGCTTCTGCACGATAAACTGGAGCCGGACGCCGGCCACGAAATCGCTGATGCTCCACCTCGTCGTTTTTTCAAGGATTATCGGACCCCAGCCCAGCCCCTGGTGCGCCGTTTTCCCGTTGAGTAACCTGACATGGCGGTCCATGACGCCGGGGAGCGAGAGGTGCAGCTCTATCGCAAAGGCAAAGGAGTAGCTCGCAAGCGAGTGATTGGACAGCTGGTAGACATAGGAAAATATCGGATCGTCCTTCTCCAGGCCGAAGACCTTTTCGATGCTCAGGGGCACCGTTTTCCCGCCGAACTGGAACCCGCCCTGGCCTTTGAGCGCCGCCTTGACGCCGCTCTGGGACTTCTTGATTTTATATTCGTAGGCCCCATCCGCGAAGGTGCCGATGTCGATCCCTCGGCTTCCCGCTATCTCCTCGGGTGTGGTCGCTTCATCATAGACGCGGTCGATGAAGGCCGAGAATGAGGCGCCGGGCGAAACGATATCCGGCGGCGTGTGCGGAACCGGGTTGTAGGCCGCGGCCAGGTTGATCCGGCGTTCGAGGTAGTCCAGTTCGTAAATGTGGCCGCCGTTCTTGTAATCGCAATAGGCGGCAAGCGCCGCATTCGACATGATGAGGCACTTGTTCCCGTTGCGCATGAAATCGGTAATCCTGATACGGCCGCTCGATGCACGTTCGAGTTCCTGCAGTTCCGCTTCGATATCGATCAGCTTTCCATAGGTCCACAGACGATCGGACAGAATCGGGAATCCGCTGCTGCTGCGGGGCAGGTACCGGTTGATATCCTGAAGAAAGAAAAGGTTTCGCCGGAGTTTTTCAGCGAGTTTCCGCTCCTGTACCAGAGAGATCCGCTCTGCGCAATCCATCATCTTTCGCTGAAGAATCCCGACCTGGTCAAAGGAGCGGAGGCGGTTCAGGAAATAGTGCGGCTCCGCCTCGCCGTCGGTAAAAAGCGGCAGGCAGGGCGGCAGGTGCTGGATCCCGATGGGCTTTTGGAGGGACCGTGCCTCCTGCAGCAGTATTGCACGGAAGTGCAGGAGGTGTTTGTCAAGTTCGGCGATGGCCGATTGCAGCCATCGAAAGGCATCGCCGCCCTTCTCCGGTTGCAGCGGCAGAAGGTAGTGGACCGTTACGATTTTTTCTGCGGTTTCGGGTCTGCCATCGAGTTTTATGAGCTCATGAAGCCATTCTATAAGGTCGGCCGGCGCGGTGTAACCATTCAGCAGCCTGCTGGGAAAGAGCGCCAGCGTATTGCCGCCCTGCTCGGTGAACCAGTACCCGCAGGAGTTTTGGGATTCCGGGGGGAGCGCTGCGCAGGAAAGCACCGAATAGTTGAGCCCGAGGGCAGAAAGGGAAGCAATATACCCCGGGTCCCAGCTCGAAAACGACGGCAGGAACCCGGCAGGCGCTGCCCCGGTAAGCTCAGTGAAAATCTGCATCCCGTACCTGATATTGCTTTCGGTAAGGGCAACCGGAGAAAAGGCGAAGAACGGTTCGGTATAGCCGGTGAGCAGCCATTCGAGGCATCCGCGCTTGCACATTTCCCTGAGGTTGGAGAGCAGGAGAGGGTTGATGTATTCGAGCAGGTACGCGGGGAGCACGACATTGAAATGAAAATTGGGATGCAGCGCCGCGAGTGCAAGGAGATGCTCGGCAAAGCCATTCACCGACTTTTTCAGCTCGTCCGGCTCCATGAGTCGGTTTTTGTAAGGCTGTAACAGCAGTGCTACGGCATTTTGTTTCATAGAGTTTCGATGGTATACCGGTTAGATGAGGGGTAACCGGTGCATCCTTATAAAATAAATGCGGGAAGGTGATTATAAGTGCTTCTGGTGGGGGAACCGATCTAAAATCTAATGCCTTTGATAGGGGAACCATTTAAAAATGGTTCCCCCTGGCCTAAAGCCGCGAAAGGCACGCGTCTTTAGGCACACCCCTTCCAGCGGAAGGGGAAGGCGATGTTTGCCTGAAGGCAAACGCTCTCCCCCTCCCGCAACGCCCTCTTTCAGGGTAGAAAACTTATGAAAGAATATGAAAGAATAGGTAAATCTTTAGGGTTTCAATTTTTTGAACCCTATCTTTTGATGTTGCGTTAGCGAGGACAGAGGGTGTCGGGAGGCGCGATAGCGACCCCGACAGTCTGGGGAGCCACAGGCGCACAGCGCCGCATGGCTCCCCAGACCGGCTCGGCTTTGCCGAGAGCCCGGCGGAGGCGCGCCGTTGGGGTGCCCCTCAGGGCACCCCAACGGAACGCCCGGAAGTTGACTTTGCTTTTGCCTTCCTTACCTCATCCGGAATCTTCATTTGCAGTCGCATCCGCTTGAAATGTATATTCTATAGCTTTTTATAAATTTCATGGTATAATGGACTATTCGACGTCTACCACGACGGAATACAAATTTTATAGCACGAAAGACCCCACACCAATCCCTTAATGGAGGATGCCTTTATGGCTAAATACGTTTACTTCTTCGGCGGCGGAAAAGCCGACGGCAACGAATCGATGAAAAATCTTCTGGGCGGCAAGGGTGCCAATCTGGCCGAAATGGCCGGTCACCCCGATCTCCAGCTGCCGGTCCCTCCGGGTTTTACCCTCACTACCGAGGTCTGCACCTACTACTACGATAATAAGCGCACCTATCCAAAAGAGCTCACCAGGCAGGTGGAAGATGCTCTCGCCCGGGTTGAGAAGCTCATGGGCAAGAAATTCGGCGATGCAAAGAATCCGCTCCTCGTCTCGGTCCGTTCAGGCGCGCGCCGGTCAATGCCGGGCATGATGGATACGGTTCTCAACGTCGGGCTCAACGATGTCACCATCCAGGGGCTTATCGACAAAACCAAAAACCCGAGATTCGCCTACGACGCCTACCGTCGCCTCATCATGATGTACGCCGACGTTGTCATGGAGAAGGCGGAAGGGATCGAGCCCAAGGGCGGTAAGGGAATCCGCAAGCAGCTCGACGAGCGGCTCGAAGAGGTCAAGACCGCAAAGGGATACAAGATCGATACCGAACTCACCGCC
>CAWDOZ010000089.1:0-7210 GCA_963803935.1 uncultured Fibrobacterota bacterium | reverse complement strand
GACCGATGTTGTCGCGTTCGTTAATCACCGGGATAATAATGGAGAGAAATGCCGGCGCCCTGAACACCGCCGGAGCCTGCCCGGGTCCGCGAAGCGCGCTCCGGAGTGCCGCAGCGGCAAACGGCAGGTATTCCGCAATCAGGAGCAGCCGCGACTCTTTCCATACCCCGGTTTCGGCATAGCGGAGGGAAACGACGATGGCGGCTGCGACCGTCAGGTGAAGCACCAGCCACGGTCGCGACCGGTAAAAGGGCAGGAGTGCGGTTACCGGCAGCAGATACCAGGGATGGCTCGTCGTGGAGCATAGAAAAAATGCGCCGGACGCGTACATGATCGCGCGCATGATGTCCGGTACGAAAAAAAGATATAGAGCCCGACTATTGCGAACAGGAGCAGGCAGGCGAGGGGAACCGCCGGGAGCGGCATGAACAAGGCTAAAACCGTTGCCGCAAGCCCGTTGAAATGAAACCGGGTTGCGAAACAAAGGGGGACCGTCAGGAACGAAACGCCCGGCGATGCGTAAAGGGCATACAGCGCAACCGGCGGCACCAGCGCCAGGGGCAGGAGCGCGGTATTTTTCCGATGCAGCAAAAACGGGAGAAGAAAGAGCGGGAAGGGCGAGGAGGACAGCGCCAGCCCGAAAAAGAGATACGCCGGAGCCCATCGCTCTTTACGCAGGAAGTAGCAGGCGCAAACGAGCCAGAAGAGCATGATGCTCTCCATATGACCCTCTGCGGCAATGCCGTAGAGCGCGAGCGGGTTGAAGGCGTAGAGAATCAGGTGCCGCGGCTCCATTGACCAGGTACGCATGAGGAGCATGAGCATGAGCACGACGCCGATATCGAAAAGCATGAACACCATCTTGAACAAGAGGGCGGACCGGCTCACTGCAGCGCAGCCGCGGAACAGCAGTTCGCTCAAGGGTCCGTAGATTGTGGGAATGTCCTTGTGATTGACCCCTTTCCATGCTTCGCTGCGCAGTGAGGCGAGAGCCGGAGAGGAGGGGGCAACGGCATAGGGGTTGCATCCGGCGTTCTGGATCTGCCCTTCCCATATGTACCGGTTCATGTCGTCGTTCGGAGGAAGGGGCAGGAGCATCGCGCGAAGGACCAGCGCGATTATGACAATGGGAAGATACCCGGTACTTGCCGGCCAGAAACGCCAGGAGGCGATCATGCCGATAAATACCGCGATGTACAGTATGATTACCAGCATGCCGTTTGTCTGTACCATCACCTCTCCGCACCTATTCCCTTAAAGCTAAACCGCCGCGCCGGTACAGGACGAGCCCTGGCCGGCGGTACAGGCATAACAGTGGTCGCCGGTCATAATTTCCCTGCCCTGCAGCTTCATTGCGTCGAACCGGTCGACCCGGTCCGGCGCTCCATGGTTTACCGGCAGACGAAGCCACTGGTTGAAATCGCAGTCGTACAGGGTGCCGTCCCACCCCACCGACAGCGTCGTCCGGCACATCGCGCCCAGCGCCGCCGCAGGATTGAACGCGAGCTCCAGGTTTTTCATATACTCATCGTAGTTATCGGTTGCCATGAGGTAGTCGCGAAACCGGCCGGTCGGACAATTGGTGAGGCAGAAGAGCCGGTTGAACCGGACCCCGTAATCGGCAAGGAGCCGTTCCCGGTACTCGCGTTCGAGCGCCTTCTGCGAGCCGGGCAGATAGGCGCCGACCGGGTTATGCGCAATGTCAATGACCAGGCCCGAATCCGGCTGCGCCCAGCCCCTCCCGTTGACCAGCCGCAAGGCCGCAATAATGGTATCGAAGCTCCCCTCCCCCCGCTGCCGGTCGCACTTCTCCTTTTTCCAGTGGGGCAGCGACACGACAAGTTCCACCCGGTTTCGGCTGAAGACCTCGATAAGGTGGCCGTACTCTTTTTCGAGAAGAATCACCAGATTCGAACGCACCATGATGCGTTTACCGAGGAGCGATGCCCGGTCAAGAAACCATGGGAGGTGATCGTTCATCTCCGGCGCCCCGCCGGTAATGTCGATAGTGGTGATTGATTCCGTCCCGGCAATGGCCAGGCAGCTCGCCAGCAGCTCGCGGGACATGGACTCGCGCTCCTGCGGACCGGCAGCGACATGGCAGTGCCTGCAGCTCAGGTTGCAGCGCCTTCCCACATTGATCTGCAGCGTCTTCGACCTGCCTGCTTCGCAGGGGATCAATATTTGATGCCCGCAGTTTTTCCCTGAATGGCGTGACCGGGGGGGTTTCCATAGGAATCGGCTGTTCCTTACCGCAAATCAAGGCTGCATCTCGACTTTTCGGATTATCTTACGCATCTGGGTGGCATGCGCCAGAACGGCACCGGCAACGATGGAAGCACCCACATGGACCGCTTCCATCATCTCATCGCTCGTGATCCCCAGCGAAAGGCACCGCGTTGTATAGGCGTCGATGCAGTAGGGGCAGTGCTCGGTATGCGCAACGGTCAGCGCGATCAGGGACTTTTCGCGCTCGGAAAGGGTCCCGCCGGCGGTTGCGCTTCCGTAGTAGCCGAAAAATGCCTTGCCCTGATTCTCAGCGAACTCGGCGATATTGGCAAAGTCCTTGAGGTCGTCGGATTCATAATACTGGTGTGCCATTGCAGCAGGCCCTTTCTTTTTAGGTATTATTTTGGATACGCTGGTGGGGGAACCGCCATAAGGCGGTTCCCCCTGGGCTGAAGCCGCAAAAGCGTCTTCAGCCACACCCCTTCCTGCGGAAGTGGGCGGCTATGTTTGCCCAAGAGCAAACGCTCTCCCCCTCCCGCAACGCTCACATAAGGTAGAAAACATAAATACGGCAAATCAAAAAAACATATGCTCAAACAGTGAAAGATTCGAAATCATTCCCGCTTTGACACGTTCGCTCGTTTCAGTATGCATCCTTCTTTATTCAGGATCTTTTCGCAGAGGCCTCGTGGGTCCCCGCCGCAGGGTGCCTGTTATGAAGCACTCCCATATCGTGCGGGTGACCCGGCTCAGCCATCCAAAAGAATTAGAATCTTTTTCTGCCTTTGGATTCCGGCTCAGCCATCTAAAAGCATTCGAATTTGCCTTGCATTGAAATAGACCCTGATTTCGCAAATATCATGCCGCTTAAAAATTTGGTTCATCCTTTGCTACTAGTAATAGTGCTATGCCTCCCATAATAATTTGGTTTATTCCACCATGACAGGGGGAGGGAGAATGTATTGAAATATAATGAATAATTGGATTGTCGGGCTCATAGCCCTTTCTCTCTGGGCTCTGCCGGTATATCCGGGACCTGCAGCCGGCGAAACGGCGATAGAACCGCCTCTATTGCACCATATTCTCATCGAGGTAACCGACCTCAAGGCATCGATCCGGTTCTACCACGACTATCTGGGGCTTAAAATCGGCTCTGTTTCCGGCGACTTTGCCCAATTGGAATCGGCCGGAGCGGGCATCTACCTGTGGCAGAAACGGTGGAATTTCGAGAAGGCAGGAACGGACGCTCCCCGCGGCCTCGGCATCTACCCGCATTTTGAGGTGCAGGATGTTGCCGGGGCAGTCGACCGGTTCCGCAAGGGGGGCTACGGTATTGTCCAGGAGCCGAAAACCTACGGCTGGGGGACCGAGGCGTTCGTCAGGGACCCCGACGGGTATGTCATAGCACTGGTGAACATGACTGAAAAAAGCAACTGACGGCTTTGCAGCCGCAAGGAGGTTCTATGCGTTTTATATTAGGGGCAACTATCGGGGCACTCGTGCTCTCCTGTTCCGGAAAGGCGATCTCCGAAACCGGCACGAAACCGACTCAGCCGGTTTTCGGCAGCGATGTGGCAACCGCGACCTTTGCGGGAGGGTGCTTCTGGTGTATGGAGCCGCCCTTTGAAAAAATCCCGGGCGTCAAAAAGGTGGTGGTCGGCTATACCGGCGGGACAAAACCCAACCCGACCTACGAAGAGGTGGGAGAGGGCGGGACCGGCCATATGGAGTCGATCCAGGTCACCTACGATCCGCGGGTGACCAGTTATCTCATCCTGCTCGATAACTTCTGGAAAAATATCGATCCCACGGACGGCGGGGGTCAATTTGTCGACCGCGGCGACCAGTACCGCTCGGCGATATTCTACCATACCCTCGAACAGCGGGCGCAGGCTTTGGCGACAAGCGCGAGCCTGCAACATTCCGGCGTTTTCGGCAACAAGCCGATTGCGACGCTGATTGTTCCCTACGGCACCTTCTACCTCGCCGAGGACTATCACCAGGATTTCCACCTGAAAAACCCGTCGCGGTACCATGAGTACCGGAACGGTTCGGGCAGGGACCAGTTTATCGAAAAAACCTGGAGGTCTGCCGGATGGCGTGCGGACACGGTGACCCTCGCCGGCTTTTCCAAGCCTCCGGAGCCGGTCTTGAAGATGCTCTTGACGCCGCTCCAGTACAGCGTTACCCAGGAGGCGGGCACCGAGCCGGCCTTCAACAATGAGTATTGGAACAACCATCGCGAGGGGATTTACGTGGAGGTCACGACCGGCGAACCGCTTTTCAGCTCAAAGGACAAGTTTGAATCCGGAACCGGCTGGCCGAGCTTCACCAAACCGCTCGCTCCGGAGAATGTCCTGACAAAAGGCGATGCGAGCTACGGCATGGATCGCACCGAAGTGCGGAGCAGGTTCGGCGATGCACACCTGGGCCATGTCTTCAACGACGGTCCGGCGCCTTTGCATTTGCGCTACTGCATGAATTCCGCTTCCCTGCGCTTTGTCCCGGCCGGGGATTTGCAGAGGGAGGGGTACGGGAATTTCAGGGCCATGTTTGAAAAGTAGGTGGAGAAGGCTTCAGGCCTCAGGAAAAATTAAACTGATCCTTTTAAAAGCATTTTTAAGGTGTTTTCTACCTAAGGGGAGCGTTGCGGGGGTGCGGGAGCGTCTGCTGAGCGTAAGCGAGGCAGACATCGCCCCGCGCCTCCGCAGGAGGGGGTGAGTCAAAGACCCCGCAGCCCGGCTTTGCGGGCGCGGAGGCTTTGACCAGGGGGAACCGCCTTCAGGCGGTTCCCCCACCAAAGGCATTTGATTTAAGTTCGGTTCCCCATCAAAGGCAGTTACTCTACTATTTCACCTAAATCAATTTCCAACCCTTAATTCTCTTATGCATAGACTTATTATTTCACAAACTTCATCATTCCCTTTTTCCCATCCGCCATTGCGATGTTCACCATATATAATCCCTTAGCAAGCGTCGACACATCGATCACCGCATTCCGCTCCCCCGACGCTCCCGCCGAGGCTACTACTCTTCCCGCGGCGGTGACGATGCTTGCCGAGCGAATGCCGGAGGCCCCGGCCAGGGTCAGCTTGTTGCCATTGAGCAACATCCGCACACCGGCCATCCTCCCGGGCTCCTGCATGCCGGGAACCACGGCGGTGGAGAGGTTCGGCTGCCAGAGGTTGCCCGAGAGTACCAGCGTATACATTGCTTTGAGGCTGAGGTTAAAGTATTGCAGGTCGCCGCTGGCTGCGGTGAATGTTTTCATCACGGCGCCAAACGAATCGACCATGGTCTGGCTGTTGCACATGTTGCCCACCGCGAAGCCGCCGACGAAGGCGCTGTTGTGGTTTGTACCGGTTGCCGTGCCGTTGAGGTCATAGCCGTCGACGATATTCTTGGGCCCTTTGCCGTTTGCCCAGTTCGTAACCTTGACGCACCAGTTGCAGGCGACGGTGTCGCCGTTCCAGAGGTAGTCGATGGCCGTACGCCACGGCACACGGCAGGCATCGTAGCCGTAGGTTGCCTCCGCGATACAGGAGCTCGGCGTGCCGTTATACTCCTGCGCGCCGGGAAGCAGGCCGGTCGTTGCATTGGTGCAGGCATTGCGGACGCGTACAGTCGAGTCGGCGAGGGTGGTCCAGAGCGTATTGCCGGTTGCCTGGGCGAAGATTCTGAAATAGGCTGGGGTGTAATAGGACACATCGGTGCACGTGGCGCCGCCATAGTCGGCGTTGTTCGTAATTCCAGGCCCGACGACCGAAATATTATTGCCGCATATGACAATCAGGTTTTTCGCGAGGCGCTTAAGGAACGTATTGGCTGTCTGAAGGTAGGTGCCTCCCCACTGGCAGTAGGCCACAATGCAGCTGTAGGCCGCATCGATGTCGCCGTCGGTTGCGCTGGATTGGGATTGCCAGCCGGTGCAGGTTGCCTCCCATCCCATTTCCGAATCGGCGGAAGCGCAGAGCTTACTCTTATAGAAGGTCAGCAGTGAGTCGTACAGGGTTTTTTCCCCATAGTAGGCAGTGAGGATCAAGCCGTACCCCATGCCCTCGGACTTGGACACGCCTGAAACATCGGAGAGGACGCGGAGCTGGCCGCTGCAATCCCTGGATAGGAAATTGGTCTTCCATAAGCCGTAGATGGAGTCGGCGTAGGCGGAGGTTATACGGGTCGACGTGTAGCCGTAGGGATACTTATACGTGGGGGCCTGGGGAAAGGGCCTGGCCTGGCCGTACAGGAGGCTCAAGGCCGAGATGCACACGATACCCGCAATAACCGTCTTTTTCATAACAACCTCCCCGGATGATCCGCTCAGGAATCGTGAATGGCTGTGCCAACGAAATATGTTAGTAATATAACTGCCTAATCCTTAAAAAGGCAACTTTATCAGGGTGCCGCCTGCGGTGCCCGAGGCATTATTTACATCATATTGCTGCGGGAACCCGAATGTTTTGCATAGGCAGATCATTCTGCGCGTCTCTTGAATGGCAGTCCGGTTACAAGTCAGTTTTGTAGAGACGCAGTGCGCTACGTCTCTACCCCAGAATCAGAAAATATTTCCCTATCTCCGCCCTTGACGCGATAATTATATTCTTGCCTTGTTCGGAGATACCCCGAAAGCACCTTACCCGAAGGATACATATGAAGAAGATTGCGTTGGCAATTTTAATGGGAGTCGGCGTTGCTTTAATCGGTGGATGCACGAAGAGTTCTACCACAAATAATGATCCGACTTCGAGCAATGGTTCCGGGGAGATGGTTTGGACATTGCAGCCGGGAATCAATAATACGCCCAACGATTATATAACTTCGCTGGCATCGAACGGCAGTGTTTTTGTGGCGATTGAGGTTCCAGAAAACAATAATCTGGAATCTGGGGCGATACTAAGTTCCACCGATGGCATAACCTGGACTGCCCGGTCCGAGGGATCGGCCTTTAACCTCCGCAGCGTCATTTGGGCTCATGGCCTGT
>CAWDOZ010000088.1:0-12701 GCA_963803935.1 uncultured Fibrobacterota bacterium | reverse complement strand
TGACGGTCGGCGATTCCGGTACAATCCTCACCTCGCCAGATGGCATCACCTGGACAGCGCGATCGTCCGGGACAACGGCAAGGCTTTCAGGCGTAATCTGGGGCTCAAATAAGTATTTGGCCTATGGAATAGGACAGCAGAATATAGCACTCTCATCACCGGATGGAAAATCATGGACGATAGCAACTTTAAATTTTTCTTATCCTGACTATTCCTATATCCCCAATGAAGCGATAGCCTGGGGAAATAGCAAGTTCGTCACCATTGGAAACGATTCGATTTATACCTCAACCGATGGATTGACCTGGACCTCCTCGTATCAAAATTCTTTAAACGTCGGAGGTTCGATTTACTCGATAATTTGGGCTGACAGCCAATTCATCGCTGCTGCCAACAATTTATTAACCTCCCCTGATGGTATTACCTGGAAAAACAGAGGAGAGTTGAATTCAAATATTTCTAATGGGCTTACCTGGGGAAATGGCAAATTTATAGTCGCTGCTGCTGGAAACAACCTTACCTCAATCGACGGAGTCACCTGGAATGTTGAGGAAGCTCTTCCAGACGCAGTTGATGGCTATTTACTTGCCTACGGTGCCGGCAAATTTGTCGCTGTAAATAGTTATACCGATGAGGTTCTTACCTCTCCCTAGACCTATTTTTGATGCGATTTATTTTTGTTGCTGCTCTGGTTGAAAAAAGATGCCGGGTATTTTTAGATAGACCTGCTCTTGACGCAATATTTATTTTCCTCTTTATTAAATAACACCCCCGAAGCAGCCTTACCGGAAGGAACCGAATGAAGAAGATGGCAATGGTGCTCTTGCTTGGAATGGGAATGATCCTGACGGCAGGATGCAGTAAAGATCCGGCCACAGCTACCGGAGAAACCACCGATACGGTTAAAATTATCACGCACGATACCGTTACCCATGATACCGTTTCAACCTCCGGAGCTATGGTGTGGAGCCTGCAGCCGGGGATCAGCGGTGTATCCAATGGACCCAATGGCATAACCTCCCTTGCTTCGAGCGGAAGCGCTTTCGTTGCTGTTGGAGATTCCGGGCAAATATTCAGTTCCGCTGACGGCGTCACCTGGACAAAGCGAGCCACCGGCACCACCTGGACTCTTTGGAACGTACTATGGGGCAAAAATCAGTTTGTTGCAGTCGGCGATTCCGGAACCATCCTCACTTCCCCGGACGGTACTACCTGGACAGCGAGGTCTTCCTGGACTACTCCTTCGCTTTACACCGCCGTCTGGGGTGCAAATAAATATATAGCCTATGGGCTGAATTATACGGCCGCGACCTCATCCGATGGAATCTCGTGGACCGTTTCGACTTCAAACCTTGAGTCTTTCGGAGGCTATAGCAGGGGAACCAAGGGGATTACCTGGGGAAGTAATAAATTTGTAGTAACTGCGATGGATTCTATTTACACCTCTGCCGATGGATTGAACTGGACACCCTCTTATCCAATAAGCCCATATCCCGGTGGTATTGCTGCAGTTATTTGGGCCGACAGCCAGTTTGTAGTTGCGGGAAATCAAATTTTAACCTCTCCCGATGGAATAAACTGGACAGTACGAGGAACATGGGAGAACTCATATCTTGGAAGCGCTTACAGTATTGCATGGGGCAATGGGAAATTTGTTATCGGCCAGGACCGGAACAATTATACCTCGGTCAATGGCATTACCTGGAATCTGGAGGATGGTTTCCCTGAGGCATTGGATTTAACCTATCTAATAGCTTACGGTGCAGGAAAATTTGTTGTAGTGGACCAGACTGGAATGGTATTGACCTCTCCCTGACGATCAGCCTCTGCCCGCAGCTTGATCCTATCAGATAGAGGAAAATAGCAAATCAGGCAGATAAAGTTTGCAGTAAGCCCCATATCTCCCCCGGGAGAGGTATTATTATGTCACCTGACAAACGCCTGCAAGAAAGCCTTGTTGGGAACCCGCCTTTAAGGAAGCTCAATTGATCCTGGGTCGAAGACCCAGGCCACACGATTCAGGAAGTTCTATTGATTCTGGTCGAAGACCCAGGCCACACAATGCGGGAAAAAGGGTGAAGGCGGAAGGATAGAGGGCGACCGCGGGTTGCCCCTATGAGTTTACATAATCCTTTATGTTTTTTCTACCTATTGGGAGCGTTGCGAGGGTGCGGGAGCGTCTGCTGAGCGTAAGCGAGGCAGACATAGCCCCGCACCTCCGCAGGAAGGGGTGTGTCAAAGACCCCGCAGCCCGGCTTTGCGGGCGCGGAGGCTTTGACCAGGGGGAACCGCCTTCAGGCGGTTCCCCCACCAAGGGTTTTGCTATTTATCTTTGATTTATCTCCCGCAGTCGTTCAAATACATATTTCACTATCCTCTCCTTCTTCGGGAAATCGATCGCAACAAACTGCCCGTGGTAAAGCGCCCGGGCCGAGCCGTAGTGCTGCGACAGGGCTACGATCCTGGCCTGGACCCCTTCGAGACTGAGCCGCGCCGACGACGCGTTCACCACGACAGTATCGTTTACATATAGCTCGTGATCGGAAATGAAGGAGATGCCGCCGCCGGAGATGTCGACCGTCCGCACCCGGAAGGGTTTGCCGTCGGTGGCATTGCTCTTTTCCGAAGCGATGCAGCGGATGCTGATCGGGAAGTCGGCATCGACCCTGACATCCGCGCGCAACTGGTTTCGCCGGAGCGAAAGCGTGTGGCGGCAGGTGATGATGCTCGTTACCGGGTCGAAATCGACAAACGGCGCCTCGATGCCGTACACCCCGTCGCCGCGGCGCGTAAATGCCATGCGCACGCAGGAGTCGAGCATCGACCGGCGCATCATGCTGTTTGAGGCGAGGCGAATCGAAAACGACAGTTCCTTCAGGTGCGTGACCGACCCCTCACCGATGATCGATCGTTTCTGCCCGAGAATCCAGACCGGCTGGCCTATTGCCATGTTGCGCGTGGAGGTTATGGGCACGCCAGGGTCCACCGTCGCATAGTGCAGCTTCCGCCGCAGGGATTCGAGGATTTTCTCGCGGGTTTCGAGCGCCTCACTGGTCGAGTTGAGGGTCAGCATGGCATTCGCCTCGCCTTCAACGCCCGCCTCGTAGAGCGGCTGCGAATAGAACAGTTCGTTGATATCGCCGGCGCCGACGTGCGTCCCCATGGCGCGCATGAGCGTTCTCTCGTCGCCGTCAAGGGAGAAGCGGCCCGCATTCTGGATAAAGCGGGAGCCCGAGATAACGCGGTCGCGGGAAAGGTTGTACCGGATTTTGACCAGCTCGAAGACCACGATCGACAGCAGGAGAAGGATCAGGAGGAGTGCGCACATCGCAGCCTCGGACGATCCCGCCCGGGGAAGGTTCAATAAGGAGTAGTTATCCTGGCCGCCAAGGACCAGCACCGGGGAGCATGCGGCGACAAGTAAAGCAAAGCGGGTGTTCATGGCAGTGCCGCGGAGTCCGCAGTTCAATTCCGCGCCGCGGAATCGGTCGGCGGGGCGGTGTTCAGGGTGAGCGTCGAATCGGTCCGCTTCGCGCTGTCGGCCTGGGTGACTGTGGCACGAACCGCACTGTCGTTGCCCGGCTCGAACTGGTTGTAGGCGCTCGACAGGAGGACGATATCAACCCGGCGGTTGAGCGCCCGGTTACGGTCGTTTATGTTCGGCACCACCGGCTTGTATTCGCCGTAGCCCGCGGCCGAGAGGCGCTGGGGCGGAAGTCCGGCACTCTGGATCATGAATTGCAATACATTGGTCGCCCTTGTCGTGGAGAGCTCCCAGTTCGAGTAGAATCGGGCCGTATGGATGGGCACCGTATCGGTATGCCCCTCTATCCTGACTGCGTTCGGCATGTCGGCGAGGATATTCGCAACGCCGAGGATCACCTCCTGTGCGCTTGACGTCAAGTCAACGGACCCTTCCGGGAAGAGGACCGTGTCCTTGACGCTTATCACGAGCCCCCGGTTGGAAAGCGTGGTAGAGATCTTGCCGTCGAGCCCCTTGGCCGCGATCATGCGCCGGATGCGCTCCTGGGTGTTCTGCATTTCGAGGCGCTCCTTGTAGACCTTGTCGCCGGGGATGAGGGAGCGGCCCTGTTCGAGCACGCCGCCGCGGCTCGATCCGCCAAGCGCTATCGACAGTGATTTCGACATATCCTCGAATTTTTTCGCGTCCACCGTGCTCATCGAGTACAGCACGATGAAGAAGATGAGGAGCAGCGTGATGAGGTCGGAGTAGGTGAGCAGCCACCGCTCGGAACGGTCCTTTTCTGCTCGTGGAGGCGATCCCTTTTGCATGGCGGCTATTTCGTGAAGGAGGCGATGCTTTTGGAGTAACTTCTGGCCAGGAACGCCCTGAGCTTCTGCTCTACGATGCGCGGGTTATCACCCGACTGGAGCGAAAGTATCCCCTCCATGATGATGTGCTTTACCAGCTGCTCGCTTTCATGCTTTGCCTTGAGCTTGGCCGCAAGCGGGAGCCAGAGCAGGTTTGCAGTTCCAATACCGTACAGCGTTGCAATGAAGGCAACCGCAATGGCGCCGGCAAGCTGGCTGGGGTTCTTGATATTGGAAAGCACGTTGATGAGTCCGAGCACGGTGCCGACGATACCCATGGTCGGGGCATAGCCGCCCGCCGCCTCGATGACCGATGCGCCCTGGTGGTGGCGTTCCGCGACAAACGCGATTTTTGTTTCGAGCGTATCGCGCACGAGCGTCGGGTCGGTGCCGTCGATGACCAGCTGCAGGCCGCTCTTGAGGAAATCGTCGGTGGTATTGGCGAGCTCGGCTTCGAGGCAGAGTATCCCCTCGCGGCGGGCCCGCTCCGAGAATCCGACCAGGCGTTTGATGGTGTCCGGAATGTCGAACTTCTGCTCGGTAAAGGCGATGACGAGGAGGCGGGGTACGAGCATGATGCTGCTCATCGGGAAGCTCACCATGGTTGCGCCGACGGTGCCGCCGAAGATGATGACGCCGGCGGAGATGCCGATATACGACATCAGGTTGCCGCCTTCGATCAGGATTCCGGCGATGAGAGCGCCGAAACTGAGAATCAGACCCAGGACCGAGGTAATATCGAACATATGCTATCCGCTTCTATGAATGAGTATAAGCTTCCAAAAACCAACGTGATACAGCGGCGTCCCTCTCCGGGATGGTTTGCCCGGGGAGAGGTGCCTTAAGCACTATAAGGATAACGTATTAGTCGGAGAAAGACAAGGGCGGGAGTGAGACCGAACTAAAAAAAAGGCCGTTTCAGGATCCTCCCCCGAAACGGCCGCTAACATCCGCGAAATGCAGAAAGCTATCGCATCAGCGTTATTTTATCGGACAACTGATACTCATTGGCATTCAGCTTGATGATGTAGCTCCCGTTCGCCACCCGTGAACCTGCGTCACTCTTGCAATCCCACGTAATGGAGTACCTGCCGTTATTCAGATACTCGTTGGCAAGACGGCGGATTTGACGGCCTTTGAGGTCGAATATTGCGAGGTTCAGGTGATAGCCTGCCGGCAGGAACAGGTCGATTTTAACATCGCTGCTGCGAACGACGCCACCGGCATGAATATTCGCCTGCGGGGACATATAGGGCCTGGCACCCCTGAGCACGCCTACCGCCTTACTTGGAGGAAATGCAAAGGTGCTGCTCGGCGCCGAGGTATCGGGGACGGTATCGTTCCCCAGCCAGGTCGTCTCATAGTAGGGAGAGGCGGTGTAGTTGGGAGGCATGGAATAGGCATAAATATAGGGTGTCACCGCCGACATATCTCCAACCGTACCGCTATTGATCTGAATCTTGGTGATGTCATAATTGCCGATGCCCGCATTGGACATCCACACCAGTGCCCGCAGATCGGTATAGGAGTGCGTAACAGCCGGGTTGGGCTGGGCCAAAATGGCGGTATCCGAGAAACCCATCAACTTTGCTGCAATGCGGTCGACCGCAAGATGGTCGAATCCGGCAACAACGCAGCCCTGCTCAACGGCCGAGCCGCCGATAGGTCCGTTCCCCTGCATACCTTCCCACGCGTCCATAACCGCAAAATCGGGGTGACCGTTAAGCGTGTACTGGGTGGCATTCTGGAAGATGTTCCACGCAAGATCCTCATCTTCACCAACGGTCGTCCCGGCTACCGAGGTATCCACAACATGCATCTGTGTCTTGGAATTGGTGGTAATGCCGTTTGCGGAGCCGGTAATCGGCATGCCCATGGAGCAGTTTTTCGTTGTGAGCGTTGCAACCATGCAGTTATGGGTCTTCGGGCGGCAGAGGGAGATGATGAAGTAATTCTTGCTCATCCAGATGGGGCCGACATTGATCTTGACGGATGTTTTCAAGGTCTTCGTCCACAGGTAACTCGTCACCGCGGCAAAATTCGCACCCGTTGTTGTCTTGCCGGCGCTGCTGACAGTTGAATTCGTGTTCAGGTCGACCAGCGTAAGGTTGGAATAGGTGGTCAATAAAGTGTAATAGGTATTACAGGTTGATTGGCTGGCATCGCTGAACACCGTTCCCATGAGCGAAGAGGTCGTGCCGGCGCTGGCTTCGGCAATGACAATAGGAACAGCGGAGAAGCCCGGCATCGCCCTGATGAAATCGATCACGGCGCGGACGGCGTCGACATGGGTGAAGGGTAACCCTGCAGGCGTACCGCTTGATGCCGCATAGACCAGGTTCGGCTTAATGACGATGGTCTTGGCATTCGCTCCGGTACCGATTGCGGCGGCAATCTGCGACTGGTAGGGCATCATTGCATCGTAGATCAGCCCGCGGCGGCCGGTATAACTGGAGTTGTTGGTGGAGGTATAGGTATACGTCTGGGTCGGACCCGGTCCTGCGCTCGTTCCCGGAGTAGCCCCTATAAAGGTAACCTGGCTGGTCGCTGCAGCCGGATACGCCGCAAAGGCGCTGTTGTTCTTCAGCAGGCTTGCGCCGCCGACGATTCCTGCCGTACCGATGGAGGCGTTCTTCAGAAACTGCCTTCTGTTGAGAGGCATATCGATCACCCTTTCAAAAGATGTTTATGGTTATATTGCCGCATACACCATGGTTATGTATAGCTCTTTGTCGTAAAGGCCAACGTGGGAGGGGGCTCTACGCCGAGTCCGGGCAGCATTGGTATGGGTATGCAGCCGTTAACAAAGGTCAGCTGCGGAACGGAAAGTGCCTGCCACTGCGCATAATTGTCCGGGTAGTGGAGTTCGGTGGCAAGAAAATAAGGCGCCGGGATGCCCGCGCAAATGTGGCAGTTCATTGCAGTGGCGAACGGCGAATTCGAATTGTGGAATGCGGTGTAGATACCCTTCGATGCCGCGTACACGGCTGCCATCCTGCACTGGTTGACCCCTCCGGAAGAAGCCGGATCCGGGTGAATATAATCAACCGACCCCGCATTTATCATTGCGATATATTGATCGGAACAGTACATATCCTCACCGGTAAGGATCGGCGTGGCGGTTCCCTTGGGGTTGGCAAGTCCATTATATTTGCCCGCGGAGTTGACAATGCCGCCCGAGTTGTTGCCCGCATGGATGGCATCGAGAATAGCCATATTGGGATTAAAACCGGTCGAAAACCACCAGGGGACGATATCCTCATGCCACCCACCCCACGGTCCCTGGGCGCTGGTGTCGTACATGGCCTGCGTCCACATGTTGGCAGAGGTAACGTTGAGGTAGTTGGGGCCCGTCCAACCCGTATTGTGATCCGACGAGATGGGGGCCGTTGTCAAATCAAAACCGGAGGCGGTAGTGCCGAGAGAGACGAGCTGGCTGCGATATGCCTGGGAGTAGCTCACCACCTTATCCAAGCCCGATGAGGTCAGATGGATGACCGTATAGGGGTAGTCGAAGTTGGAATCAGGCGTATTGGTATAATCGGTGCCGCTGACCAGCGCACCGTTGGGGAACCAGGGGTTATTGTACGTAATATCATGTTTATACCAGGTGAAGCCGATGTTGACACGGGTGAGGATGGCGCTGTTCAGGTCATCCAGACTGTTCCGCATCCCGGTGTCGGCGTACATGCGCATGGAATCGCGGTACTTGGGGCCGAGGAGCTTCCATATAGGAACGTTATGGATCTTTCCGAGAATGTCCCAGCAGGCGCACTCGACGGCACACATCGCTCCCGTATGCCGGGGAATGTCAGTCATGGCGCACTGATTCACGGTGGTAGACGTGGCGGTGTCCGGATTTCCGGTATTCCTGATCGCATTGAAGACATTTTCAATCTGCGTCGGATTCATCCCTTTGAGGGTCGGCCACATGCTTGTCAGCTCAGCCAAACCCCCGGTGGTTGCACCGCCGCCGAACCCCCCGCCGCCGGCGCAATCTTCATTACGGATTTCGCCGTATCCCGAAATTCCCTTATTCGTGTTGATACGAATAACATAGCCGGGGTTGGAATTCAACCATGATGCCGTTAAGCTGGCCACCTGAATAGAGGTGATAGCTATGCTCGGCTCTGCGGCCATTGCATCTTTGGCAAATTCAAAGGGACTTATGATGCCCAGCCCCGCCGCCCCGAGAGTCGTTGCTCCCATAGTACCCAGAAATTCGCGCCTCCCCATGGCTGAGGAGCCAATCCTTCCTCTGAATCCGTTACGCATTTATGGTATCCTTTGTTAAATGGCTGTTTTTCTGACGGTTATTGACCGTTCCCGACCGCTTTACCGAAAAAAACTCCTACTCTTCACCGTTAGCTCACTGCTTGCGGATTTAACCTACCGCACGAGCGGTACCTTCTGCTGATATATCGCCGCGCCTGCCTTCAACCGTACGATGTACGATCCCGGCGCCACGGTTCGCGAATTCAAGGGAAGGGATTGCAACCCGGCCCCGCACTGCTTCTGCACGAGTGACAGTATCTGATTGCCGCGAAGGTCATACACCGCAAGGTCCACGGTTTGGGGGCTGGAGAGCGTGAACTCTATAATCGCGTGGGAGCCGCCCAGACTCCGGAATTGCAGGTTTGAAAATGCAGGATGCTGGGATGCGGCGCTTTTTACCGAAGACATGTTCGCATACGGGGTGCGCCAGACTCCGGTATTCGTACCCGCATAGAGGCTGGTACCGCTAGCGGTGAGAGACCAGATACGGGTGCGGGAAGGCATCCCCGAGCTGGTCGATACCCAGGTTGCACCGCTGTCGAGCGAGCGATAGACGCCGCTGCTGTCGGTCCCGGCAAACAGCTGATTATTGACCACGGCAAAGCAATTGATATTGCCGAGGGTGGAGCTGTTTGCCGTCCAGCTCGCGCCGCTATTGGACGACACGAAGACGCCATTCAAGGTTACCGCAAACAATTTATTCCCCATGGGCACGAGCTGATCGATGCTCATGGCGGTGTCGCCAAGGGTTGCAGCGCCGAAATTATCGAAGGCGGTCCAGGTTGTCGGGCCGTCGGTCGATTGGAAAATGCCGTTGGTGTCGCTGCCTGCAAAAATGCCGTTCCCGCGAGCAACAATCGAGTTGATCCTTACATTGCCCGGCAATCCCGATTTTACCTCGGTCCAATCCTTGCCACTATCCTTCGAAAAATAAAGATCTCCCACGGTACCCGCAAAAATAGTGTCATTTATCCACGTTAGAGACCAGATGGCGGTATCGGCAGGTATTCCGTTTTGCGTGAAATGGGTCCAGCTTGAGCCGCCGTTGGTGGATTGATACAGTCCGTTAAAGGTACCGGCGAGAATGTTGCTGCTGCTCACCATGACCTCGGAAATAATGTCGATATTGCTGTCTGCGGTGCAGATTTTAGTCCACTGCGCGCCGCTGTCGGTCGTAAGAAACATCTGGTTGCCGTTCAAGGTGTCCCAGGTCTGGGCAAAAATATTGTTCGCATTGTTGTAAAGCTTCACAAAATTGATTTTGCTGTCATCGCCGGTCATCGGAGCCGTCTTTTGCCACTGCGCATAGAGCGGCACCGTGAAAACACCCATCATGAGCAGACCGAACGCCGCATGCACCAGATTCCTTTTCATGAAAATCTCCTTCCGATTGCCCTCATATTAAGGTAGTTAATTAGTTGTTTCGGGATTAAAAAGCGCACTCCGGGGCTCATTATTCACGCATCATATGTTTTCCAGGCCGCATAGTACCCCCTCCTCGGCCGACGGCGCCGGCAGAGATCGCCTATGCCCGTCGTCGTACGCGCTCGAAAATAATTCGCCTTATTCTTACATAAAGGTATTCTGCAGGCTTACAGGCTTACCCGGCATACTTTATTGTAATAGTACACCATTACGGTGCATTTAGACGAACATTCGTAATATAATTAGAATTTCGCGGGCAATCAAGCAAAATAAGCATGAAAATATTAATAACCGAATAATTACCTTTTTTCGGGTAATTACGCGAAATCCGTGGAGCGGGGCATGGATCAAAGGCTCCTGGTGGGGGATTAATTCCATGAAAATGATTCTGTATTACCAAAAATTTGACCATGGTAACCTATAAACCGGCATAGTAACCGCATTACAAATAATTCCTTGGCAATTAAGATGGCAAGTTGATTCGCAGTCCCTGCAGCTTGCTGCGGGGGCTTCAATTATCTCAAAATATGGTAGGCAATTTTTGCCTGATTGGCAATTCAACAGCCTGACGCCCCTGGTAATTATCATAACTATAATAAAATCAAACATATAAAAAAATATGAATATATGTATTTATATGTTGCTTTTTACCTTTAAATAGCTTATATTTATCTAAGGGTACCCGATCATACTGCGGAGAGCATCGGGGCCCCTTGGTTCCCTCTCGCTTCGGGAATTTATCACTGCGGCGAGGTACGGTAGATAAGAGGTGCGGCCTGACGTTAGCGAGTCATCGTGCCATGATTGGTGGATCAGCTTAGTGTGGCAACTGGGGCTCAGGCAGCGCTGCCCTGGCCCCGGCAACCGCCTGTTCTTTGACATTTTCGGATGAGGCGAAGCACATCTGTTCGTCAGCCTTTGACCTCCTTCCGCCCAAGGGCGACCCTTCCTGACCTCTCCCCGTTCCCCTCCCCCACAGGGGAGGAGACAAGACAGAGGAGGAAGGATAGCGCTTCGCGCCGGAAGGCCTTTTCTTCTTTTGACCTTTCTTCCGCGAAGCGGGTCTTCCCTCTCATATCTGTCTTGTCCCCTCCCTATAGGGGAGGGGAACGGGGAGAGGTCAGAGGGCCGGCCGCCTTGGGCCGGGGTGAGGTGAGGTCAGGGGAGAGGCGACAAGGCCATAGCGTGAGCTATGCCCGGAAATAACCCAATTTTCGGAGATTTTTACCATGCGGCAGTCATTTGCTATCCCTTGTCAATCTCAATAATTTACCTATGTAAAGTTGCGGCCGGGTCTCCAAGTCTTTGTTATTCTTTGGCTTATCGTTCAAATGTTTTCTCCGGCCCCGTTCATTTTTATTTCTTCTATCAATCATTATCAAGCAGATTTCTTTACTATTGGAGTTTTGGCCCATCGAATTTACGAAACGGGTCGCGAAATTCCATTCTATCGGTCCATTTTTCAGGGCCTTGGAGTTTTGGCCCATCCAGTGCTCCCCGGTGGGTCAAAACCCCCCTTAAAACCGGGTTTGCGGGAAAATAAATGTCAAGTATAGCAAGCATTTGCACTTGCGAAAATAGCGGGGAGAAGGCAGGGGGGGGGGAAGGCAGACAGAAGGCACAAAGGGGAAAAGGCGAGAAAAATGAAAAGAATTTCCCTGTGTTTTCTCCCTTAAAAGAGGGCGTTGCGAAATTGTTTGGATTTTTTATGCTTTTATAAGACCTTTCCTTGTGGGAGAGGTCCGGCCGCTTTGGGCCGGAGTGAGGTCAAAGGGTGTGCCTGAAGACGCGTGCCATTCGCGGCTTTAGGCCAGGGGAAACTTGCGTAGCGAGGTTCCCCCACCAGAGGCACATAAGCTTGAACTTATTCCGGCCTCACTACCGATGCGAAAATCTTTACCGCCGTCGGCTCTATAGCTATGAATCCGCCGGAGATCACGAACACCGTCTTCTCCTGGCCCTTGACGAGCCGGACGCTCCCGGGCACGAGGTCGGCCATGAGCCGGGTATGGCCGGGCAGGATGCCGAGCTCCCCGGAGAAGCCCGGGGCAACAATGAACTCCGGGTCATCGCGGTAGAAGACCTTTTCGGGCGTGATTATTTCGCACCGCATGGTTTTCATCAGGCAATCTCCCGGGCCTTCTGGATTACCTCTTCGATCGGGCCGGCCATGAAGAACGCCTGCTCGGGCAGATTGTCGTGCTTGCCGTCGATGATCTCCCTGAAACCCTTGATGGTATCGGCCACCGGAACGTAGGCGCCCTTGATACCGGTGAAGGTTTCGGCCACCGAAAACGGCTGCGAGAAGAAGCGCTGGATCTTGCGCGCGCGCGCCACGACCAGCTTGTCCTCATCGGACAGCTCTTCGACGCCGAGGATGGCGATGATGTCCTGGAGGTCTTTGTAGCGCTGCAGAATGCTCTGCACCTCGCGCGCCACGGCGTAATGTTCCTCGCCGACCACGATCTTATCGAGCATCTTTGAGGAGGAGTCGAGCGGATCGACGGCCGGATAGATGCCGATGTCGACGATCTTGCGCGAGAGCACGATTGACGCATCGAGGTGGCCGAAGGCGGTCGCGACGCCCGGGTCCGTGATGTCGTCTGCAGGAACGTAAATGGCCTGCACCGAGGTGATGGATCCGTTCTTTGTGGAAACGATGCGCTCCT
>CAWDOZ010000087.1:0-30691 GCA_963803935.1 uncultured Fibrobacterota bacterium | reverse complement strand
AGCAGCTCTTTTATGACCTGTTCCTCGTGGCTCCCCGAAGGGGTGCGCACCCAGCCGTCTCCGGCCTCCAGCTCGTACCCTTTGTGAATCAGGAGCGTTGCATCGCCGCCGTCATCCACGATGAGCTGCGGGCCCTTGTACCCGGGATGCATGAGCGCCTGGAAGGTGCAGATCCAGTACTCTTCCAGTGATTCGCCCTTCCAGGCGAAAACCGGAACCCCCTGTGCCGCCACTGCCGCAGCCGCATGGTCCTGCGTCGAGAAAATGTTGCATGAGGCCCAGCGGACTTCTGCCCCGAGCTCCCGGAGCGTCTCGATCAGCACGGCAGTCTGGATGGTCATGTGCAGGGACCCGGAGATGCGGACGCCGCCGAGGGGTTTCAGTGGTGCATACTGCGCCCGGATGGCCATGAGCCCCGGCATCTCCTGCTCGGCGATTTCGATTTCATTACGTCCCCAGGATGCGAGTTTGATATCGGCGACGCAATAGGGGGGAGTGGACCATAAATCCAAGTCTGTTGCCATCGAAAGGCTCCTTATTAAAAAAGAAAATGATGAAACGAGGTTTGAAGGATGAGGAAAATATCATCATGATTTCGTCAGGGAGATGCCAAAATTGCCTTTTTATTGATCCTTCATCCTGCAAAAAATACTTTCCGCCTCCCTATTTCTTATCCGACCCCGATGAAAGCACACCCAGCCAGTAACGATAAAGGTTGTCGATAAGTTTTTCAATGGAAATAACCGGTTCCCATCCGGTATCGCGGGTAATTCTCGAATGATCGCCGACAAGCGCTGCGGAACCCTTCTGCCCGCGAATCCGGGAGGGATCTTCGACAACCGCGATTCGGCGGGAAGATCTTGAAACGGTGAGTTCGAGAATGCTTCGCAGGGAAACGGCGGTGCCGCTGCAGATGTTATAAACCGTCCCGGATATTCCTTTATCAAGAATCAGGACATAGGCGCGGACGACATCCTCAACATGACAGAAATCGATGGCTTGGGACAGGTCGCCTACCCGGATCGCCGGGTCCGCGAGCCCCAGCTCGATTGCCGCTGTCTGGCGAGCCCAGTCGGAACAGACAAACGAGGGCGGCTGTCCCGGGCCCGAATGGTTGAACGATCGCGCGATACGGACATCCATCCCGAAATGCCCGGCATACTGCAACCCGATCATTTCTCCGGAATATTTCGAGATACCGTAGAGGTCGGCGGGCCGGCAGATCTGCTCCTCGGTAATCGGGGAGGATCCCGTGGTGCCACCGTACTGTTTTGAGGAGCCGACAAGAAGGAGCCGCGCGGAAGGAGCGCCGGTCCTGACCGCTTCAAGAATCGAGACCGTCCCCCCGATGTTGACCGACAGCGCCTGTCGCGGCGACTGGTCGACCGCTGCAGGAATGCTGACCGCAGCAAGATGGAAAACACGCTCGGGCCGGCACTTTTCGAGGAGCGCCGTTAAATTGCCGGTTTCAAGGATATCTCCCTGGAAATAGTCGCAGCCTTGGCAACTTGCCGATTCCTGCCGGTCGATGCCGCTTACCGACCACCCGTGCGAGAGGAGATATTCGGCAAGGTAAATGCCGACGAACCCGTTTATACCGGTTATAAAAACACGTCGTGAATCGGCCATAGCCGGAAAAAATAGCTTTTGCAGGCTGGCTCCGCCGGAGTATCCCTCCGCCCGTACGGCAGGGATGGACTCCCGATCCGGGCAGGGACTGTTCGACGGCTCCGGGACTACGGGTATAGAAGCTTCCCGCAGCAAGCTGCGGGGAGCTTCATAGGGAAGGAAATATTTGTAATTCGCTCGCTAACCCCGGAGCAAACACCGGGGATAACGCACGCTATGGCTTTTCATCATTGACTGAGTCGGAGTAGGTCGGGGCGAGTTCTTCGACCAGGCTGGTGAGTACCGGCTCGGTGAAGAAGTATCCCTGATCGATCTTCCGACGGAGCAAAACGAGGTAGTCGCTCCTCAGGGTTTCCGGCATCCAGAGAAATCGGCCTTGCCGCGTTTTTGTTGGGCGTTCCGGTGTACTGGCCATATCGGACCTCATCCTTGGTCGAAGCCGCATCCGTGCTGCTATTCAATAGTGATATCGTATTTAGGCGGTTAAAGCTTGAGGGATTAAGGGTTCGAGCCTTCAAGAGCTGGAGAGTGGATAGAGGAAGGCAAGGGGGAACTGTTGCTAGACTAAATAAGAAGAGGAGGGTAATGATGTGGGTTGAAAAAATGGTTTTTTCTTCATCCCTCATCCTTTATCTTTAATTTTTATCGCTCCCTCCACCACTGCAAATCCTAATTGGCGATGGCTTTTTACCACGGCTCAATGACCTTTTTTCGGGCGTAGGTCTTTTCATTGCGGATTAGTTCGACTTCATCCCCCCGATTTTCGCCGGCAGCATCGACCTTTTCCAACAGATCGAGGCTACCCGCTTTTTCCAGCATTTGCTGCGCGGCCCGGGTGAAGAACCTGCTCAGGGAGATATGCATCTTCTTCGCCAGGCGTTCGGCCTGCATAAGAGTTTCAACATCGATGGTAATAGCCGTTCTAACCGTTTTCACGATAGCGACCTCCGTTCGGGGCTCTTCCCTGAGTATAGCTTTCGGCGATTATTCATACAATTTTCCGCTGATGTTCCGTTTCGATAAATTCGCGAAATATCAGCCCCGTTTGTCTTAAACGGGTCAGCGCTGCTTTTGAACCTCGCAATGCATGCAACATTATTTTTAGCGCCGCTAACGTATTTTTTTGAAAAATAATAGCTAAGGAGAGGATCTCATGCGTTTCCGTCCCTGTATCGACCTGCACCACGGCAAGGTAAAGCAGATAGTCGGCTGCACCATGACCGATGACGCAGAAAGCGGCCCGGTCACGAATTTCGAAACCGACCGGCCTTCCTCTTACTATGCATCGCTCTACCGCGCCGACAGCCTTCCCGGGGGCCATGTGATCATGCTCGGGCCGGGAAACGAATTGGCAGCCCGGGAGGCTCTTGCTGCCTATCCCGGCGGCCTGCAGGTCGGGGGCGGCATAACGGCAGAATCGGCAGGTTCGTTCATCGATGCCGGGGCGTCGCACGTCATCGTGACCTCCTATGTTTTTTCCGGGGGGAAGATTCAATGGGAGCGGCTCGGGCTCCTCGAAAAGGCCGTGGGCCGGAACCGGATAGTTGTCGACCTGAGCTGCCGGAAAACCGATGGCCGGTATATTATTGCCATCGACCGGTGGCAGACGCCAAGCGAGGTAGAGCTTAACCGGAATACCATGGAGAAGATGGCCGCCCGATGCGATGAATTTCTCGTCCATGCGGTAGATGTAGAGGGGAAGCGGCAGGGCGCCGATGAGGAGCTTGTGCAGCTATTGGCCGCATGGTCGCCGGTTACGGCGACCTATGCCGGTGGAGTACGATCGATAGCCGATCTCGAAGCGGTGCGCCTTGCCGGGCAGGGGAAGGTGGATGTCACTATCGGCAGCGCGCTCGATATTTTCGGCGGAACGCTACCATACCGGGATGTTGTGGAATGGAATTTAAAGCAGGTTTAATAAATTTCCTGTTTTATTTTTTTCCCCGATTCCCCTTCAATCGAACTCGCAAATCTCTCCAGTATCTCTTCCTGTATTTTCCAGTTTTCCCATTGGCCGTGGCCGCTGCCGTGGCAGAAGATGGCAAAGGCATAGGTCCGCCCGCCGGGGGGCATGAAGTAGCCTGCAAGGGTGCTGACGCCGCTTGAATTCATCGTGCCGGTTTTAGCGCGCACGATCCCTTTAAGCGGTGACTTCGTAAAGCGGGATTTCAGGGTACCGTCATAGCCGGCCGAGGGCAGCGCGGCAAGGTAATCGGGAAGATAGGTTTTCTGGTTCCAGACATAGCCGAGCAGTTCCGCTATCTGGAGCGGACTGATCTTATTGACGCTCCCCATACCCGAGCCGTTGCAGATGACCGGCTTCCCCGGGAGCCCGCGCTCCTGCCACCAGGAGCCGACAAGTGAGGCGGATTTTTCCCATGAGCCCTGACCGGAATCGTTCCCGCGCACTGCCGAAAGCGTTTTAAAGATCATCTCTGCGGTAAAATTGCTTGAATACTTGAACATGCGGTTGACCGCAATGGTAAGAGGCTCCGAGGTAAAATCGTAAAAAGGAGGCTTCGCGGTTAATGCCGGCGGGACCCTTGCATGCAGGACCTTGCCATGGAAGGCGATGCCGCGACGGGCAAAGAGGGGGATGAGCGCGTCGCCGAACGCGTCGCTGGTCTGCCATAATTTATGAAATGAGTAACTGCCCGGTTCGTTCAGACCGATTTCGCCCTGTATTCGTACGACGGTTCCGCCGGATTCGGGTGATGTTGAAATTTGCAGCGACTCGCGCGGTGCGGATTCCGATGTCGTGGCGAGGCTCTCCACCCGTACGCCGGACATTTCCGGGAACAGATCGATTGGGACCGAATCCCTGACTGCCGAGCCGGGGCGGCGATGGATACCGATGGTATTGAAGTTTACCGACAGCGCATTTATAAACGGAAGGTACGATTCGCTTCCTGTCTCCTCATCGAAGCCGGGACCACTGCCGGTAGAATCGAGAAAATAGTCGTCCATAATCAGATTGCCGGTTATCTTCCTGAGCCCGGCGTGGTACAAATGCTCCGTGAACAGCCACAGCCTCTCGGCAGTGAACCCCGGGTCGGCGCCGCCCTGGATGTAGAGATTCAGTACGGAGGCGGTTGCATGGCGGCGATCTATGGAATCGGCGAAAACCCGTGTGGAAAAGCAGAAGCCGAGGCCCAGTTTTTCGAAAGCCACTGCCGCGGTAAGAAGTTTGGAAACCGAGGCAGGATTGGTAAGAGAATCCGCGTTAAAATCGACGATGGTCGAATCGCGGTCGATGTCCCGAATGGCGATTGAAATCGCGGATGTGGAGTATTTTTTCGCCAGCAACAGGTTGGTTACCGCATCCTGCGGGGAACTATGCAACCGGGAATGGGCCGAAGCATTGAGGAAAAAAGCGGTTATTATGGATATCCCGGTGCAGGCTATGGCATATTTGCTCAACGTGCGAGGTTTCATGGAGCCTATTTTCAGAAAAAAGGTTTTTTTCCTTTTAAATTATGTGCCAATAACCTATTTTTTACGCGGACAAGAATTAAACCACCAAACCGGTAACCTAACGCATGGGAGAAAAATATATGTCTAAATTTGCTATCGCTTTCGTCGTTCCCGCTAAAAACAGCCCGTCCATCCGTCACCGTCTGGTTGAAGGGGAGACCAAAGAAACCGCACTGCGGCATTTTTTCGATGAAGAGCTTAAAGAGTTCTATTCTGAAGACGATCAGGGTTTCTTTTATTTCAAAGAGGATTTTTTTGACGATCGCGTCCAATCCGGCAGCATTATTGAGGTTTAAAACCGCCTTTCGCCCTCCCGTTTACTCGCCGGTCCTTTAAGGTCGCTCAACCACGGTGATGATCCCTGCAGCCGCTGATTGCCCGGTTTTCAAGGTACGTTAGCGGCCTTTGCTACTTTTTTTCACGGTCGGCGGGTTCCATCTTCGATTCAAACTCTTTCACCTCATCGATAAAATCGCTGACGTCCTTGAATTTCCGGTATACCGAAGCAAAGCGGACATAGGCGACCTCATCGAGTTCGTGGAGTTCGGTCATCACCATTTTCCCGATCGTTGCACTTGGTACTTCCATCTTCCCGAGCGAATCCAGCCTGCGCTCGATTTTTTCGACAATGCTTTCGATCTTTTTGATGCTGATGGGACGTTTTTTACAGGCTGAAGTGATTCCCTGCAACAGCTTCTGCCGATCGAAGGGCTCGCGTCGCTTATCATTCTTTATGATGGTAAGGGAGACGTTTTCGATGTATTCATAGGTTGTAAAACGTTCGCTGCAGCGCAGGCATTGTCGCCTTCTCCGCACCGCTTCGCCGTCCTTACTTGACCGGGAATCGATCACTCGATCCGTTTCAGATCCGCAAAATGGGCACCGCATTGGCTGCTCCTTAACAACTGCCGTGGATTATCGACCTGCGATCTTCGTAGCGACTATAGTGATTTGAATATACAACAAAAGAACCGGTTCTAAAACGATCCTGCGAGAGCGAAGTCGAGCGATTGGGGCGAGAAGCTGATCTGCGGCCTGATCCGAAGGTTGCGGGTGTAGGCACGTACATCGATAAACGCCAGGGCGCGATCGATGATCATGCCGCCAAGCACGAAATCCCCGATTACCTGAAGCCGGTGCGAGGATGAAAGAATGCTGTTGAAGGTACTCTGAGAGGCAGGAGAATCCCAGTTCCACCCCTGTGAAGCGGAGTATTCAAGACCGGGCGTACGGTTGAGGTTCATGACCATGTTATAATCCTGCACATCGAGAAACGATCCCACCGCGCTCCAGTACGAGGTGTTGTAGGTGGAAGCCTGGGCCCCGGAGTGGATCCAGGCATATCCATCCGCGTCGAGAGCTAACTTTTGAGAGTAGTGCGCGCAGAGAAAATAACTGAAAATCAGGGCAACATCGGTGGTGATATAATTGAACCCCGATTGACTCCGGCCGAGGTACTCGTGGCCGCTGCCGGGAAGGATCAGCGACAGTGCCATGGCAAGAGCTGCGGATTTCTGCGGTCCCTGGATGTGGGTTGTGAGATCGAGACTGTCGGTGGTCGTGGTCAGTGCGGTGTCGGTTTCCCCTTCAGAGCACCGGGCATTTTTCACCGTCAGCAGGCAGATGAAAATAATAAAAAAAATGGTAAGGGACGATCTCTTCAAAATTTCACCTGAAACGCATAGTCGGGCACGGTCTGCGACCCGGTGTTGACATAACTGATTTGGACGCCGACATGGTTCCAGAAGGTTTCCTGGCCGAGGAGCTCGTCGTTGTGTTGCTTGGCGAGAAGACCGGCAGTGATGGCGCTGACGACGTGGTTGATAATAAGCGTCAGAAAGACGTCGCGCGAATAATTCGAAAGATTGAGGGCGCTTTGAATCATGCCGTTATATACCTGCTGATGGTCCGATTGGCCGTAGAGTATGGTGGATGAGTCCTTTTTCAAATCCAGGAGATAGGCGGAGTCGGCGGCGGCATTTGTCGGCCTGGTCCCGTATATCTGTGATTCAGTGGAATTCAGTTGCCAGCCTTGCGAGGTGAACGTGCCGGGCGTGACATCGTCCCACCCCCTGATGAACGGCGACGATTGCCCTCCGTTAATCAGGGTACCGTAATAGTAGTTGGTCTTATTGCCGGATTTGAGAATACTCTGATACGTGGCGAGGTCTGCGCTGTCGAAAATAGAGGTAAAAAGGGAATCTTCGCCGCCGTTGGTGGCTTTCAAATAGGCGTGAAGGGAGTCCATGTAATGTACTTCGGCGGAATCGGAGTAATGCGTATTGGCATAGCTGTGTGCCGAATTCGTCTTTTTGGTGGCGCTTGAGGCCAGCGAGGCGCCGCCGGTTATAATAGCCGCTTCGGCGATAACGAATCCTGCCGCCCAGATATTCGATTGGGCATATACCTCGCCCGATCCCGGCAGTATGAGCGACATGAGCATGGCGAGTTTAGGCGAACGATACTCCTTTAAATTCCGGGCAAAATTTATGGAGTGGGTTTTTTCGATGGTCACGGGTACCGGGAGCTCGGCAACCGGTGCTCCCGGTGTTGCCGGAACGTTCAGCGACCCCGGGGTGGGAATGGTTGCGGGACCTTTCGACAGATCGGCTGCGCCCGTCGGCACGGTACCAACACCCGGCTGTTTGCCGTGGGTTGTGTCCGGGAGCAGGGCCTTTAATTTCGCCTCGGAGGCTTTTTTTTGCGCTACCTTGGATTGATCGAGGAGATCTTCCTCACCGCCTTCAAGAAGGAGATCTTCATCAACGGCCTTTTTGCCGGAATCCTTTACCGCCTGCGGGGTAGCAGCGGCGGGAGTTGTACCCGAGGGTGTTACGGCCGCGGGTGCCGGAGGAGCAGGAGTAACAGTGGCTCCTGCAGCCGGGGTTGCGGCAGCGGGCTGCACCGGCGTTGACGGTGCGGTCGCCGGTACCGATGAGGCCGGCGGAGTGGTTGCGGGTGCCGGCGGAATTGCCGTAACCGGGGCAGCCGGTGCGGCGGGCACTGCCGCTGAGCCGGGCGCGGGTGAAGCAGGCTTTGCCGCCGGAGTAATTAATGTCCCGCTGTCATCGAGGTTGAGATTTTCCTGCGCGGGAGCGGGTGAACCTTTTGCCGCACCGACGGCGGAATCATGCGCTCCACCGCTTCCGGCCGTCTGGGCCTGCAGCGGCATGAATGCGGCGAGCAGAAGAAAAACCACCAGTGCAGTTGATCGGTACATCATGGATATACTACTCACCTGGATTCCTCTTGTAAAACTGCAACTCTATGCGCTATGGCTCTACATGCCCAATACATCGGCCATCGAATAATATCCTTTTTCCTGATTCCCAAGCCATTGTGCGGCGGTCAGCGCCCCTCGCGCAAGAATAGAGCGGTTGTGGGCAATATGCCGCAACTCGATGCGCTCGCCCATGCCGGCAAAGAGCACGGTGTGGTCACCGATAATATCCCCTCCGCGTATTGCATGCATGCCGATTTCGTTTTTCGGCCGGTCATGCGATTCTACCCCCGCGCGTCCGTTGCGAACCGCCTGATCGTAGGGAATGCCAATCGCCTCGGAACAGATTTCTCCCAACCGCCGGGCAGTGCCGCTCGGCGCATCTTTTTTGAATCGGTGATGTGCTTCAATTATTTCAATATCAAAGTCGCTTTTCAAACGGGTGCTGACCATCCTGGTAAGCAAAAACAGAAGATTGACGCCGATACTCATATTCGGGCTGACAAGGATCGCCGATGTTTTCGCCGCCCCTTCGGCAAGAGCCAGGTCTGCCGGAGAGAGGCCGGTGGTGCCCACGACAACACGCATTTTTTTACCGCATGCCCGGGTAAGCAAGGCAGCGGTTGATTGCGGAGAAGAAAAATCGATGATAACGGCGGATTCGGACAATAGCTTGTCCGGTGCAGGGGTAACTTCAATACCCAGGGCTCCCTTGCCCATCGCAAGTCCGAAATCTTCACCCAGCTTCGGGTGGTCCGCCCTTTCAACCGCGCCAACCAGTGAAAAGCGATGGTCGGAGAAAAGCGCTCCCGCTATTTCAATACCCATTTTTCCCAGAGCGCCATTAATAATAATCGGGAGCGGCACGATGAATTCCTTCTTAGAGATTCGAAAATCCGCACCTCTGTAATACGCTGGTAAGTTCGGTTTTATTGCGCTCGGACATTGAAGTCAGCGGCAGGCGCAGAGGACCGGCCTTCATGCCGAGAAGATTCATGGCGGTTTTCACCGGAATCGGATTGGTTTCGATAAACATGGATTGTGAAAGCGGAAGAAGTTCCTCATGAAGAGCCAGCGCCCTTGCCAGGTCGTTGGCTGCAAAGGCGCCGATCATGGCAATTACTTTTCCCGGCTCGATGTTGGCGACCACGGAGATGACCCCTTTGCCGCCGCATGCCAGAATAGGCAGGGTGAGCGGATCGTCACCGGAAAGGACCGCCAGCCGATCGCCGCACCGGCGGTGAATTTCCGATACCTGCACGATTGAACCGGATGCCTCCTTCACGGCTACGATATTCTTGAACTCGCAGAGGCGTTCCACGGTTTCGGGCAGCATGTTGACGCTGGTGCGCGACGGCACATTATAGACCACCATCGGTATTTCGACCTGCCTGGCAATAGCGGCAAAGTGCTGGTAAAGTCCCTCCTGGGTAGGGCGGTTGTAATACGGCGTGATGCTCAGAATTGCATCGGCGCCGATTTCGCGCGCATGGCGGGCTGCGGCGAGAGATTCCGCCGTATTGTTGGAGCCGGCGCCTGCAATGACCTGCACGCGCCCGCCGGCCTGCTCAATCGCAATATCGACCACACGGTTATGCTCTTCCCAGGACAGTGTTGCCGATTCGCCGGTCGTGCCGCAGGGGACGATGCCGGAGACTCCCTTTCCGATCAGGAATTCAATATGCGATCGAAGCGCTTCCTCATTAATCCCGCCGTTTTCGGCGAAAGGGGTAACGATTGCAACATAACAGCCACGAAGGACCATATAGGTCAATTCCTCTCTTTCGTTTTCATAGTAAGGGTTATTGCTGTTCCTCCTTCACAACCCAGACCTTTGAGGCGGGCGGAGACATCCCGATACAGCTTGATGGTAACCGTATAGACGCCAAGCTGCCGGATAGGCTCTTCGAGATCGACCTGACGCTTTTCCACATCAAAGCCCTCCTTGGTGAGGAACTCGGCGATCTCCTGCGCGGTGACCGAACCGAACAGCTTATCCTCTTCACCGACTTTAACGGGAATGGTGCAGGGAATCTGTTCGATTTTTTCTGCGCGTTCGCGCGCCTGCTTCTGCTTATGCTCCTCCCCGAGATCGGCTATCCGCTTGGATTCGGCAACGCGCTTCTTGTTGCCCTCGGTCGCCTGTACGGCAATGCCGGTCGGGATAAGATAATTCCGGGCGTATCCATCTTTGACCTTAAGGACATCCATGGCTTTGCCGAGGGTTTCATGGTCCTGCACCAGAACAATTTCCATAGTACTCTCCAATCCTTTTTTATTTAATATTTTCCGCGACAAACGGAATGAGCGCGAGATGACGGGCACGTTTGATGGCCCTTGCAAGCCGCCGTTGATTTTTTGCCGTTACTCCGGAGAGACGCCGCGGCACGATTTTTCCCCGTTCGGTGATATAACGGGAGATGATCCGGATGTCCTTATAGTCCGGTTCGATCCCGTTGGCTTCGAACCAGCATACCTTCTTTACCCTTTTCCTGCCATTGAAACGACTGCCGCTTTCTTTATCTCTGAATCTTCTTTCTGGCATCATAATTTCCTCTTTTGAAGTAGTGTTGTGCTGGAACCGGTCGCTTTGAAAGGATGCTGTCGGGACTATTCCTTGCCATCGTCCGAATCATCCATTTTATCGGAATCAGTCCTGACAAGCGGCCCCGGTTCCACAGGCTTATCCTTCTGCTCGAAAAAGGCGACGCGTTTGATGTCGTTTTTAACGTTCCGGACAACGGTCTGGTGGCGGAGGACCTGCTCATCAAGCTTCATGTGATGTTCCAGCGCGTTCACGATAGTGCCTTCGCCCTCGTACAGGAACAGGCAGTAAAAGCCGATTTTCTTCTTGCCGATAGTATAGGCGAGGGTGCGCTTTCCCCAGACATCGGTTTTCTCGAAGACGGCATTCTGCTTCAGGAAATCCTCAATCTGAGACTGCGCTTTCTGGAGCGTGTCGTCGGGAAGGGTTCCGTCAAACACGATCATTGATTCATAAGGTCTTTTCACTACGGTACCTCCTGTGGTCGTTATCGGCCCTGATCCTTTGCAGGAAGGTTCAGAGCAGGGTTTTGTGCTGAGAGCTAATGCATCAAAGCTCTTACCTGCATGGCACCTATTTATTGAAAGCATTCATGACCGGCTCAATACCGCCCTGCGCAAAGAGTTTGCACGCTTCGACTGCCCGGGGCAACACTTTTTCAAGGACCAGCTCCTCATCCGGGGAAAACGGTCCAAGCACGAAATCGATGGTGGGACTGCCCGAAGGCGGGGAGCCGATACCGACACGCAGCCGGGGAAAATTGTCTCCGATAAGCGCAATAATCGATTTCAATCCGTTATGGCCTCCATCCGAGCCGCCGCGCCGGGCACGCAGGGTACCCAGCGGGAGGTGGAAGTCATCGACGATAACGAGCAGATTTTCCGCCGGGCAATGGAATTCGCGCATGATCGACTCGACCGCCGTTCCGGACCGGTTCATAAAGGTCAACGGTTTTACAACCATCGAATGCTTCGATTCAAAGAGCGTTCCAGCAGTAAAATCGGCATCGGACCTGCTGCCGGCAACCCGGTTCCCAAATTCGGAGACCAGCGCATCGGCCACCCGGAACCCGATATTATGCCGCGAATTGAAGTACTGACGGCCCGGATTGCCGAGCCCGAAAAACAGTACTTCCGCCGATTCCGGTATACCGGAATCGGCTTTTCGTTTCCGGAAAAATGAAAAAAATCCCATTCTTGAGCTTCAGGGCGGCGGCTGTGCCGCCTACCGTCAAGCTTTGTCCTTGCCTTTCGGGGCGCCTGCCGCAGGAGCGGCACCGGCGGCAGGCGCACCTTCCGCAGGCGTTGCAGCAGCGGCTGCGGCCTCCGCCGGCTTAGCGGCCTCTTCTTCACGGGTCGGATGCGTGACGACGGCAACCACTTCGTCGCCCGGCGCCTTGATCGTGATATTCGGAATCGAAACATCGCGAAAATGGATCGAGTCCCCGATTTTGAGCTCTGTAACATCGATAGAGATCTTGTCCGGGATGAAGGCCGGCATACACTCGATCTTCACTCGCTTGACAGGATGGCCGAGCACGCCGCCGCTGTCCTTGACGCCGATCGGCAGCCCGACCAGCTCGATGGGACAATCGACCGTAACCGTCTTATCCATATCAACACGCTGGAAGTCGATATGCAGATACCGGTCGTTCTTGATGACATGGCGCTGCACTTCGCGAATGACGGCAACGGAGGTTTCCTGCCCACCGGCGATTCCCAGATCGATCAGGTGGGTAAGTTTCTTCCCCCGGACTATGGCGGAAAATTCTCGATTATCCACTTCGATGATGACCGGTTCTTTCTTTTCGCCATAATAAATTGCCGGCACCCATCCCTCCAGCCGTGCTTTCCGGGTATACGATTTTCCCGACCCCGTACGCGGTCGAGCCTTCAGCTTAATGATATCCACAGACATGCCTCCTCATTGGGTTCCAGATTATTCGGAATGCCGGAACAGGCCGGTAATCAATCTAATCGAAAAATCGGGCTTACGCATAACCGCCACAGCCGGACTATGGCTGGGGCGGAAGGATTCGAACCTCCGGATGCGAGGACCAAAACCTCGTGACTTGCCGCTTGTCGACGCCCCAGTTACAATACAGACAATTTCGTAATATATATCATGGATGGCTGCTTTTGGAAGTCAAAAAAGATCAGTCCTGCAGCTCTTTAACGAGCATGGTATCGATCTCCGCCACTACCGGCGAGGCAGCCTTGGGCCGATTCAATTCGCTTTCAAAGGCGTCGAGCACCCGGTCCTCGATTTTTTTCCGGAGGTCATTGGTAATGGGATGCGCCATGTCTTGAAAGGAGCCGTCTTTTTTCCTGCGACTGGGCATGGAAACGAAATACCCCTGGGAGCCGCTGATGACTTTGAGCCCCCGCACCACAAATTCATTATTGAAGGTAATGTTGGCAAAGGCTTTGAGCTTGTCCTCGTTCTTGAGAGTTATGCGGACTTCGGTGATCTCCACGGAGGGCCCCCTCATGGAATATGATGAAGGATAGTGAGCGGCCTCCATTGCCGCCCGGAGATTATCAGCCGGATGTTTGACCGGATGGGTAAATCGTTTGTCTGTAATATATATATGGTCTGGAAAGGAAGGATAAAATTTATAGGGCGAGAATCATTTTTTTTCAAAAATGGTGATGGTAACTATTATTTTATCCAACTCCGCCGCAGGCGGACTTACGGTACCTTACGGTCGATTGCGCAACGATGAATCCGAAAAAAGACCTGTTATCGCTCAATGAATTATCGGCGGGTGAATTACGCGCCATTCTGTCGCAGGCCCGGGAGTTCAAGAAAAACCGGCTTACGAAGGAGCGACGGATCTTCGCAGACCGAACCGCCGTGCTGATTTTTGAGAAACCTTCCCTGCGAACCCGGATTACGTTTGAAACCGCCGTTCACGAGCTGGGCGGCCATGCCATAACCCTTACCTCCGAAAACGTGGGTCTCGGCAAGAGGGAGAGCCCTGAGGATGTAGCCCGCAACCTCGAGCGGTGGGTTCATCTCATCGTTGCCCGGACCTTCAGCCATGCCATGGTCGAACGGCTGGCGAAATCGAGTTCCGTGCCGGTAATCAACGCTCTTACCGATACCCATCACCCCTGTCAGGCGCTTGCCTTCGCCTTGACGCTTGATGAGACCTTCGGGGCTGATTCCCTGAAAAATATTGCCTTTATCGGTGACGGCAACAATGTCTGCAACTCGATTGCCCTGCTCTGCGCGAAGCTTGGTTACCGGTTCACCGTGGCCTGTCCGCCCGGGTATGAACCATCTCCCGAGCTGTGGAGTCATGCACAGGGCATCGCCGCGGACACCGGCGCAGTACTATCCGTCGTCCACGACCCGAAAAAGGCCGTGGCCGGCGCAATGGCCGTTTATACCGACGTCTGGGCCAGTATGGGTCAGGAAAATGAGGCGGCTAAACGGGCCGGCGATTTTGCCGCATTCCAGGTAAATGCATACCTCCTCTCCTGCGCTCCCTCAAACGCCGTGGTTTCGCATTGTCTCCCTGCCCATCGGGGTGAAGAGATAACCAGCGAAGTTCTGGATTCAAAGCAATCGGTAGCTTTTGATGAGGCCGAAAACCGGCTTCATGTTCAGAAGGCAGTGATCGATCACCTGGTTTCATGACCTGCGAATAATCAAAGGAAGGTTATATGCAAGAATCACGGGTTCCTTTCGGCATTAGCGGTCTCGATGAAATGATCATGGGCGGGATGCTCCCCGGCAGCGCCAATCTGCTTGAGGGAGCACCGGGAACGGGGAAAACGACGCTGGCAATGCAGTTTATTTACAACGGCATTACCCGCTTCAATGAGCCCGGGCTCATCATTACCTTCGAGGAATTTCCGCAGCAGTACTATCGCGATGCCCTCCAGTTCGGCTGGGATTTTAAAAAGCTCGAGGAGGAAGGAACCCTGAAAGTCATATTTTCCGATCCGCAGACCGCGCTTGAGGAGCTCAGCAAGGTTGACGGCCGCTTCGTAACGCTTATCGAAGAGATGGGCGTGAAGCGGGTGATCGTCGACAGTACGACGCATCTGGAGGCCCTGGCGCTCGACCCGATTGAACTACGGGAAATCGAGCGTAAGTTCATCAATGCCCTCAAGCGTGAAGGGGTTACGAGCATTCTGCTTCGCGAGAACGATAACCTGCTGGGGCAGGTAGCGCAGGTAACCAGCAAGATTCCTTTCATTGTCGATTCCTACATGCTGCTCAGGTACGTCGAAATCGACAGCTGCATAGAAAAAGCGATCTGCGTGCTCAAAATGCGCGGCAGCGATCATCAGAAAGACATTCGTTGTTTCAGGATCACTCCGCACGGCATCGAGGTCGAGGAGAAGTTTGCGGGCCGTGAAGGGATCATGAGCGGTACCGCCCGGGCTACGCCGCAGGATGCTTTTGTCAACGTTTTCGGAAAGAAGAAATGAACCATCCGGCGGCCTTGAATATCCGGATAGCGCTGTTTGCCGGCTACCTGCTCTGTTTTGTGGCATTGAATCTCATTGCATTCCTCATCTCGCTTTTTTACCGGAAGAAATTGCACCACCCCTCCCCCCGCTTCGGGTTTATTGCAGCTATTGTCCTGGCCGGAGCCTATTGCCTTTCCTGGATCGGTATCCGGAGTTCCTCCGCATCGGTACGGGGAATCGAGCTGTTGTTTCTCGGAGCCGGGGCGCTCATCTCCATATCCAGCACCATTCGCCTGTTTTTAACCATGAGAAGGGTGCAGAAGTAGCTGCATGGCGGAACTCCTTGCTAAAATCATGCTGGATGCATCGCTCATAACGAGCATGCTCATTCTCGCGTATTTAAGCCGCAAGATGGGGAACGCGCTGAAAATACGTCCATACTATGTAATTCTGATTATAGCGGCAATGGTTGTTGCCGCAGCATGCGGAATTGATGCCGGAATGCGGGCATTCGCGATCAATGCATCGCCGCTGCTATCCCTTGTAATGCGCGTAAGCGCCGGGGCAGCCGCACTGTGCGTATGCCTTCGCTACTGGAGCTGGCTTTTTTCAGAGTTTTTCGGGAGGTAGGATCGAAATGGCTGAGCGCACCAAGATACTGATTATCGACGACGATAAGGATATCGCCGACCTCGTAAAGCTGGTTCTCGAAACCGCGGATTTCGAGGTTGAGGCGGCATCCTGCCCCGAGTCCGCTTATGACAAAGCCAAAGACTATCGGCCGGATGCCATTCTCCTCGATCTGCGGATGCCCAAGGTGGATGGATGGACTATTTTTAAGCAGATTCGCGACGACAACTCCTTCGATGCCGTTCCCATTGCAATCCTGACGGCAAAATCGAAGCAGGTCGATCAAATGGTAGGGCTCCACATCATGAATGCCGATGCGTATATTACCAAACCTTTCGGAAAACGGGAATTGATCGATAAAACCTATGAACTTATCGGAAAAAGAAAAAAACCATAATATCCTGGTTGTTGACGATGAAGCGGATGTCCTCGAGTTCCTCCGGATGTTCCTGGACTCCCTCGGCTGGGAGGTAACTACTGCGCCCTCGGTTGCCGAGGCACGGGAGAAGCTCGATCGGGGACGGTATTTCCTCGTATTGACCGATATCGCCATGCCGGACATGGACGGTTATGAGTTCATGTGTTACCTGCAGGAAAAGCGGGTTGATTCGCAGGTTATCCTCATGACCGGGTTCGGGTACAACCCGCACCATACCCTTGTCAAAATAAACAAGTCGCTGCACTACCCCTGCCTCTTCAAACCTTTCGACCGTTCCAAGGTCGCCGAGTCGATACTCCTTGCCTGGAACGAGTATCATTCCCTGCCGGCGTAGCATTCCTATTATGCAAAGTAAAAATATCGTCATCAAGGGTGCCCGCGAGCACAACCTGAAGAATATCACCGTGTCTATTCCGCGGGGCAGCTTTACCGTTGTCACCGGTCTCTCCGGATCGGGCAAGTCCTCGCTTGCGTTCGATACCCTCTACTCCGAGGCGCAGCGGCGGTTTGTCGAATCGCTCTCCGCCTATGCCCGGCAATTCCTGGGCCTCATGGAGAAGCCCGATGTCGACTCCATCGACGGCCTCTCGCCCGCCATTTCCATTGAGCAGAAAACCGCCGGGCACAACCCCCGTTCCACCGTCGGCACGGTAACCGAGATCCATGACTACCTGCGCCTGCTGTACGCGCGGGCCGGTACACCCACCTGCTGGAACTGCGGACGCGTCATTACCAGCCAGACTGTCCAGGAGATCGCCGACCAGGTCATGGAGCTGCCGGGAGGAACACGGTTCCAGATTCTTGCCCCGGTCATCTCCGGGCGCAAGGGGGTCTATCGGGAGCTCTTCGATAAGCTCCAGAAGGACGGGTATGCCCGGATCCGGCTGGACGGGGAGGTGCTGGCGCTCGATGAAGAGATCAAGCTCGATAAAAACAAGAAACACTCGGTCGAGGTGGTGGTTGACCGGCTGGTTTCGGGTCCCTCGCTCCGGTCGCGGCTGACCGAGTCGCTCGAAACGGCGCTGAAAATGAGCGCAAACGGCACCGTTCTCATAGATGTCCCGGGCGCGGAAGCCCGGATATTTTCCGAGCGGCTCGCCTGTCCCGATTGTCACATAAGCATCGACGAACTCTTGCCGCGGATGTTTTCCTTCAACAATCCCTTCGGTGCTTGCGAGGCGTGCACCGGCCTCGGTTACCTGCTGGAAATCGACCCGGCCCTCCTCGTGCCCGACCCGACACTTTCGCTCGATGAGGGCGCCATTGCGCCCTGGAGCGCATCCGCGACCATGGGATCGTGGAACCGCCAGATCCTCGTATCGGTCTGTAAACATTATGCCATTCCGCTCTCCCGGCCGTACCGCGACCTCACCGAAAAACAGCGACGGACGCTGCTCTACGGGTCGGGAGGAGAACGTATCCACATGCGCTGGGAGGCGAGGTCGCGTGAGGGGTACGGCGAATTCATGCGCGACTTCGAGGGCGTGGTACCAAGCCTCATGCGCCGCTACCGCGAGACCGCCTCCGAGGACATCCGGCGCTGGATCGAGGGGTTCATGTCGCAGCGCGCATGCCCGACCTGCAAGGGCGCCCGGCTCAAGAAGGAGAGCCTCGCCGTTCTCCTGGGCGGAAAGAATATCGCCGAGCTATCCGGCATGCCGATTGGCCTGGTCCATCCCTTTCTCGACGGCATCACGCTCAACGTGCGGCAGCAGAAGATTGCCGCTCCCATATTCAAGGAGGTCCGGCAGCGCCTCGATTTTCTCACGAACGTCGGGCTTGCCTACCTTACCCTCGGCCGCGCCGCCATGACCCTTTCCGGAGGGGAGTCGCAGCGCATCCGGCTGGCGACACAGATAGGTTCCCGGCTCACCGGGGTCATTTACATTCTCGACGAACCGTCAATCGGGTTGCACCCGCGCGACAACGACAAGCTCCTCGACACGCTGCATGCGCTGCGCGATCTCGGCAATACGGTGGTGGTTGTCGAGCACGACCGCGATACCATGCTCGCCGCCGACCACCTGATCGATATCGGGCCCGGCGCCGGGAACGCCGGCGGCAAGGTTGTTGCCGAAGGCACGCCTGCCGAGGTCGCGAAACACCCGACTTCCCTTACGGGCGCGTATCTTTCGGGCCGTAAGTCGATTCCGCTGCCGCTTGCGCGCCGCAAGGGATCGGGCGAAAGCATTACCCTGCGCGCGGCCTCGGGCCATAACCTGAAGGCGATCGATGCGGCGTTTCCCCTCGGCACCTTCATCTGCGTCACCGGGGTTTCCGGATCGGGCAAAAGCACGCTTGTAAACCATACGCTCCTGCCGGTCCTGGCACAGAAGCTCTACCGCTCCCGGACGACCGCGCTTCCCCACGGCGCCTGCGAAGGGGTGAAGCACATCGACAAGGTGATCGCCATCGACCAGTCGCCCATCGGCCGCACGCCGCGGTCCAACCCGGCGACCTACACCAAAACCTTCGACCAGATCCGCGACCTCTTCACCATGCTCCCGGAGAGCAAGATCCGCGGCTACAAGCCCGGCCGGTTCAGCTTCAATGTCAAGGGCGGTCGCTGCGAAACCTGCGAGGGCGACGGGGTCCTGCGCATCGAGATGCACTTTCTGCCGGATGTCTACGTGGAGTGCGAAGCCTGCAAGGGCAGGCGATACAACCGGGAAACCCTCGAAATCCTCTTCAAGGGGAAGAGTATCGCCGACGTCCTGGCCATGACGGTCGACGAAGGCCTCCGTTTTTTCGATGCACTGCCGGCCATCAAGGTAAAGCTCGCGGTCCTCTCCCAGGTGGGGCTCGGGTATATCCGGCTGGGCCAGGCCGCCAACACGCTCTCGGGCGGCGAGGCGCAGCGGATCAAGCTTGCCGCCGAGCTTGCCAGGCGCGCTACCGGAAGGACGTTCTATATCCTCGACGAGCCGACCACCGGCCTGCACTTCGAGGATATCCTGATGCTCCTCCTGGTCATCCAGGAGCTTGTTGACCGGGGAAACACGGTCGTGGTCATCGAGCACAACCTCGACGTCATCAAATGCGCCGACCATATCATCGACCTCGGCCCCGAGGGCGGGGAGGCGGGCGGCAGGATCGTGGCTACCGGGAGCCCGGAGCAGATTGCAAAGAATCCGGAGTCGGAGACCGGGAAGTATTTGAAGCCGTATTTGAGGTAGGAATAGCATAGGCAAATGCCTTGGTGGGGGAACCGCTATGGCGGTTCCCCCTGGCCAAAGCCTCCGCGCCCGCAAAGCCGGGCTGCGGGGTCTTTGGCACACCCCTTCCTGCGGAGGTGCGAGGCGATGCCTGCCTCGCTATGCTCAGCAGGCGCTCTCGCACCCCCGCAACGCTCCCATGAGGTAGAAAAAACACTGGAAATCAAGAACGGCAAATCAAAACCGTGTAGATTAGGGAAACAGGGGTAAGGCCCGCTCGAAAGCACCCAGAACATCCTCAACCGAAAATCTCTCAAGACAAGATCGCTTACAGCTTTCCTCCGACTTTCTCAATCTATGGCATGGAGAACAGTTAATCTTATTGTAAACGACCTCGACCCATGGCCCACGCGGCGACCAGATTGCCGGATCGGACGGCCCGAAAATGGCCAGGGTTGCGCATCCCACGGCTGCGGCAAGGTGGGCGACGCCGCTGTCGTTGCCGATGAAGAGCCGGCAACCCGCAAGAAATGCCGCCAGAATTGGAAGCGGCGGTTCAACGATACTGAGGTCTCCGGAAGGAACCTCGAATGGGACATCCGCGGGACCTCTGATCCACGCTATTGGTAAACCTTGCCTGCGCAAGCGGTCGGCAAGCTCCATGTAGCGATCGATCGGCCAGTTTTTCAAGGCCGAACCGCTGCCCGGATGCAGCGCGACCGGATGGATGTTGCCCGGAAGCAAATCGCGTGATTGCGCGAAAGCAGCCGAGGAAGGCGACATGCGCGGGATTTTTTCATGCAAGGCGAGTGTTTCCGGGTCGGCAAAAAGCGACAGATGATAATCGACGACATGCATTCCGGGGGTCGCGGGAAAAGGTTCCTGCAAGTGAAGTTCGGCAATTCCGCTTTTGCGGAGATTCGCAAGCAGGGGAGAGGGACTCTTAGAAAAAACAACAGCTGCGTCGAAGGCGGATAGGATGTTCGCGGCGGTCGGGGAATAATCGTCGCGAAAGAGCGGGATGAAGCGCGGAGAGTCGATGTCCCAGGATTCGTCGATCAGCCTGGCGTCTAGAGCGAGGGCGCCGATACTGGATTTCCCGAGGAGAACGAGGCGGTCGGCCGGCCTGGTTTTATTCTTCCAGAGCGCGAGGGCGGGGAGGGTGGTGATGAAATCCCCGAGAGCGCCGGTGTGGTAGAGGAGGGTGGGCATGGGAGAAAAATAAGGGAAGGCAGGGGGAAGGCAGGAGGAAGGCAGACGAAAGCCAGAAAGTAAGATGAGGAAAAAAGAGTCAAAAATCCGGATTGCGGGGCGGGAGGATTGTGTATTTGATGGTAAAGACGTTGCTTGCAACGTCTCAGACGGGGCGGATCTAAAATATTCCTGACAGTTCTTCTTGACCCTTTATCTTTTCCTTCCTTCTGCCTTTAGTCTGCCTTCCCCCTGCCTTCTTCCGCCTTTCCTTCCGCCAGCTCCTTCAATCTCACCCTCACCACCGCCGTTTCCTTATCTATCCCCGCCACCATGCACCACGCCGCATTGAGCCTTGCCAAATTCAGCGATATCTTTTCCGCATCCAGCGCAAATTCGTCCGCCACATCCTTAAATTCCACGGTTGCAAAGTTATACGGACAGCTCGCCGCAATCCTGTCGGTAAATTCCGTGCTTCGCAGCAGCAGCCCATGCGTGCGGCAGATGAGCGGCCGGGCGGCATAGATGCGGCATTTGTCGTTTGTCAGGAACGGACACCGGTCGTCATTCGCCGGGTCGGGGAGGGGTGGGCGCAGGGTTTCCGGATGGGCTTCGCAGTGGCCGGCGATGACCGCTGCTTCGAGCTTGTTGACCGAGGAGAGCGTGCAGCAGATGCCGCAGCCCGGCGCGCAGGCGAACTGGTCCGGGAAGCGCGCGACGACGCGCTGCCAGAACGCATCGCACCAGGCGGTGAGCTTGGAATACCGGTCGAGAATTTCCTGTGGTGTTGCCATCGGTGCCGAAAGGATTTGCCTCAATCGAGCCCGGCGGTCAGTTTTCCGTCCATGATGACGAGGCCCTTGAAGAACTCGCCTGCAGTGCCGGCGCACTTGAAGGAGCGCGGTCCCTTGCCGGTGCCGATGAAAAACCCGACCCGGTAGATACTGTCGCCTGCCGCCGCTTCCCGTGACTCAATATGGACGCCGAGCATGTCGAGCCGGCAGTTTTTCCAGAGCTGGGGCGCATTGCGTTCCCCGCCCGGCAGGTAGTAGAGCCCCTTGGTGCGGCCCCAGATGAACTGGAACAGGAGGTGGGTGCCGATGCTCGCCCAGAAGGACGGGCACTGGACCTCCCGGAAGTTGCGTTCGCGCGACGGGAAGGTCTCGCGCAGGGAACCGCTGTAGAATTCTATGTTCTCGCCGGTCCAGTGGTCATTGACTATATAGAGGGGTGAGAGGTACTGCTCGAACACGATAAGCGGTGTTTCGGCAATGATCTCATCGAAGACGATCATGCCGTCGTCGCCCCAGGTCTGGACCCGTACCTGCCGTTTGAGCACCGGCGCCCCGGCCGCGTTGTAGTAGCGAATGAGACCGTAGGTGTCGAAGCCCTCGCGCAGGAGGCGGTCGACGTGGAACACCGTATCGGAGGTCTGGACATGGTTTGACACCTGCGGGATGCCGAGCAGGTTCGCCTTGACCGGCATGAGGAGCTCGGGCTGCGAGTGGACCGAAAAACCGACGACCGGATGATCGCCGAGCGCCTTCCAGGCCATGCTGCGGGTGGTACGGAAATTCCGGCGATAGCACACCTCCACATACGGGTAGATGTGGCGGGAGTCGCCCATGTTTTCGATCTGGGCCGTGGCGGCAGGGGAGGTCGGCTGCGCCGAGAGCGGCAGGCAGGCGAGGAGCGCGAGTTCGAGGCCGACGTTGCTTTGGAAGAGCAGGTTCCAGCCGTCCGGATGCTGTTCGAGCCCGTATACCCACGGTCCTTCGTTCTCCTGCGTTGTCAGAAGGCAGTTGTCCATCCACGACAGCATGTGGGCGGTCAGGCTCAGGGCGCGGGGATTGTTATGCAGCAGTCCCCAGGCAAAGGCAAAGGGCCGGGGAATGAACATCGGCAGATCGTGGCTGCCGGGCGCATAGATGAGTCCCATGGGCAGGCAGAAGCGCAGGAGCAGGTCGAAGGTGCGCTGGTGCGTCTTGCGGAACAGGCAGCGCGGCGGCGTTCGCTGGTGCAGGGTATAGGCGGCGGTGGCAAGAACGATCCAGGCGCTGTAGGTCAGGAGATCGGGGTGAAAAAAACCGTGGTTTTCGGCCGTCATATCCGGAAAAAGATTTTCCGTGGTGACGGCGCGGGCAAGGGAGCTGCCGAGAAACGGCGAGTGGTCGGCGCGATCGAGGATGCTCGATGCGATGTTGACCGACCAGAGCTGCAGGGCGCGCTCCCACTTTTTGACATGGGCATGGTCCGGCAAAAGGTTGATCGCCCAGGCGAGCGACAGGGTGTCGATGACGTTTTCCTCTACCTTGGTGTCGATTGCACAGCCGCCGGGCGGCATGACGCCGATGAAACGGTCGGCTTCGAATGCGACGACCCGCCCGATCTCCCCGATTGCCTTCTCGTCGAGTATGGAGCGGCACAGTACCCCGCACAGGCCCAGGAGCGTCGCCCAGAGGCTTCGACCGCCAGTTCTCTCCCCAGCGTTTGCGATCGAGAAAGGTTTCGACGTCACGGGTGCCGGTCAGGTGGGTTTCGCACGCCCATCGCACCCCCCGGCGTATCCGGTCGGTGAGCTCCTCGCGGGAGATGATGGCGCTTAAAAGCTCCATCTGGTCGAGGTAGATAAAGCTCCCCAGTAGACAGAGAACATTGACATGAGGCCGTATCACGTATTCGATGACCGGCGAGGAAGATCCCACCGACCGCATATTGAAACTCGTGGGATCGATGCTGCCGAACAAACCGGTGGAATCATCAACAGGGCGCCAGGATTTTAAATACGACGGGATGCTTCTCGAAAGCAGCCGCAGTATTTTCAGGGGTTCTATATTTTCGGTAAAATTAAGCATTGGCTTTAGGTGGCCTTATTCCCGCAGGCAAAAAGGAGAGACAGGTACCCACCGTCGGCGAAAAATTCCGGTAGGAAATCGGCAAGCGTCCTGCCCGACGACGTTCACTCGATCCCCTATCAGGGAATCGGTTGTTCCATTGGGTAGATGGTGATCGAATTTTTATCCGCAGAAGCCTTGCACTTTTTCACGAATTCACGGGCGGTATTGGAGTCGTACATGACAACAAATCCATCGCCGAAAAACCGCGGCAGCCGGTCTCCCTTGAGCCATGCTCCATTGAGAGATACCTGTTCGCGAAGAAACGATGAATTGTCTCCGGAATATCCGATGCCGATGTATGCCACGATTCCACTCTCCCGCCCTGCAATGCCGGACCCCGCTGCAACCGTATTAAAATTAATTAATTCTACCTCAAATTCCAAAAGCGTTCCTGATCCGAAGGGCACGAAGGAGGCAGGCTCCCATCGCCGCCGGGAGAACGCAGTAAAAGTTTGTGGCGAGGGTTCGCTGAATGTATTTTGAGACCTGTTTTTCCTGTGGGGCTGTAGCTCAGCTGGGAGAGCGCGACGTTCGCAATGTCGAGGCCAGGGGTTCAATCCCCCTCAGCTCCACCATTCATTTTATGCGTGCCGGGTGGGGGCGGGATAGAGATGCCTCCGGTATCAGGTCGAGTCCGCATCAGGGTAGTAAAAAGTCGCCTGCATGAACAATTTTCTCCTCGCCTCCGGAATTGTGAACTCCGCATTCCGGACAATATTTTTTCCATCCGCAGCGAAATATTCTATATATTCCTAATTTGCGCGGAAAGCTTCGCTTTCTCATGACCGATCGAGAGATTCAGGTGAATAGAAAATCAGCTTTTATCGTGACTCTGATGCTTGCCGTTGCCGGGTCGGTTTTCTCTGCCGCTGCACCCCAGTTTAATCAATTCGTCAATTATACCTCGGTGCTGCAGGTCAATAGCTTCGCAATTAACGGCAATATTGTGTGGGTTGCCACGAGCGGCGGGCTCTATCAATACAATTGCACGACCGGGTCCGGGACATTATATTCCGACCCGACGCTGTTCCCGGATTTAAACCTGACGAGCCTAACTCTCGATTCAAATCATATCCTCTGGATCGGCAGCAATGCGGGCTATCTCTACGAACGATCGCCGCAGGGTACCCAGCAAGTCTTTCCCGCGTATTTCAGTGCCGGGTGGCAAATTACGGGACTTCTCTCCCATGGGCGCTACCTTATTATCGGCTCGACCAAGGGGTGCAGCGTTTTCGACACGGTAACGCACCGGTCCATCCAGAATGCGGCGGGGTTCGGCCCCGGGATGCCCGGTCCGCAGGTATTTTCCCTCGCGGTCTATCGCGATACCCTGCTTCTGGGATGCGTGCGCGGAATCGCAAAACTTGCGATTGGCGGCACCGGGCTTCAGGACTCAAATTTTTTCGACCCATCGATCTGGACCATCGACAGTTCGGTCGCCTTCACCGTACAGGCAATAATTGTCGGCGGCAACGGGTACCAGGCTCAGCAGTTTCCGGCGGCGATGCTCGGCGGACACCTGGTCAGCAGCGCACCAAACGAGGATTCCCTGCCGCTTTTAGCGCTCGGGGTCCTGTCGGTCGATGGGAACAGTGTCCTGACGTTGCCCAGCTCGGTTACGACCATAGCCGCCGACACGGTCAACGGCAGGCACCGTTGTCTCATCGGAACCCACTACAATTATTTCTATTTCTGGAACGGCAGCGATACGGTCCAATCGCCGATTGCGGGCCCCACGTTTACCAACGTAACTAAGGTATATGTCGATAAAGAAGGACTGGGCTGGGCATGCGCGGGGAACCAGAATGCCTTCATCAACAACCCCTGGTGGGAGGGGATCAGCGTATTGCGCAATAACACCTGGCAGGTTTACAGCCCGGCGACCTTCCCGTCCATGGGACCCTGGGGAGGTACTCCGGAGCCGGGCGGGTTCAATGCGGCGGTCGAAGACCGGTCGGGCAATATGTGGTTCGGCTCCCGGGGAGGGCAGGTCAAGTTTTATAACCGAAGCGCGAATTCATGGCTGGAGTATTGCCCGGGTGTAAATACCGTCAGCGGGGGATTGTTTATCCAGTCCCCCTACTGCGGATGGGGTATCAGCGAAGGGATTGCACTCGACTCGGCCGGTTACCTGTGGATTTCATCTTATAATAATCTTACCGGTTCCCTGCTCTGCTACGATCCGCGAACCGGGCCCACTCCAGCTGCCGGCAGCTACCGCTACCTGCTTCCCTCACTTCCAAACAACGGCGATTCGCTCTGGTCGCAGAATTACAATGTTGTCTGCATCGATGCGGCCCATAATGTCATCCTCGGGGAGGGCGGGTTGGCCGAAGAGGAAACCGGTCCGCTGGGGAAGCTGGTTGTCCTTTCATACACGGGAAATCCTTTGACCGGCACCATCTCCTGCGTGTACGATACCGCCTTCGGCACCCAGATGTCGTTTTTCGATGCCGCAGCCACCAGGGATTCCCTGACCTTTCTCGCATCGTCCGAGGGCGTCTATACCTATTCGGCCCCGAACAGGGCGTTGCTTTCCGGGCTGCGGCACCTCCTGTCGACCAGCAATTCCTTTACCGGTTCGGATTCATTGGTCGATACGTCCTTGACAGGTGTCCAGACGGTAAAGATGCAGGATGACCGTTACCTGTGGCTCGGAACCGCGGACAGCGGCCTGATCCGGTACGACCTCACCACCGGCGCGAAAATGACCATCGGGATGACGCAGGGATTGATTTCGAACAATGTCCAGAGCCTGGCCATCGACCGGAAAAACGGCTTCCTCTGGGCCGGCACCGACAAAGGGGTCTCCCGGTTTTCAATAGGCTACAGCGTCGAACCGGCTGCCAGCAGTTCGCCCTTTGTTTATCCGAACCCTTTTTCAAAACATCGCAACCAGACTATAGTCTTTGAAAAACTGCCGCCTGCGAGCAAGGTCTGCATTTACACGCTGTCGGGCACCCTGGTTGCGGTAGCGCCGGTGGCGGATCAGAGCATTACCGGAACCGTATGCTCCTGGGCGCCGGCTTCCGGAATTGTCCCGGGGATATATTTATATACTATTCAATCGTCCGGCAACAGCAGCCGCGGCAGGATCATCATCACGCCCTGAACTTCGGGGCCCCTCAACCCATGGCAAGGATTGAAGTCGGGACATGCCCATGAAACGCCGCGTCATTGCCGATGCGGCAAACGTCTCCACGACCAACCTCATTATAGCCGGTACACAGTTTCTTGAAATACTGGTTCTTGCACGCACGCTGCTGCCTGCAGATCTCGGGGTTATAGCACTGCTCGCCGTAATTCTCGGTTTTGGCCGATCGGTTGCCGACCTGGGCACCGGCACCGCACTGATTCATTTCCAATCCCTCTCCCGCCGGGCATTTTCCACAATCTACTGGTTCCTGGTTCTATCCGGGATTGTTCTTTTCGGTTTCGGAATAGCCGGTCATTTCCTGCTCGCGGGGTTCCGGCCGGCATCGCCGCTTGCTCCCTATATCGGGTGGATCGGCGCCTGTTTCCTGCTCTTTCCCTCGGCGGTCTCTACCAGTTTCAGTTCCAGAAGGAGTTGCGTTTCCGGCGCATGGCGGTCATCGAAATTGCCGCGCGGTGCATCGGGACCGCGACGGTTGTGGCGCTGGCCCTCACCGGTCACGGAGTTTTTTCATACGTTGCGGGACAGATCCTCTACAGCGGCATCAAATCACTGTCGCTTTTGATCGCCGGTTTCGGGTTGATGCGGCCCTCCCTGGTCTTCGATATTGCCGAAGCTGGAGCAGTGCTTCGTTTTGGCGCTTTCCAGATGGGAGAACGGCTGGTAACCTATCTGGCCGCAAACGTCGACTACCTCATTATTGGTAAATTCCTCGGCATGCGCGAACTCGGATTCTATAAAATTGCCTATGAGCTGGTGGTGGCACCGCTTCGCATGGTCAACCCGATTTTCGGTTCCCTCGCCCTGCCGCGATTTGCAAAAAGCCAGCATGACGACGGTGCCTTGCGGGAAGGATTCCTTGCCACTGTGCGCCTTCTGAGCATGTGTACCTTCCCCCTTCTTCTGGGGCTTTGCGCGACCGGGCGGGTATTCATCCCGGTCATGTACGGGCCGGGGTGGGACCGTGCGGTGCCGATCATCTGGCTCCTGACACTGATGGGGCTCTGCAAAATCCTCGGGAATCTTTCCGGATCCATCATCATAGCCAAGGGGCGGGTGAAGGTCGGGTTGATCTGGAATTGCATCATTGCGGCCGGGAACGGGGCTGTATTCATGCTGGTTGTCCATTCCGGCGTCGCTGCAATTGCCGCAGCCTATTCGCTCCTTTCCATCATTTTCCTGGTAATAAGTTTTCCGTACTATTACGGGTCAACCATCGGGCTCCGTCTCCCGGAATACTTCGGCAGCTTCATGATACCGGCTTTTCTCAGCGGCGCCATGGCCGCGATAGTATTCGCCGCCTTCGCAGCGCTTCGGGGCGCCCGCCTCTGGCCTCCGGGGGAGCTTGCCCTTCTCGTAACGATCGGCATTGCCGTTTATGCGGCGATGACCTTCGCGGTTATGGGGAAACGTGCCGGTTCTGATCGTGCGCTGCCTACGAGCTCGCGACGGTTCCTCGCTTTTGGACCTTCTTGCCGGAAGGCAGGGTACCGGTACCGGGATTGCCCGGCAGATTGGATCGGGGGGAGATTCCGCATGAGCGCTTCGGCCGGTCTCCGCATCGCCGGCGCCCGCCCGGCCGGACGAGACGAGTGGGAGAGGGCCTGCCGGGCTTGCGATTACGCGACCTTTTTCCATACCCCGGCATGGGTCGATCTCTTTACCAAAACGACCGGCGGGGCGATGGCTCCGGCAACGGAGGCCATCACCTTCAGCGATGGGCTCTCTGCCATCCTGCCGATGGCCCGTCGCCGGTACCTCGGCGGCCTGGTGCAGCTTTACTGGTCGATGCCGGCGCATACCTTCGGCGGCTGGGTATCGGAAGATTCGTTGACCGCTGAGCACGCCCGGCTTATGGCGGAACACCTGGGGAAACGGCCGGACCTGCAATGGCGTGAAAACCCCTATGATCCGGTCCTTCAATCCATTGCGTTGCCGCTTGCCCACGCCGATTTTACCCATGCGGTAGACCTTTCGGGTGGAATTTCAGCAGTCGAGGGCCGGTTCGATTATGCACACCGTAAAGCTGTACGGAAAGCCGTTGCTTCCGGTGTCACCGTCGCTGAAGCGGTACTTTTTGAGGAGCTGGGAGAGTTATTTTTCGCTCTATGGGTCTTCCCGCGCCCGTTGGAAGGAGCGGCGGCTCGCCCGGGGGGGTGGGTATCCGCACGCGCTTTTCCAAGCCATTTACGATAGCGGATGCGGGGGACGCAAGCTTTGGCTTGCAAAGGTTAAAGGGGTCCCTGCTGCAGGAATCCTGTGTTTTTACTGGAATCGCCATGCGGTTGCATGGCTGGGGGCAGGGGAGGCGGAATTTTTCATGTATCGGCCGAACAATCTGCTGTACGAACATGCCATCCGGCATGCAGCCGGGCAAGGGTATCGCTGGTTCGATTGCAACCCGAGCGCGGGGCTGCGCGGCGTCATCGAGTTCAAGGAGCATCTGGGAGCGGTGTTGCGGCAGTCCCGTGTTGTAGAAAAAAGAACTGCGCTGCGTTGGGCTGCAGAGCGGGCAAGAAGCCTTTTTCGATGAGACGGTGTACCATGCAATTGCCCGGCTCCCTCCTGGTAGCGGCGTGCCTTTCGGCCCTCCTTCTCCTGACCTGCGACGGCTGCAACAAAAACCCCGTATCCCGCACGGGATTTGTTACCCTCAAGGTTACGTTTGAGGGGCAGGGGCGAGTCGAAGGTATTCCGGCCGACACGCTCCAGCTTACCGGAACCCGACTCACCCTGACGGCGGTTCCCGACAGCGGGTATCTGTTTGTCGGCTGGCAGGGGTTGTCCTATTCCGCGGCGAATCCGCTTGCCCTCACCATCCAGCAGAATCTCTCTCTTGTCGCCTGTTTCGCGAAGCCGCCCGCAGGGCTCGTCTCTATCCATGCAAACGGCAGCTCCTTTACCATGGGTTCGTCGGACACCATGGCCCAGCCCTACGAGCATCCGGTTCATACCGTGCACTGTGCGCACGATTTTTACCTGAGCCCCTGTCCGGTCATGCAAAAAGAGTATGCCGCCCTCATGGGTGTGAATCCCAGCGCGGCTGCCGGGACCGCCGGCATCGGGGACAGTTTTCCTGTTTTTAATGTGACCTGGTATCAGGCCGTGCTCTATTGCAACCGGCGCAGCAAAGCAGAAGGGTACGATACCGTTTATTCGTATTCGGCAATCTGCACCGATACTATTTGTCCCTGGGTGCTTGAAAACCTGTCCATCAACTACAACCGGTTCGGGTACCGGCTGCCCACCGAGGCCGAGTGGGAGTACGCCTGCCGTGCCGGTACCACCACGGATTTTTACTGGGGCGGCGGTGTCACGGCGGAGTCCTCAGCCGCAACGTATGCGTGGTACTTTGCCAATTCCGGCGGACAGGCGCACAAGGTGGGGCAGCTGAAGCCCAACCCGCTGGGTCTCTACGACATGGCCGGAAACGTCGCGCAGTGGGTAAACGACTGGCTGGCGTACTATCCGGATTCTGCGGTAACGGATCCGATCGGCCCGTCGCAGCTTTCGCAGGCCGACTATGAAGCGTCAAGCAATCGCCCGCTCCGGGGCGGATCGTACCGCCTTGGGGCGGCCTACCTCCGTTCGAGCTGCCGGCAGGGACCGTACGTGACGCCTCCCTTTGCCGACGGTCCCGACATCGGCTTCCGGGTCGCGCTGGGCGCATTCAGGCCCGGGGCGGTCCCGGAGGAACGGCTCCTGCCGCCACCTTCCCGATAACACTTTCGTGCGACAAGACCGCGCTGCTCCAGTTCGTCGGCGCCAGCAGGCTGAAAATCGCCTTTGTAATCGGCACGCCGGGACAGAACCGGCTTGTGTATCTCGATCTTTCCCAGCCGGACCTGCATCTGCTGCAGTGCGGGAAGGACAGTTCTGTTTTTGGTACGTCAATTACCCCGGATGGAAATTTCATCGGTTACAGTTCAA
>CAWDOZ010000086.1:0-6496 GCA_963803935.1 uncultured Fibrobacterota bacterium | reverse complement strand
TCCTCAGCATGATTCGGCTTTGTTTTTTCACGCGGGGCCTCGTAGTTCCCCAACCCATAACGGGGCAATTCCAGCTCATTTATGGTATCGACTACAACAGGGGCGAAAAGCCGGGCATACGGATCGTGCGGATCCTTTTCATTAATTTTGAATTTGATGGTTTTTGGGATTCGATCCGGAAAAAAGGATTTTGAGCCGTCAGCCATAGTAAGGTATTTTCGGCCTGTCTCTTTTTCGGTTTCGGTATAGTATTCCGTAATGAAACTTCGCGTCCTTCGGATCATATACAGGCGCATCAAATCCCGCCAATCATCAGCATAACCGCTTTTTTCAAATGCGGCGATTGAATGAGGTTTGCATTGATGTTCGCCCTCGAATTGCAGCTCCCCGACCTCCTTTATTTTTCGCTCCGGCCTGATTCCAAGATTTTGATCATCCGGAATGAATAGCCGCAATTGGCCGGAAAGATCGAGATAGGTCTTATTGTACGGAGTTGCAGAGAGGAGAATGCACCGGCTATCATTCTTGGCAATATACTCCTGAATAGCCTTGTACCGCTTTCCCTCGCTATTCCTGAAGTTATGGCTTTCATCAACTAGCACGACTCGATAACGAGGCGTTATTTTGGCAAAGTCAGCTTTAATTTCGCTGGTCGAAATTATATCGCCGAGCATCCTGTAGGTAAGCATGTATTTCTTCCACATCTTTTTCAGATTCTTCGGGCAGAGTATCAGCGTTTCCGTATGATAAACATCCTGAAAAATCCGGCAGACCGCCGAGGCCATCAGGGTTTTTCCAAGGCCGACAACATCCCCGATCAATACGCCATTCCTTTTATACAGGTAGCGGGCGGCAATCTGGACGGCAATAGTCTGGAAAGCGAAAAGCTTTTGATCGGGGTTATCAAGAAAATCGCGCGGCACCTTAAATTCGCTTACCCCTGCAATGGCATCCTGGGACAGGTGGTAAACAATCTTCATATAAATATGATACGGCGGTATTTTCTCCTCGCGTGCCCAGCTGGATTCGATGATGGCTGCAAGCATATCAGAAATATCCACGCAAAAACGGTCATTCCAGCGGTCATTGAACCACTTTTCAAGCTTTCTGGCAGCGTCATGGTCGAGAACATCTATGTTTAATTCTCCGCCATCTTTCAGGCCTGAAAACGTAAGATTACTGCTGCCAAGAAAGCCGATTATGGGATTATTAGGGTCGTTACGATAAAGCAGGTAGAGCTTTGCATGAAGCGTATGCCTGAAATAAAGTTTGACTGCGACCTTTTTTGCCCTTATTTGTGCAGCGAGCCGGCGCAGGCCCGTTTCATCCTGATTATTAGGGGCACCCGAGGCCAGCTGTTCCCTGAATGCCTCGGCAATCCTTTTCTTGAGCGGCTCGCTCTTGCCCTGGCTTACCTGTTCTCCATTTACTATGCTGTAAAGAGTAGCGATATCTTCCTGCGAAAGCTTTTGCATGCCGATAAGTACGCGGCAGATGTTATCCGCGCCACCTTTGAAATGATCGAGATAGCTGTCGATGAGCCGCCAGCCGCGAAGATTGAAGTAGCCGATGCAGAAATCGGATTTCTTTGACAAAGGCAGCGTTTCCTGCAGGGCGGGCAAAAGTTCAAGTTCGATATTATCGAATATGCGAGGCATTAAGAATTATCCTTCCGGTTTTAGGATAATCAGCTGAGGATATTCAAAATAGATTGCAGCGGGAGAATTGTAAAGAGATCCGTTGAGAAACAGCGCTATGAGCAAGCCCTAATTAGTGATCCTTGAAAAAGAAATCCATATTCTATGAAGGCCTTTCCCTGTCTTTCCCCCCAAATGGGTTCCTTGGACTATGATTTCCCTGATTTCTCCGATTTATTCGATTAAAAATTGATCCTTCCAATCATAAAAATCATTAAAATCCCAGTTCAGACAAGGATTTATTCTAACGTTTAGCGTTCCGGTTGCGCGGAATAACGGGAACCCCCTGACGGAGACGTAGCGCGCTACGTCTCTACAAAACCCCTGCTTCAACCCCTGATAGATCAAAAGCCCCTGGATCGCAGATCCAGGCCACACAGTTTTAAATAAGTTACAAGTTGCAAGTCCCAAGTCCCACGTTAAAAGCGAAAAACAGAAACCGAAATTGGCTGTCACCTGTGTTTTCTACCATAAAAGAGAGCGTTGCGGGAGGGGGCGTGCGTTTGCCTGAGGCAAACATCGCCTCATGGTTTGGACTTTTTTTCTTTTAAAAGACCTCTCCTGTGGGAGAGGTCCGGCAGCTTTGGGCCGGGGTGAGGTCAAAGGGTGTGCCTGAAGACCAGCTTTGGGGGCTTCAGGCCAGGGAAAACCCGCGTAGCGAGGTTTCCCCACCAAGGGCCTTTGATTTAAGCTCTGTTCCCCAACAAAAATCGGTTGCATCTGATTTTCCCATTTTTTGCGGTGGCAATTGCAATTGTGGGGACAGTACCCACTATTCTTTGCTTTATGCCGGATGGCGGCAGAAGGGGCTTCAATTGTGGAGTCAGTGACTCCACAATCTGCGGATAGAGCAGATAAAATTGGCGGTACCGATAGAGTTCTCAGCGGTCGCAGCGATGAAGACCCTGTTTCTGGAGCTCATCGGCCAGCGTATCCATGAGACGATCACCATACCCGGCGCGATCGGTTCCGGAGCGTTCAAAATAGAAGCGTTGGACCATGATTTCCCTGCTTTCTCCGATTAATTCGATTAAAAAGGATCCCTCCAATCACAAAAATCATGAAAATCCCAGTTCAGACAAGGATTTATTCTAACATTTAGCGTTCCGGTCGCACAGAACTACGGAACCCCTGACGGAGACGAAGTGACGTAGCGCGCTACGTCTCTACAAAACCCATGAGAACCCATTCTTCAACCCCGGTAGATCAAAAGCCCCTGGATCGCAGATCCAGGCCACACGGGTTTTAAATAAGTTACAAGTTGCAAGTCCCAAGTCTCAAGTTAAAAGCAAAAAACAGGAAACGAAATTGGCTGTCCCATGTTTTTCTACCCAAAAGGGCGCGTTGGACTATGAATCTCCTGATTTCCCCGATTTTTCTGATAAAAAATCATTTAAATCGCGATAATCAAAAGAATCACCGGTCATAATCCAGGTTCAGACAGCTTTTTATTTTCAATATTTTCAACTTCTTAGCTATTTCTTATCATTTTATAGCATTTTTCTATTGACTTTTATCTTTAAATTGTTTATATTAGTGATAGCCGGCATACTGCGGTGAGCATCGGGGCCCCTTGGTTCCCTCTCGCTTCAGGAAATTATCCCTGGAGTGCGGTTCGGTAGATAAGAGGCGCGGCCTAACGTTAGTGAGTATTCGAGCTCAATCAAACCGCTCTATGCCCGGAGAGGGTAGCGCCCTCTCAAAAGGTGTTTGCGTTCCGTCACACGGCGTCCGGCACGGGGCCCCTTGGTTCCCTCTCGCCTGAGGAGATCATCCCCGCGGCGAGGTACGGTAGATAAGAGGTGCGGCCTAACGTTAGTGAGTCATCGTGCCATGATTGTTGGATCAGCTCAGTGTGGCAACAGGGGCAGAGGCGGGCCTGCCTTTGCCCCGGCAACCGCCTGTTCTTTGACATTTTCGGATTAAGGGCGAAGCACTTTTTTTCTCTCTTCGCCTTTCGGGCTCTTTTAGCTTTCCTATGTTTTTTCTACCATAGGGGAGCGTTGCGGGGGTGCGAGAGTGTCTGCTGAGCGCGAGCGAGGCAGACCTCACCTCGCACCTCCGCTGGAAAGGGTGAGTCGGAGACGCGGCTTTGCGCGGCTCCGACCAGGGAAAACCCGCGCAGCGAGGTTTTCCCACCGGAAGCACCGAGCCATTGCGATAGCTATGCCCGGAAATACCCCGTTTTTCGGCAATTTTTACCATGCGGCAGTCATTTACTACCCTTTGCAAATCTTTAAATATTCACCCGGGTGAAGTTGTCGCCGAATCTCCAAGTCTTTTGAATTCTTTGAACAGGCACAGCGAGCGCATTCCCCGGAGCTCTGCTCCGGGGTTAGCGAGCGCATTACAAATATTTCCTCTCCTATAGAAGATTCCCCGAAGCTCTGCTTCGGGGAGCTTCAATTATCGCCCTGAAATCCTTTCCCGTTTCACTCGTTTTACTTTCTTCTATCAATCGTTTTCATCACGATTTCTTTACCGATGGAGTTTCGGCCCATCGAATTTACGAAAACGCCTGAATTTTTGTTCTATCTCACTGGTTTTTAAGGGCTTTGGAGTTTTGACACTACCTATTCTCTCTGTGAGTCAAAACCCCCCTGAAATGAGGGCTTCGGGGAAAATAAATGTAAAGGAGCCTGATTGTTTGCAGGTGCGAAATACAGAGAGATGTTACAGCTCTGGTGGGGAAACCGCTTTGGCGGTTTCCCCTGGCCTGAAGCCCCACACGGCGGGTCTTCAGGCACACCCTTTCCAGCGGAAGGGGGGGGGGTACGGGGGGATCTCTTTTGAATTTTTATGTTCTTTCTACCTGATGGAGGCGTTGCGGGCAAGGGCGACCGCCGGTCGTCCCTAAAGAAATCCCCCGCCTTCGCCGCCCCCTTTTATAAGGGGGTCACGGTAAGAGATCCTTCGAGGAGTTGGAGTAGTTTATGTGTTTTCTACTTTAGAAGATGGCGTTGCGGAAGGGGGAAGGCGTCTGCCGGAGGCAGACATCGCCTCCCCCTTTCGCAGGAGGGGGTGTGTCGGAGACGCGGCTTTGCGCGGCTCCGACCAGGGGGAAACGCCGCAGGCGGTTCCCCCACCAAGGGCTTGAAAATTTGTATCAGTCAATGTCTGATCTCAAATCCCGCTTCAATCCCATCCAGCGGCATCTCGAAACTCCGCACCTCGACAACATGGGAAAGGGGGGTGCCCTTTTCAATTTCGCGCAAAAAGGAATCGACCGCCGACTCCGTGCCCTGGGCCTCGAGCTCGACATTGCCGTCGGGCAGGTTGCAGACCCAGCCGGTGAGGCCGAACCGGGCGGCCTCGAAGCGGACGAAGTAGCGGAAGCCCACGCCCTGGACCCGTCCGCTGACCGTTGCGCCTATCCGTTTGTAGTTTTCTGATGGATTCGTCTTCACCGGATGCCCGCTCTCCCCGGTCAGCGCCGCGAAAAGAAGTTCAGGATGATCGTCAGGAGGATGCTCAGGAGAATCGACGTTGCAATGGGAAGATAGATCCGGAAGCGGCCGTTGCCGAACTGGAAATCGCCGGGCAGCCGGAATAGAAGGATCTTATCCGCATAGACGAAGGCGATGCCGATGATGATGACCACTATCCCGGCAAGAATGAGAAATCGCCCTGTTTCGGACCAGTTCATAGAGGAATGCCCTCCGTCAAATATCGGTTAAGGTTCTGCAGGCCCGCCGCCGGCCGGGCTTTCGAAGATGTCCTGCTGCAGCGGCAGGCGGCTTGGCGGCTTGAGCCCGAAGTACCGGTAGGTCTTTGCCGTGACCTCGCGCCCGCGGGAGGTCCGCTTGAGAAAGCCGGTCTGGATGAGAAAGGGCTCGTACACCTCTTCGATGGTGTCCGGCTCCTCCCCCACCACCACCGCGATGGTATTGACGCCCACCGGCCCGCCGCCGTAGTGCTCGATGATGGCCGAAAGGATGCTGCGGTCCATTTCGTCAAGGCCGTTCGGGTCCACACCGAGCATGTCGAAGCGTCTGCTTGATAATGGGCATCGTTATCCGGCCGTCGCCCTTGACCTCGGCGACATCCCGGCAGCGCCGGAGCAGCCGGTTGGCGATACGCGGCGTTCCCCGGGCGCGCCGCCCGAGTTCCGCGGCGGCCTCCCCGTCGCAGGGAACGTCGAGGAGCGAGGCGGAGCGCATGACGATCTGCCGCAGTTCGTCGGCCGTATAGTAGCTCAGGCGGCAGATGTAGCCGAACCGGCCGTGGAGCGGCGAGGTGAGCATTCCCGCGCGCGTGGTGGCGCCCACGAGCGTAAAGGGTTTGAGCGTGAGGCGGATGGACCGGGCGGCCGGTCCTTCACCGATCGAAATGTCGAAGGCGAAGTCCTCCATGGCCGGGTAGAGCGACTCCTCGACAACGCGGTTCAACCGGTGGATCTCGTCGATGAAGAGAATTTCCCGTTCCGCAAGGTTCGTCAGGTTGCCGGCGAGGTCGCCCTTCTTTTCGAGCACCGGGCCCGAGGTGGTGAGGATGTTGACCCCGAGTTCGTTGGCGAGGATGCGCGAGAGTGTGGTCTTGCCGAGGCCGGGCGGACCGCAGAAGAGGATGTGGTCGAGCGCCTCATCGGCAAGTGCAGAGAACTCTCTCTCGACGCTGCAAGAAAACAGGCTCCATTATGCTCGGCGAAATAGCGAAGGGAAACGATCCAAAAACAGGCAAACGTATAAATACTCCCAAAGATACTACTCTGCGAGAAGCAGTGCACCTGTATCTCGAAGTAAAGACGCTTAGACCAGCCACCCAGAAAAACTCTGGTTAAGGTGAAGAGTTCATCTCCG
>CAWDOZ010000085.1:0-35913 GCA_963803935.1 uncultured Fibrobacterota bacterium | reverse complement strand
TATTCCTGCTCGTCGATCTCCATGGACGAATACATGTTCTCACGGTAGAAACCGAGATGCCCGCTGGTTTCCCAGAGCTGCGCCCGGCCGATGTGCGGCGAATATACGATGTCGTAGCCGTTCTTATAGTGCTCCCGGCGCCAGAAATCTTCGATGATCGTCCGCAGCCGGCCGCCCTTCGGGTGCCACAGCACGAGTCCCGGCCCTACCTCATCGCACATGGAAAAAAGGTCGAGCTCGCTGCCCAGGCGGCGGTGATCCCGTTTTGCCGCCTCTTCGAGCATCACCAGATACTCTTTGAGCATCGAGTCTCTGGGGAATGAAATCGCGTAGATCCGCTGCAGCATCTTGTTCTTTTCGCTGCCGCGCCAGTAGGCTCCGGCCGTTGAAAGAATCTTGATCGCCTTGACCATGCCGGTATTCGGCACGTGAGGACCTCTGCAAAGATCCTGCCAGGTTCCCTGACGGTACATGCTCGGGGTGCCTTCAATATCCTGCAGCAGCTCTATTTTATAGGGTTCGTTTTTCGATTCGAAGTAGCTGCGGGCTTCGGCAATGCCGGGCTCGAAGCGCTCGATCGGGAGTTTTCTTCCTGCAATTTCGCGCGACCGCGCTTCGATTGCCGCGAGGTCATCGGGCGAAAAGGGTTTTTCGACATCGAAGTCGTAGTAAAATCCGCTCTCGATGGCCGGGCCGATGGCAACCTTTGCCGCCGGAAAGAGCTCCTGGACCGCCTGCGCGAGAATATGCGACGAGGAGTGCCAGAAGACCGATTTTCCTTCGGCCGAATCGAAGGTAAGTATTTCGAGCCGGTCGCCGTCATGGAGCTCATGCGCCAGGTCGGCCGGTGCACCGTTGATCTTTGCAGCGACCGCGGCCGCAGCAAGGCCCCGGCCTATAGCTGCGGCGCCGTCGAACGCCGAAGCGCCCGGAGATAGTTCGAGAATTTTGCCGTCCGGCAAGGATACGTTCATAGGCTCTTGAATCCGGTACCGCCACGGTCAAATCCGTGGCACGCTCCGCACCGGCGGAGCAATAAAAAAACACCCTCCCGGGCGGTACTTTTGCGCCCGGGAAACCAGGGTGTGAAAATGGGCGATACAGGGCTCGAACCTGTGACCCCTACCATGTCAAGGTAGTACTCTAACCAACTGAGCTAATCGCCCTAAAATTCGGCCGGTAATGACTGATCTCTTGTTTTGCGGAGTCCTGAAACTTCAGGTGCCGCACGGAGACAGACACTGCATAACCCGATCCCCCTCTTTCTAGAGGAAAGGGCGGGCCTGCCTGCCAATCCCGGAAAGAGAATCAAGCGTAGTCTATGGAAAATACGAAAAAGGCACCATCAGAGTCAACCAATTGATTGAAGTGGCGATCGCTCCCTCCCGGCCAGGCACTTTTCATAGACCCGCATAATCTTTTTTACCTGCTTGCGGATATCATGCCGGCATGCGGCGCGAACGGCTCCGGCCGCACCGAGCCGGGTACGAAGCTCCGGGTGGCTGCAAAGCTTTTCGATGGCCGCCGCCAGACCCGCCACATCGTGCTCGGCAACGAGAAGGCCGGTTTTCCCGTGATCCACGACCATGGGAATGTCGCAGTGCCTGGTTCCGCAGACAGGGATTCCGGCTGCCTGCGCCTCGATGACCGCTACCGGAGCGCCGCCTTCATCGTCGCCGTCGGCGGCTCGGACGCTCGGTGCGAGCAGGATATCGCTTCGTCCAAGGAGCTCCCGGTAGCGCGCAACCGGGAGATAGCTGTGGATTATGCACCGATCGGTCAGTCCGGCTTCCAGAATGCGTTTCTCAACCGGCTGCCGGTACGGGCCGTCGCCGACAATATCGAGCCGGATGTGCTTGTTAGTCGCCGCCACGGCGATAAAAGCTTCAACCGCGTCCGGCGATCCTTTCTTTTCCCGCCCCAGCCCGACATGCAGGATGCGCAGGGGGCGCGGGTCGGTTTCGCGGTTCCGCCTCAGGTCGGCAAGCTCCTGAATGGCAACGCCTATGGGGATACAGTGGATCTTCCACGTCGGGCAACCCATATCGGCCAGGCGGGTTGCCATGAAATCGCCCTCCACGATGAAGGCGCTTCCGGCCTTGAAAAGCTCGGCATACCGTTTTCGCCAGATCGGGCGACGCGGAAGTTTACTGATATCCACACCGTAAAAGGTGGTGACAAGGGGCAGCCCGCTCTTCCTGACTGCGGCAAGGTAGCGGAACGACTCGGTGGCAAAGTGGCCGTGGATAAGGTCGGGCTTAGCCGATTGGATAACCCTCAGCGGCAGGGCCGACGGGTAGGAGGCGGTAACCCGGGCACAAAAGAGGCCCGCATGCGCCCGAAGGGAGTAGTTCCGGCAGGCGGCATAAACGTCGTCGTGCGGGAACTGATCCTCATTGATCCGATACCGGCACAACACCGACGACCGGCACTCCTCGTTAAATACCAGCTGGCTGTAAACCCAGTTCTGGGTGACCGGAAGGAAGGAGTAGCAGAGGTGGAGGAGGTGCATCGGTTGGTTGATCCAATAAAAGTACAAAGAATTACTTTGAAAATAGCTGATGGATGATGAGATCGGGCCGGGGGAATAGGGGTTGGGCGGCTTATTGAAACGGTAGCTTTTGGTGGGGGAACCGCCTGCGGCGGTTCCCCCTGGCCAAAGCCTCCGCGCCCGCAAAGCCGGGCTGCGGGGTCTTTGGCACACCCCCTCCTGCGGAGGTACGCGGCAATGTTTGCCTTCGGCAAACGCTCGCGTACCCCCGCAACGCTCCCATTAGGTAGAAAACACATGGGACAGCTAATTTCGGTTCATGTTTTTCACTTTTAGCTTGGGACATGCAACTTGTTACTTTGTTAAGACCGTGTGGCCTGGATCTCCGATCCAGGTGCTTTTGAATTCGCAAAACCCATTTGGGCACGGCATGCCGTGCCACTACGACCCATTAATGCAGGGCGACCGCGGCGCGCCCTTACGAAATTGCGATCTCTACATCCTCATTGCCTTTCCCCTGTTTTTTCTAACCTATACGAGAGCGTTGCGGGAGGGGGAGAGCGTTTGCCTTCAGGCAAACACTGCCTCCCCCTTCCGCAGGAAGGGGTGAGTCGGAGACGCGGCTTTGCGCGGCTCCGACCAGGGGGAACCGCCTTAGCGGTTCCCCCACTAAAGGCCTATAGAACAGTTCCGGTACTTGAGCAGTAACATAAAAAATGATTGCCTGCAAGAAATGGGGATTAATATTTTACAATACAGTGCAATTTGAATCGCCGGGGTAAGCCAGGGGAAGGGAGAGGCCATGAATCTTGAAGAAAAAGTAAATGAACTGATCGGCAATAATGAAAAGTTCATGTTCGCCTTTGCCGATCTCAAAGGACTGCTGCAGGAAAAATATTCCGGATTCGATTACGGATTGTCTATTGCACGGAAACTCGACGACGGCATTATCGATGGGATAACCGCCGGTCCGACCGGAACGTACCTGCAGGAGTATCGTGACGCGAATACCGAATTATCAATAGCCATTCATGCGGTTGCGGATATGCTGTCAAAAGAAAATATCCGGAACGTGCCGATAGAGCCTACCAATTATCACGCCGATGCGGATGAAAATTTCATCAAGACCCTGCGCACGGGGTTTTCCCATAAAATGGCGGCAAGGAGGGCGGGGCTCGGGTGGATCGGAAAGACCGATCTTCTGGTGACGAAGAAGTTCGGCCCGCGGGTGCGTCTTGCAACGGTACTTTTCGAGTACGAATATCTGGAAACCGGGAACGCCTTAGGGTCAAGCAGGTGCGGGTCGTGCTCTTGCTGCGTTGAAGCCTGCCCCGCCGGGGCGGCGAACGGGAAGGTCTGGGATGTCGGCGTTGACCGGAGCGATTTCTACGATGCCTTTAAATGTCGCGATAAATGCCGTGAATTGTCAATGGTAAATTTGAATGAATCCGTCACACTGTGCGGGATTTGCGTTTCGGTTTGCCCGGTGGGAAATGAGAGAAAATCCTCCAGGGCATTTTGAAGCAATATCCCGTTCACGGTAATATCAGCGAGGAAATGAACAGGCCTAGCGAGCGCATGGCCGGCTGCTTTGCGCTCCCCGGAACTTGCCCCGGGGAGCTTCAATGACCGGTGAAGGATAGAGCATGCAATTTTAACGGGTTCTTGAGTATATTTGTGATAAAAGGGAGGATATTTTGAAAAAATCAACGAATTCCATGGCTGACTTTGATGCGGTGCTTGGCGCAGCCAGCAAATTTTCCGCCGAAACAATGGAAGAAATCGCTGAACTTCTTCATAAACGCGCTGTTGAAATCCGACGTAAGGATCTCGCGCTTGATATTAAAGGCGCACGGTCGGAGTTTAAAGCCGGACGCGCTAAAAAAGTTTCTGTTGAATCCCTTATGCAGGAACTTGGGGAATGAAAAGAGCTTTGATTCGCAGTTCCGCCTTTATTCGAGCTGCTAAGAAGTTGCTTCGAAAGAATCCGACGTCTCTGATTGATCTTAAAACTGCGCTTCTATCGATGGAAGAAAACATTTTCAATTCCTCACTGAAATCCCACAAACTAAGCGGAGATCTTTCTGGCTCTTGGGCCTGCAGTGCCGGCTATAACCTGAGGATCATATTTAGCATTGTAAATTCTGAAGGCAAAGAGGCAATCCTTCTTGAAACAATCGGAACCCATGATGAAGTTTACTGAAATACCAGAAAAGCTTTACCTCGGCTGACGTAACTCCAAACCGGTTTTGATTTCCCGGCATTGATTTTCCGATTTTGATTTTTCTGCCTTTCAAGTGTTTTTCTGCCTTTAACGCATATTTATCGTTCATCCGCCATGCGGCGCTATTATTTTATGCGAAAAGAGGAATGTTCCGTGGTATAAAGCAGCCATATGAACAATCACCCGCATGCGATAATCCTCACCCGGGGTTCACAGCACTGGGAAACGTGGAGGAAGGCAAATCCGGGGATCCGGCCCGATCTTGCGGGCGCATCCCTGAGCGGCATCGATTTGCAGGGTATGGATCTTCGCTCCGCCGATTTACGAGGAGCCTGCATCAGCGGCTCAAACCTTTCCCGGGCCGATCTTACCGGTGCCATTCTTACCGAAGCCGATTTAAGCGGCGCACTCCTGACCGATTCAATCCTGACCGGCGTTTTTTTCACCGGCGCCTATCTCGGAGGGGCGGATCTCTGCAATGCCGATCTTCGCGAAGCCAACCTGAGCGGGGTCGACCTCTCCGGAGCCAGGCTCTGCGGCGCCGTACTGAGAAGCCCGGGGTATGACGCTTCGGCCGGCAGACAGGGAAAATCCTCCCGGAGGCCTACCGTGCTTTCCTTCGGCCTTCTCCGCGGCGCCGATTTACGCCGGTGCGACCTCCGCGGCGTCGATCTTTCCGGGGCCAGGCTCGGCGGCGCGAACCTTTCCGAGAGCCTGCTCTGCAGGGCCAATCTGAGCGGCGCCGATCTTCGCGGGGCGAACCTCACCGGAGCCGATATAAGCGGCGCCAACCTCTACGACGCCGGCCTCGCCGGGGCCAGAATGTCCGATGCGAACCTGAGCTCGGCCGACTTCGGCCAGGCGCGCCTCTGCGGGGCGATCCTGAGCGGAGCGCTTTTGCGGAAGACCAGTCTGCGCGGTGCCGATTGTACCGGGGCGGATTTTACCGATGCGATATTTCTCGGCACGGATCTATCAGGAACGGTTCTCGATGACTCCCTGATGGCGGGGGTTTCCTGCAGGAACGTCACGATCGATGATGCGGCCAGCCAGAAAAATCTTGTCGTCAGCAGACCGGGTGACCCGGGGCTCATTATCGATTCCGTGGAAACTACCGGGTTCCTGCAGTTTATGCTCGAAGCGCCCGCAGCCCGTGACGCGGTGGTCCATTCGATCACGGGAAAATTCGTGCTCGTATTCGGCGACTTTTCCGAAAATCGCGAACTGCTTGACGCCATCGCCGGGGAGCTGCGGCGGCGGGATTATCCGCCGCTTGTTGCGGATATCGGGCTTGTTGTCAATAAAAGCTATCGCGATCGCCTGAGGCAGCTTATTCTGCTCTGCCGGTTCGCCATCGGCGACCTCTCGGTTCCCTCGCCCTTCCCGGCAGATGCACTGGCTGTTTTTTACGACGCGCGGGTACCCCTGCTTCCGCTGGTCCCCGATCATCAGGCTGTTCCGGCAGCGCTGGGTGAATTCGGGTCGCAGATCAGCTTCGTTCCTCCGGTCGGCTACGCGGAAGCGGTGACAATAGGAGAGGAGTTCGAGAATAAAATTCTCGGGCCGGTGGAATTGAAGAGAACACAGATGAAAGAAATATTACATAATTTAGAATATTTGATATAGATCCCAAATGCCAAACTATATCGCCTTCCTTCGTGCCATCAACGTCGGCGGCCATGTCGTTACCATGGACCGTCTCAAGGTTCTCTTTCAGGATCTCGGGTTTTCAGACGTCGCAACCTTCATCGCCAGCGGCAACGTGATTTTCGGGTCGTCCATAGCCGATGCACCGGCGCTGGAGGAGAAAATTGAAAGCCACCTGCTCACCTCCCTTGGCTATAAGGTCGCTACCTTTATCAGGACCGCCGATGAGGTTGCAGCGCTCGCCCGGTATCGCCCCTTTGCCGAGGCCGATACGAAAAAAACGCCGACCCTCGTCATCGGTTTTCTGAAGAACGCCCTGGCGGGTCGGTCGAAGAAGCTTCTGGTAAGCATGTCCTCCGAGCTCGATACCCTCAGTACGAGCGGCCGCGAAATATTCTGGATCGGCCGAAACAGGCAGAGCGAATCGACTTTTTCAAACGGGGTGTTCGAAAAAAGGCTCTCCATTCAGGCAACCTTCCGGGGATATGCAACTATTGTCAAACTGTCCAGGAAATACCCCGGTACCGCGGGGACCTCCTGAACCGCCGAATATTGCCTATCGTCTTAATTATGAGTATATTAGAGATGGCGGAAGGTGTTTTCGCGGTAATGCACGTTCGTATTCAGGAGGCAGTCATGCGGTCAAAGGGAATTATATCGGCTTTTGCCGTGCTTCTTATCGTTGGAGCGGTCGTTTTTTTCATGAAAATGCAGGCGCCGGATCTCTCGCGCTTCGATAACCTTCGGGATCCTGCCATTCGCTTCATGCCATCACAGCATGTTCTTGTCGTTGAGGCTAAAGGGAATCCCGACAAAATCGCAAAAAAGGCATTCGGCTATCTCATGCGAACCTATTATGGATTGAAGGGTGTTCCCCTTGGCGGCCCGCGAATGCCCTGTCCGCGGGCACGCTGGCCGCTCCCGGATTCGGTTCCTCCCTCCGAATGGATCGGCCGCTATGCGATGCCGATTCCGGACTCCCTCGGCACCCCGTCGCTGCCGGAGCCGCCGCAGGGGCTTACGGTCAGCGTTACCACCTGGGAATACGGCAAGGTTGCGGAAATCGGTCACATAGGATCGTACGACTCCGAGCAGCCGGATATCATCAGGCTGCAGAATTTCATCCGCGGCCAGGGACTGGTAATCGTTGGCGACCATGAGGAGGAGTACCTCAAGGGCCCGGGCCTGTTTTTTCGCGGTAACCCAAAACGATACTTTACCATAATCCGGTATCGGGTAGCCAGTCCCGATACCGCAACCGCTCTCGCCGGCAATGTCGCGCCCGTGAAGATGCCCGCGCCGGGAAAACTCACCTCTCAATGAGACCGTAAGAACATGAAACTCTGGTAAGTAAATTTTGATTCGATACCCGCCTGCCGCTTGCAGGCGGGGTACCGCTATTATTGCATCCAATCCACTTCATATTACCCTACAGGAATCCCTACCCATGAACAAGGCCATTGAAGGACTGACACCGGAACCGCTCTGGCGGTATTTTGCCGAACTCTCCGCCATTCCGCGGGGATCGAAACACGAGGAAAAAGCCTCAGCCTATGTCGCCGGAGTTGCCCGGCGACTCGGGCTTAAGTCGCGGACCGACGCCTGCGGAAACGTGGTGGTGCGGAAAGACGCCGCCACGGGGCACGAAGGCGTCCCCGGAATCGTCATACAGGGACACCTTGACATGGTGTGCGAAAAAAATGCCGATACGGTTCACGATTTCGACCGCGATCCCATCGTTCTCCGGCGGCAGGGAAATGCCATCACCGCCACCGGCACGACCCTCGGCGCGGACGACGGCATCGGTGTCGCCATCGGGCTTGCTCTCATGGAAAATTGCCCGGTCGCGCACGGTCCCCTCGAATTCCTGTTTACCGTCGATGAGGAGACCGGACTGACCGGCGCGAATAACCTGGAAAAGGACTTCCTGCTATCCCGGATTCTCATCAATCTCGATTCCGAAGAGGAGGGGGTGCTCTGCGTCGGGTGCGCGGGCGGCATGGATACCCGGGGAGTGGTACCGGTTTCCTTCGAACCCCTGCCGGCAAACCACCGGTTGTTCCTCCTGAAAACGGCCGGGCTTCGCGGCGGACACTCCGGGCTCGATATCCATCGCGGGCGCGGCAATGCGATCAAACTCCTGAACAGGGCCCTGCGGGACCTCGTTGCCGACGGCGCGCGCCTCATTTCCATCGAGGGGGGCAACAAACGCAATGCCATTCCGCGCGAGGCCGCGGCGGTTATTGCCCTGCCGGAAAAATCGGTCGGGCAGCTGGAAGAAAAAGTCAAGCAGTATGCCGCTCTCTACAAAGCGGAATTGGCGGTTACCGATCCCGGCGTCGAGCTCACCATGGAACCATTGCAGAGCGGAGAGAAACCGGTCATCGGGCGGGATAGCGCCGCCGCCCTGCTGAACCTGCTTTCCGTCATTCCCCACGGGGTGATCGGCATGAATGCCGCTATTCCCGGTCTGGTCGAGACTTCGACAAACCTTGCCCGGGTGTCCACCACAGAAGAGGCTCTGGTGATCGAGACCAGCCAGCGCAGCATGGTCGAGAGCGAAAAGGCCGATATCGTTGCAACGGTGTGCGCCGCCTTCGGCCTCATCGGCGCATCGGTCAGCCACGGGGACGGGTACTCCGCCTGGCGGCCCGACCTTTCCTCGCCGATCCTGAAGACGGCGCAGGCGATTTACCGCAGGAAGTTCGGGAAGGATCCCGTCGTCAAGGCCATCCATGCCGGGCTCGAATGCGGGATCATCGGCGACAAGTTTCCGGGAATGGACATGCTCTCCCTGGGCCCGACGCTCGAAATGGTGCATTCCCCTGCCGAGCGGGTGCCGATTGATTCAGTAGAACGGGTGTGGGAATTTTTAGTAGACATAATAGAAACGGTAGGGACAGGAAAACAAGGCTAAAATCAAATGCCCTTGGTGGGGGAACCATTTACAATGATTCCCCCTGGCCAAAGCCTCCGCGCCCGCAAAGCCGGGCTGCGGGGTCTTTGGCACACCCCCTCCTGCGGAAGGGGAAACCTCACCCCGGCCCAAAGCTGCCGGACCTCTCCTATCAGAGAGGTATTTTAAAAGCAAAAAAATCCAAACAAATGGCAAACGCTCTTCCCCTCCCGCAACGCCCTCTTTTAAGGTAGAAAAAACACGGGTAAATCTCCAGTGCTTGTTGCCTTCGCAGGGGCGACCCGCGATCGCCCTGTATTTATGGATGCGTAGGGGCACGGCGTGCCGTGCCCCCAGGATCGCGCAAATTCAAAAGCACCTGGATCGAAGATCCAGGCCACACCATTCTTTTCCCCGTGTTTTCTACCTAATGGGAGCGTTGCGGGGGTGCGAGAGCGCCTGCTGAGCATAGCGAGGCAGGCATCGCCTCGCACCTCCGCAGGAAGGGGTGTGCCTAAAGACGCGTGCCGTTCGCGGCTTTAGGCCAGGGGAAACCCGCGTAGCGAGGTTTCCCCACCAAAAAGGCTTATATTGGCGAAACGACCAAATACATAATTTCAACTGTTTGCTAATTAAAAAGGCCGCCATCCTTCCGGATGCCGGCCTTTTATCATTCATAAATGCAGCCTTACCTGTTAATAATCCTCCATACCCCCCATACCGCCCATGCCGCCCATACCGCCACCGCCGCCTGCTCCGCCCGCCGGGGCCTTGTCCTTCTTCTCCGGCAGATCGGCGATGATGCACTCGGTGGTAAGGATGAGCCCGGCAATCGACGAAGAGTTCTCGAGCGCGGAACGCACGACCTTGGTGGGGTCCATGACGCCGGCAAGCATGAGATCTTCGTAGGAGTCGGAGTAGGCATTGTACCCGAATGAACCCTTGTTCTTCTTGACCTCGTTGCAGACCACGGAGGCTTCCTGGCCGGCGTTGGAAGAGATCATGCGCAGCGGCTCCTCGATAGCGCGACGGATAATGTCAACGCCGAGTTTTTCGTCGCCCGCAAGCTTCAGGCTGTCCAGGGCGCTCGCCGCACGGATCAGCGCAACGCCGCCGCCCGGCACGACACCCTCTTCGACCGCAGCGCGGGTAGCATGGAGTGCATCCTCGACGCGCGCCTTCTTCTCCTTCATTTCGGTTTCGGTAGCGGCACCGATCTTGAGCACCGCGACGCCGCCCGCGAGCTTCGCCAGGCGTTCCTGGAGCTTTTCACGGTCGTAATCCGACGTGGTCTCGTCGATCTGCTTGCGGATCTGATTGACACGGCCCTTGATGTCGGCCGACTTGCCGGCACCCTCGATGATCGTGGTATTCTCCTTGTCGATGACCACACGCTTGGCTTTACCGAGCGAATCCACGGTGGTGTTTTCGAGCTTGAAACCGGCTTCCTCGGAGATGAGGATACCGCCGGTAAGGACCGCGATATCTTCGAGCATCGCCTTGCGGCGGTCGCCGAAACCGGGTGCCTTGACGGCAGCTATTTTAAGCGTGCCGCGCAGCTTGTTGACAACCAGTGTCGCGAGCGCTTCGCCTTCCACTTCCTCGGCGATGATGAGCAGGCTCTTGCCCATCTGAACGACTTTTTCGAGCAGCGGCAGGAGGTCCTTCATGGCGCCGATCTTCTTGTCGTGGATCAGGATCAGCGGCTCTTCGAGGATGCTCTCCATGGTATCGGGATTGGTGACAAAGTACGGTGAAAGGTATCCGCGGTCGAACTGCATGCCTTCGACGACGTCGAGCGTGGTATCGGTGCTCTTGGCCTCTTCAACCGTGATGACCCCGTCCTTGCCGACCTTCTCCATGGCATCGGCAAGCAGGTCGCCGATGGTGGAATCGTTGTTCGCCGAAATGGCGCCGACCTGGGCTATCTCTTTGCGTCCGGAAACCGGGCGCGAATCCTTCTTGAGCTGCCCGACGATGGCCTTGACAGCCAGGTCGATGCCGCGCTTGAGCGCCATGGGATCGGATCCGGCAGTCACATTCTTTATGCCGAGGTGCGCGATCACCTGCGCCAGCACCGTTGCGGTTGTCGTTCCGTCGCCTGCAATATCCGAGGTCTTGGATGCAACTTCCTTGACCATTTTCGCACCCATATTCTCGAACTTGTCTTCGAGCTCGATCTCTTTGGCGACCGAGACGCCGTCCTTGGTGACCGTCGGGGATCCCCAGCTCTTTTCAAGAACCACATTTCTCCCGCGCGGGCCCAGGGTTACCTTGACTGCATTGGCAAGAGTGTCGATGCCCTTGAGCAGCTTCTCCCTCGCCGAAACGTCGAATGCCAGCATTTTTGCTGCCATATGTTAAAATCTCCTTTCAATCCGATTGAACATTGAGTATTAAAAAACGGGGCACATAAATCCTTAAATAATTGCCAGCACATCGCTCTCGCGGACGATGAGGTATTCCTGACCCTCGATCGTTATCTCTGTTCCGGAGTATTTGCCATAAAGGACTTTATCGCCCTTTTTGAGCGACATTTCGATTTTCTGACCCTTATCGTTTGTCTTGCCCGGTCCCACGGCTACGACTTCACCCTTCTGGGGCTTTTCTTTGGCATTATCGGGGATAATGATTCCACCCGCGGTCTTCTGCTCTGCCTCCATCGGCTTCAGAAGAATGCGGTCTTCCATCGGCTTAACATTCATAAAGACCTCCTGTTAGAAGTTGAAATTGGGTGAAAACACGAAAAATCGCAATGGGAACCTGCACCCAAGAGGGAAGCAATACGTATGCCGGACAGTATCCCGGCATATTGGCCCGCATTTAAGGTCCTCGATGGTAATATGGCGTTCCAAAATGAACGACGTTTAATTATGAAACGGTTCGGGCGGACAACTTTCCCCGGTCAGATCAATCGAAGATGCCCTGATAACTTGCGGTTTTCAAGTCCCTGAATCCGCCGAGTTGAAATTGGCCGGTTTCGGATTTTCCATAAAAAGATAATTGCTTTTGCCTCTTCCTCTTACGATAACTATATTTATATTTTGCCGGACAAGCGGAGGGGAGAAGATTTGCCCGGGAGTTCCCGGGGAGAGTGCATCCGCGCCGCAGGCAGACGAAGATGCAGCTTTCAAAAACAGGGTTTACCGACGGATTAAAATTTTCACCAATATTCCAGGGGAGAGGCGCTATGACCTTGATGAAAAGAGGGCTTTTAGCATTGTCGATAGGCATTCTTGCGGTTGGTTCCGTTTCCCTCGTCCTTGCGGATGACAGCCAGAATTGGAAAATTGAAACGGACGCCGGCGGCCTCATTACCAAAATGACCTACCCCGATCCCAAAACGCCGCTCGGGATTGAAAAGGATCTCTACATCAACATTTCGCCGTCGGGAAAGGCTTTGAGCGGGAAGGTAGATTTCGTCAAAAGCTACTATTACGGGGTTGTGACCCGCGACCTGACGCCGGGTGAGGTGTCAACCTACTTTGAAATGTTCGGCGGGGCCAAGGCTGAGTGGGATTACTACCAGGCGCAGGACAAGCTGGTCACCGTTACCCCCGACGGAAAAATTCCGGCGGAATGGCTCGGCAAGCAGGCAAGAATCATTACCAATACCGGCAGGCACATCATCGGAAAACTTGAACAGACCGGGAACGAAGGGGAGTGGCAGTTGGAGGTCGAGGGAGCCTGCTGCGGCGCCATTCGTTTCACCATGGCTGGTGTCAAACAGGTCCAGGAGATGAAGGTTACCCACTAATCTTACTTGAATAAGGAAGTTTATGTATAGAAAGGGCGATCTTTAGATCGCCCTTTCTCTTTTCCGGTGGGGGAATCATTATAAATGCCTTTGGTGGGGGAACCAAGCTTAAATCATAGGCCTTTGATAGGAGAACCATTTAAAAATGGTTCCCCCTGGGCTGAAGCCGCGAAAGGCACGCGTCTTCATCCACACTCCCTCCTGCGGAAGGGGGAGGCGATGTTTGCCTTTGGCAAACGCTCTCCCCCTCCCGCAACGCCCTCTTTAAGGGTAGAAAACACATAAAAGATTCTGTAAAGCTGTAGGGGTTCAACAAATTGAACCCTTAGAATCTTTTGACGTTGCGTTAGCGAGGACAAAGGGTGCCTGCTGAAGCGTAGCGAGGCAGGCAGTATTTGAAGGCCCAGGCGAAGCCGCAGGGCTTCAAACACCGGCTCGGCTCTGCCGAGAGCCCGGCGGAGGCGCGCCGGATGGAACCCTTCAGGGTTCCATCCGGAACGCCCGCAAGTTGACTTTGATTTTGAATTTGTAATTGGATTCAGGCTCAGCCATCCACCGCCTGCCTTCCTGATCCCCCCAAAAAAGCCCATTATTTATATTTTGAAATTGCCTTTTTTCCCGGCGCCGTGTGCCTTTCTATCGAATATTCCGCCTCAAGGAGTAATAAATGCTCGATATTCAACGAATCCGTGATAATCCCGACCAGGTGCGGCAGGCGACCGTCAACAAGCGCACTCCCATCGACATTGCCTCGATCCTCGCGCTCGATGCCGAGCGGCGTGAAACGATCCATGAGGTCGAGCGGCTGAAGAACCTCCGCAACTCGCGGTCGCAGGAGATTGCGGTGCTCAAAAAAAACAAGCAGGATGCCGAGCCCCTTCTGGCCGAGATGCGGCAGGTCTCCGACACCGTCAAAGAGCTCGATGCGAAGCAGGCCGAGCTCGAAGAGAAACTGCATGAGGAGCTTATCCGGATTCCGAATATGCCCCATGCGAGCGTGCACCACGGGGAGACCGAGAAGGACAACAAGGAGATTGATTCCTGGGGCACCCCGAGGACCTTCGATTTCGAGCCGAAGGACCATCTCAAGATAAGCACCGACCTCGACATCGTCGATTTCCCGCGCGGCGCAAAGGTGGCAGGCACCGGATTCCCGGTTTACAAGGGCGCCGGGGCGCTTCTCGAACGGGCGCTCCTCAACTTCATGCTCGATACCCATACGGTCAAAAACGGGTACCGCGAGATTTTTCCGCCGTTCCTGGTCAACGCCGAGAGCGCATTCGGCACCGGCCAGCTGCCGAAAAGCCGCGATCAAATGTACTATGTCAACGAAGACGGGCTCTACTGCGTTCCGACCGCCGAGGTGCCGGTGACCAACCTGCACCGGGACGAGATCCTCGATGCGGCCGCGCTTCCGGTAAAATACTGCGCCTATACCGCCTGTTTCCGCCGCGAGGCCGGAGCCTACGGCAAGGATACCAAAGGGCTCCTCCGCGTGCATCAGTTCAACAAGGTCGAGCTGGTAAAATTTGCCTTTCCGGAGAACTCCTACGACGAGCTGGAGCTCCTGCGGGCCGATGCCGAAGGCATCCTCCGGGCACTCGGACTTCACTACCGCGTGCTTGCTCTCTGCGATGCCGATCTCTCTTTCGCCGCGGCGAAGTGCTACGATCTCGAAGCCTGGGCACCGGCCGAAAAGAAGTACCTCGAAGTATCCTCATGCAGCAACTTCGAGGACTTCCAGGCGCGCCGTATGAATATCCGCTATCGTCCAGGCGCCGGCGAGCGGCCGCGCTTCATTCATACCCTGAACGGCAGCGGCCTTGCCACGGCGAGAATTTTCGCCGCGATCGTGGAAACCTACCAGACCGCCGCCGGTACCGTGATGGTGCCCGAGGTTCTGCGGCACTACATGCACGGCATGAAGGAGATCGTGCCCCGTTAGTTCCGCCATGAAAATCACGACGACAACGGTGGATGCGACACGCGCTCTCGGCGCCTCCTACGCAGAAAAGGCCCGGCCCGGAGACTGCCTGGTGCTCGAAGGGGAGCTGGGGGCCGGGAAGACCGAATTTGTCCGCGGGTTTGTGGCGGCACTTTCGGCGGGTGCGGCGGTTCGCAGTCCCAGTTTTTCGATTCTTAACATCTACGAGACGCCCCGCCTCGCCGTTTACCATTTCGATTTCTACCGGCTGGCAGATGCAACGGAGCTCCATGAGATCGGGTTCGACGACTATGCCGCCTCCGAAGGGGTATGCCTCATCGAGTGGGGGACGCTCTTTCCCGAGGTTTTGCCGTCGCAGGCGCTGACCATCCGCTTTCGCGACCTGGGCAACGGCATCCGGGAGATCGATATCGGGAGAGAGATGCCTCCGGTTACCGGAAAGTGACCGGAGCGGTTCGACCGGCTACGCGGCCTTGATGCCGGTTGCCGGATCGAAGATCATTGCGAGGAATTCATCGACTTCCTGCAGCCGCGGACCTACCGATTTGCAGTACTCTTCCTCGTTAAGGGAAAAGACCGCACCCTCCTGCAATAAGGGGAGGGCATAGGGGTCCCACTGTCCGTAACCGTTTTGTTTCAGGATAAAATCGGTAAAGTCGATGATCTTTTCGATAATGACCCAGACGCCGTACCTGCTTATGCCCTGTTCGAAAATCGAAAGGATGTTTGAGGGCAGGTTCCAGCGGGAGAAAAGAAGGAATGAGATATAGCGGTGGTTGAAGCCGCAAATCATATCGCAGGCAACCCCGAAGGGAACCTTTTTTTCCTGGGAAAGGGCATGGATCTGTTTGAATATATCCGGAAGGTACTGCTTGATGACAAGCACGCCGAAATCGCGAAGCAGCCCGCAGAGGTACACCTCGTCCCTTTCCTTGAGACCGTTTTTTTCTGCAATGTCCGCGGCAATCGAAGCCCCTGCAATGCTGCTTCTCAGGAGGTCGTTTTCATAGTCCCGCAGGTCCGGGCCTTTGCCGCTGCAGAGGTCGATCATCTCATAAGCGGTAACCAGCTTCTTTACGATATCGAGCCCCAGGTGCACGATTGCCTGGGGGAGACTGCTGAAAACGGTTCCGCGGGAAAAATAGACGCTGTTGGCAAGTTTGAGCACCATTGCGGCAATGGACTGCTCCCGCGCAATAATGGCGGATATTTCCGCGACATTTGCTTTATTGTCGGTAAACATCGGCATCAGCCGGATGATGAACTCCGGAGACGCACCGATGTATTCGATAGTATCAATGGTATCGATGATACGGTCGGCAATCGCGGAGGATGGATTCGTGGAGCTCATGGCAGTTACAGTATATCGCGATAGCAGGAATATTTCAAGATCGTTCCCCGGAGTGCGGGGGCAAACCATTTTTAAAGCGGGAGGAAATACGCCATGAAATTCCTGACAAGGCTTCTAATCTGCGCGTTGAGTCTCGGCATTGCGGCATTGATCGTACCGGGCATCCATATCGACTCCCCGCTGACGCTGGTGCTTGCGGCCTTTCTAATCGGCATAATGAACGCGATAGTCCGCCCTATCCTGGTTATTCTGACTCTCCCGATAACCATCATCTCCCTGGGGCTGTTCCTGCTGGTCCTCAATGCTTTACTCTTCTGGCTCGTCGCGGCAGTTCTGCCGGGCTTCCACATTGCCGGTTTCGGTCCTGCGCTCCTCGGCTGGCTCGTCATGACCCTTATCAGCTGGGCGGCGTCGGCAATTTTCAGGGAGTGAGGACGAAGCCCGAGGAGCGACAGGGGAGGGATAGTGTACCATCCGGTGAAGTATTTTCCCTCTGTCCGGGAGCTGTCCCGCTATCTCAATGGTATCCGGGTGGTTTCAGTTCATCAAGGATCGGCGGTCTACCTTACAAGGAGGAGTAATGAGGCGAGTTCTTCATGGTTTTCTGGCAATTGCGTGTCTGGCATCCTGCTTATTCGCGCAAAGTGAAAGTGTCGGTACCAATTCATTGAGCGCCGGTTTTGCCTTCGGTGGGCTTGCCGGAGATTACGGCAACCTGCAGGTTCCGCCGATTTTTCTGGCATTCGACAGAGTCGTCGGAAGGAATTTTTCCCTCGGGTTGAATGTCGCCTACGCCGGCTCCTCATACGATTATGCCGATCCGGGATTTAATTATTGGACCGAGGACTATTCTTATCTGGTCGTTGCCGCGCGAGGGGAGTATCATTTAAACGACGTTCTGAACATTAAGGCCCCCGGGCTGGATACCTATGCCGGGCTTGGGATAGGCGTTGCAGCGGTAAGCTCCAGTGTTACCAATTTCGTAACGGTAAACGGCCCGGCAGGTGAGTTCCCGGCCGGCTATTCCGCAGGCGGGAGCTATATATTCCCCGAAATTTTCATCGGCACCCGGTATTTCTTTGCGCCCCGCTGGGCGGTCCTTGGCGAATTGGGGTATGGTCTGGGCTTTTTGAAAATCGGTATTTCGCATACGTTGTGATTCCATAGCCCTCTTCCGGCGGGTTCATGCGGGCAGGGCGGACGGTTTTACGTCGCCGATCTGTACTATACGGCGGTGGGCTTGACCACCGCCCTACGTCGCACCGACTGTTCCCCTGGTCAATTCCAGTACCGCTATTTCCGGAGGACAATTGACTCGCAGGGGAACCCTGGTCAGGCCGATGCCGCGTGAAATGAAAACCGGGAGGCCCCGCCGCGAGCGGCATAAACCGCTGGTATAGTTCTTGTTGTTTACCGAAACCACCGGCGATCCGATATACGGCAGGTTGATCTGGCCGCCGTGGGTATGTCCCGCTATAACAAGATCGGCGCTCCGGCGGTTGAAAGTATCGACACTGTCCGGGTTATGCGCCAGAAGGATGCTGCATGCCTCGGGTGGGATCGGGTCCAGCAGGGCATCGATGCTCCGGTGGTCCCACCAGAAATCGCCGGCTCCGGCAAGCCAGAGCGCTTCGCCCCTTCTCTCCAGTTTCCTGATGGAATAGTTGAGATCCTGGCCCGAACGTTTGAGCCAGTGAACCGACCGGGCGGCGCAGCGTTCGTAATCGTGGTTGCCGAGAATCGAGAATACCCCCTCCGGAGCGCGCAGGCCGTAGAGAACGGGCCATATGGCATCTACTTCTGAAACCCGATGCGAAACGTAATCGCCGGTACAGACCGTTATATGGTGCGGTATGCTATTGACCAGTGCTACAATGTCGCGCAGCAGCTTCAGGTGGATGTAGAAGCCGTAATGGAGATCGGTGAGGTGGACGATGGTAAAGCCTTCGAAGGCATCGGGAAGGCGGGGAACGCTCAGGCGGTACCGGTTAACGCGAACCGAATCCGGCTCGGCAAGCATGGGTAATGTTCCGGCAATAACCGCTCCGCCGGCCGAAGCGGCGGCGAATTTGATAAAAGAACGTCGGTTCATGGGTAATTCAGTCGGTGACGGCGAATAGCAGGCATTCCGTTGGGTAATTATTCATGATTTCCAGGGGCAGGGGGGAGATGGCTATCCTGAAATTATATTTCGCCCTGGAGATAGGGATTATTGCGAGGAGCTGAAACCAAAATCCAATTATTTTGGATGGCTGAGCCGGGTCACCCCCACGAAGTGGGAGTGCTTCATAAGTTACCTCTGCGGGGGGGACCCACAAGCCTCTGCGAAAAGAACATCAAGAAGGTAGATGCGTAAATGCGTAGAAGCGGGAAAGATTTTAATTCTTTTGATTCCAAGCATTTACTCATCTACGCTTCTACGGTTTTGGTTTGCCGTATTTGTGTTTTCCACCTCATGTGAGCGTTGCGGGAGGGGAAGAGCGTTTGCCCCTGGGCAAACATCGCCTCCCCCTTCCGCAGGAAGGGGTGAGCCAAAGGCCTGTATAACGACAATATTCTATCTCATCCCTCTATCAACCCCAATTTAAAAAGCCGCGAATGTATCGCTCCGGGCTTGCGCTGAAAATGGTCGGCAAGTTCCTGCTCCGGGGTTCCGCTCTCGAACAGCTGCCTGAGCTCGTTATCGGCCATGGTCGTCCAGGGAAGGTACTGATTCCCGACCTGCTCCCTCCTGCGCGGCGGGTCTGAGGAATTTCCCGACCTTTTGCGCTTTTGGAATCCCGAGCGGGGTTTTTCCTTCTGAAACAGGCTCCGATCCGCGCCGGGAAACATCGCATCCGGAAAGTCCAGGAAGTTTCTTCGACCGCGTTATGGCGACATAGGAAACATTGATCTCCTCGGAAATTTTTTCGCGGTCGAAGGGTGCTTCCTTCTCCTTGGAGACCAGCTTTCGTATCCGCTCGGCGGTCATGAAATCCTCGGTCATGGTGACCGAGTCGTACTCCATGCCCTTGCAGCGGTGGAGCGTAGAGAAGATCATGTCGGCCTTTTCGCGGGCGCTGTCTTCGACATGGAGGGTCGTTATTTTTTTCAGTAACCTGGGGATCTGCGCGCCGTAGGTGCCGACGATATCCATGAGCATTTTCAGCTCCGTATCCTCGGATTTTTCCGCGTACTCCTCGAGGTCCTCAAAATTCGCCATGGAGGCGATGAGCGGATCGCGGATGCGGTCGGGCTTGTCCAGGTACAGGTTGAGGACATCGTAAATCGATGCCCCCTCGGCGGCGTAGGTATAGGAATTTATATTGCCCTCGAAATACACGGATTTTACCGAACGGTCGTGCTGCACCGTATCGATTGCGCTTTTGAGCAGCGCCAGATTGGTGCGCGCCAGTGTCGCCCTGGTCCTGATTTTACTGTTGCTGCCGAGCCCGGTGATCCGGATGTCCACGGTTTCGCCGAGGAGCTCCTTCCAGCGGAGGCACTCCATGGCAAGCCCGGCTATGTGCCGGTTGAAACGGAAACTGGCGGTTAGCAAATATTCCTTGAAATCAATCTGGGTGAGGGCATTGATCGCGCGACGCCAGCCGTAGATCTGCTGAAACCGGTCTCCGACGATGACCTTCCGGGCCTTTTGCGCCAGGAAGACATCCAGCATGACCGGCGAGGCATCCTGCCCCTCGTCGAACATGATGAGGTCGTAGTTCAGCACGGGGCGGGAGAGCTGGTACTTCTTCAGGTAGAAATCGTGCGTTGCATCGATCTCTTTCCGGTCCATTTTTGCCAGGAGCTGCCGGGTTCCCTTTTCGATTTCGCCGTAGTAGCGGTCAACCGTTTTGGCTGCGACCTCATCGGTAACGACTGTCCGGTAATCCAGATCGCGGATTTTGGCGGCGGCGCTGTTGCAGAACAGTGCGCAAAATTTCAGAACGTGGCCCGCGATAATGTAGGCGGCGTGCGGGTCCCGGCCGATCGGGCCGAGGGCGAGGATCTTTGCAATATCGGGAATTTTGTACCCGTTGGTAATCTTGTAGTTACCGGGGATCGCAATGCGCTTGAAGGCAAGGGAGTGGGCGGTCTGGACATCGACCGCGCTAAGGTTCTGTTCTGAAAAACGCTGCTGTGCCGAAAGCCGTACCGAGCGGTTGAAGGCGATGTAGAGAATTCGCGTTCCCGGCCGCTGGCGCCGGGCGAATTCGACGAGAACCGTGGTTTTCCCGCTCCCGGCCACGGCATTGATCTTGATATCTCCCGCAGCGGCAAATACCGCTTCCTGTTCACCGGTAAATTGCATAGAGTAAATATAATTCATTTTCCTGCAAATTCCGCAAGGAAGGGGTTACCGTAAATTTTCTTGCCTGATGTCCCTATAGATGGTATTTTAACGAACAGAATCTTCTCCCAGGAGCCTGCACATGACCGTTGAACTCGATTCGCTTATTCACCAGGCTGCCGTCGTACTCAAGTCTTTCGGAGCTACGGACGTCTACCTTTTCGGGTCAATGGCGAAAGGAACCGGCACCGAAGAATCCGACATCGATCTCGCGGTTTCCGGTCTTCCCCCCCAGGTTTTTTTTAAAGCCATGGGAAGCGCCCTGAATGTCATGAAAAGAGAATTCGATCTTGTTGATCTTGATGAAAAAAATGCTTTCGTCGAATACCTGAAATCTCACGGAGAGTTGCGGCGTGTCGCCTGAAACCTACTCGAAAATCAAGATAGAATTGGAGCTGCTTCATAAGCTGCTGGATACGTATCGCACCCAGCTTGCGCAGGCGAAAACGCGAGAACCAACCGATCTTGAATTGATTGGATTTGCCGGTATTCTTCACTCATTCTATTCCGGCTTTGAAAATATTTTCAAGCGGATTGCTCAAGATATTGACAGGGATTTCAAGAAAAGCGCTTCCTGGCATGTCGACCTGTTGGAAACAATGGCCGTATCGACGCCAAATAGATCCTCAGTAATTTCAGAAGAATTGAAACAGCAACTTCAATTCTATTTAAGCTTTCGCCATGTCTTCCGAAGCCTGTATTCTCATGATCTGAATTGGTCGAAGATGAAAGATCTCGTCCTGGGATCCGAAACGATTCTTCAGCTTGTCGAAAAAGAACTTGTTGAGTTTATCGGCAAAAACGGCGCTTGATATAAATAGGGCATGTTAACATGGGGTTATCAACCAAAATGTATATGAGCCTGGGGTAGGCAAAGAATATCCTATTCGGCCCTATTTTGCTGCCTATTTTGATTTTTCCTGGACTTATTCATAGCGTTCATTGACCGGAGATTTCATGAAAAATCTTAGCATAATTCTTCTGCTCCTTGGAGCATTATTATCCGAATTGTATTCCCAGACGGTGACTTCAGCAGACTCTGCCCAACCTTCACATGTCGTTTCACTGTCAACCGATGATATGGTAGCTCAGAATCTCAAAACAGAATATCTGCGCTCAGCGGACAACGGACAAACCATCTATGTGGTCGGGACGACTTTTGCCTGGATAGGACTGATTGCTTATGTAGGCGGCATAATCAGCGATTTTCCGCAGGCCTCTGAAGTGGGTGAGGTATCTTTACTATGCGGAATACCTGTCGCCGGCATCGGGGCATCGAAAATAAACGAATCCGCAAGGTATCTGAATGGACGTTACCAGGACCCTGGTAGCGGCTGGGTACCTTATTTCATCGGTTGGGGCCTTGAGGGAGTGGGAATTCTCATGATAGCCGGTGATTTGTCAAAAGGTGGTCCAAGTTCCCTTGGAGATGCCGAAGGGGATATACTGGGCGCGGCAGTCGTCATGCTGGGAGGTGAGATATGTCAGCTGATTGCGTGGAATGACTTCGCCAGAAGGCGCCACAGGGCCAATATGTATATCAGGGCGATTAAGATGCGGATGACTTCAGACTCGGATTACAATCACTATGCTCCGGGAGTTTTCCTGGGATACGACTTTTGATGGGATTCCGGGTTTATAGTATCAAGATCAGGAAACACTATCCTGAGCACTGCTCTCCGCCGCAATCAAGCCGTCATCGATAGTAATTATCCGGTGCATACCCCCGGTAAGCTGGCTGTTGTGCGTGGCGACGATGAAGGTCTGGTTGAGCTCCTTGTTTGCACGATGGAAATATTCGAGCAAATGCTCGCCGTTCTTCCGGTCGAGGTTGCCGGTCGGCTCGTCGGCAAGCACGATGGCGGGATCGTTGAAGAGCGCCCGGGCGAGGGCAACGCGCTGGCGTTCTCCTCCCGAAAGCTCGGTAGGGTAGTGGGACATGATGCGTTCGAGGCCGAAGACCGCGAGGAGTTCGCGGCTTCTCTTTTCACAGGCTGCGCGGTTTTGTCCGGCGATCATGCCGGGAATCTGGACGTTTTCAAAGGCGGTGAAATCAGGAAGCAGGTGGTGGAACTGGAACACGAAGCCGATCTTCCTGCTGCGGAAAGCCGCAAGTTCCGAGGGGCCGAGCGAACTCAGGCGCTTCCCTTCGACCACCACTTCGCCGCCAGTGGGCCGGTCGAGCCCGCCGAGGATCTGGAGGAGCGTCGTCTTACCTGAGCCGGAGATGCCGAGCAGGGCGATCATCTCCCCCCGGTTAACGGAAAAGGATATATCCTTCAGGACCTCAAAGGTTCCGGCCTTGTCGGCAAAGGTTCGTTTTAAGTGCTGGACTTCGATCATGCCGTTTTCATTCATACCGTATCGACTCCGCCGGCAACGTCTTTGATGCCCGATATGCCGGATAGATCGTCGTCAGCCAGGCGATGACATTGGCAACCACGTAAACCGCAATCACGTCGACCGGCCTTATGATAACCGGCAGCGTATCGAGGAAGTAAACATCGCCCGGAAGCGGGATCAGGTGAAACCGGTACTGGATGAAACAGAGGAGAACGCCGAAAGCAACGCCGATGGTCGAACCGACGAATCCTACCACCATGCCGTAGAAGGTGAAGATGCGCATGATCGAGGAGGAGTTCGCCCCCATGCTCATGAGTATGCCGATCTCGCGCCGCTTTTCGAAGATCGTGGTGATGAGCGAGGAGATGATATTGAGCGCCGCAACCACCATGATGAGCGAAATGACGAGGAAGATGATGAGCCGTTCGAGCTTCATCCATTTGAACAGCGACTTATTCTGCGCCTCCCAGTCGGTAGACCGGTAGGGATAACCGCCGAGGACCTGCGTAATGCGGTAGGCCGTTTCACCGGCAGTAAACAGATTCGTGGTCTTGATCTGGATCCCTTCGACGCCGGATATGTTGAACAGCTTTTGCGCTTCGGGAATGGCCACGTACACGAGGTTCAGGTCGTACTCGTACATGCCGGTTTCAAAAATACCGGTAACGGTAAAGCGCTCCATTTTCGGGGTAGGCTCGGTCTCCCCGTGCGCGGCGGCGAGGGCCATGACCACAACCTCAGACCCCACCCGCATGCCCATCTTGTCGGCAAGGCCGACGCCGACGACGATGCCGGGAAACATCCGGTCCCGGTCGGACTTTGTCGGCGCAAGCGCGAAACGGCCGAGCGATATTTTGCTCGCTATATCGGTGACGCCCGGTTCGGTGGAATCGTTGACTCCCATGATGAGCACGCCCTCCTGCGCATCCTCGTGCTCGATGCCGCCTTTACCGGTAATGTAAGGCGCCGCGGCGGTCACGCCGGGCTGGCGAAGGATCACCCGCCTGAGGGAGTCGGCATTGTCGATGTACGAATCGCCGAATTCGAAAATCTTGGCATGGGCGAGTGTGCCGACGATGCGGTCCCGCACCTCCTTCTCGAAGCCGTTGGCAACCGAGAGCGCAATGATCAGCACGAAGCTCCCCACCCCGACGCCGAAGGCGGTGATATATGTCCCCACCTTGCGGCGGCCGCGCAGGTATCGGAAGGAGATGAACCGTTCGAAGGAGATCATGACATACGATCCGAGGTCATGCGGTTTCCGAATCCGGACGAAGCAGGGGGAAAAGGATAGTGTCGCGGAGCGTCGATGCATTGGTCAGGAGCGCTACCATGCGATCGATTCCCATGCCCCATCCGGAAATCGGGGGCATGCCGTACTCCATGCAGAGGACAAAGTCGTTATCGACCTCCATGGCGTCGGCGTCGCCCAGGGCGCGAGCGTCGGCCTGCTCCCTGAATCGCTTCGCCTGGTCGATCGGGTCCACGAGCTCGGAGTAGGCATTGACGATTTCCCAGCCGTTGACAACGAGCTGGAACCGGTCGGCGACCGCGGGGTTTGCATCGTCGGTACGGGCGAGCGGGGAGAGGTCGAGCGGGTGGTGGGTGATGAATACAGGCCGGATAAGCTGCGGCCGGGAAACCTTCTTATAGAGAAGGTCGATGAGCGTTCCGCGCCCGGTCTTCTTGATATCGACCCCGGCGTCGAAGCGGATCTCTTTGCGGGCAATCTCGGCGGCGAGCGAGTCGCGGTCCGGAAAAACGTCGATGTCGATCCCGCAATCGCGGATGAGGAGGTCGCGGAAGGAGATGCGCGGCCAGTCGCCGCCGAAATCGATCGCCGTGCTATCGTAGGTCAATTCGAGGCCGCCCGACACCGTCTGCAAAAGATGTTTGATGAGCGTCTCGGTAAAGTTCATGTTGTCAATGTAGTTCCAGTAGGCGCAATAGTATTCGAGCAGCGTGAAATCGGGCAGGTGCGAGGCATCCACCCCTTCGTTCCGGAAACTGCGCGCGAATTCGTACACGCGGTCGAACCCGCCGGCGATGGCGCGCTTGAGATAGGTCTCCGGGGCGATGCGGAGGAAAACGTCGATATCGAGGGCGTTGTTGTGCGTAACGAACGGCCGTGCCAATGCGCCGCATGCCTTATTCGAAAGCACCGGAGTGTCAATCTCCAGGAAGCCGTTCGCATCGAGGAAGTTGCGGATGGTTTTTATGATGAGCGTGCGCTTCTTGAACCGGTCGCGCGATTCGGCCGAGCCGATGAGGTCGAGGTAGCGCCGCCGGAGCTTCAGTTCGGGATCGGCGATGCCGTGGAATTTTTCCGGCAGCGGCCGCAGGGTCTTCGAAAGGAGGACGAAACCATCCGCATCCACGGTTTTTTCCCCGGTACGGGTGGTCATCATGGTGCCCGTGACGCCGACGAAATCGCCGACGTCAACCTCGCGCATGACCGCCTCGAATACCGGCCCGAGCTTGTTTTTCTGGAGCGCAACCTGCACCTTGCCGTCGCAGTCGTAGAGGTGCCCGAAGGCGAGTTTGCCGAAGCTGCGGAAGGCGACCAGGCGCCCGGCTACCGATACCGGGCCGGTCCCGTCAGGGAGCGCCGCCGCCTCGTGCAGGCGATGGGTCCGGCTGAAACGGTCGGGATAGGGGTTCACGCCGCGCTCGCGCATTGCGGCAGTTTTATCGATGCGCACGCGCATCTGCTCATTGGTATCGGGAAGTTGTTCCGTCATAGTGGTCCGTAAGAAGAGGGGAAGGGGATGATAAGCGATCAAAAATACTTCAGGCGGGGAATTTGAGGGAGGAGGGGTGATCTATGTGGGGGAACCGCTTAGGCGGTTCCCCCTGGCCTGAAGCCCCGCTAAGCGGGTCTTCAGGCACACCCTTTCCTGCGGAAGGGGAAGGCGATGTTTGCCTGAAGGCAAACGCCCTCCCCTCCCGCAACGCCCTCTTTTATGGTAGAAAACACATGAAAGATTATATACATTTGTAAGGGTTTAACATGCTGATCCATTTCTTATAATCTTTTGACGTTGCGTTAGCGAGGACAGAGGGTGCCTGCCGGAGCGTTAGCGACGCAGGCAGTATTTGAAGACCCAGGCGAAGCCGCAGGGCTTCAAACACCGGCTCGGCTTTGCCGAGAGCCCGGCGGAGGCGCGCCGATGGGGAGCCCTTCAAGGCTCCCCATCGGAACGCCCAGCATTATCTTATGTCATTTTCTTCTATTTACTCGACAGCAGCCGTTCCCACGCCGACTCCTTCCGTCTCCGCGACGGCCGCCATATAAACCGGCACGAGGTGCATTTGATCCGGCGCTTCCCGGCGAGGGTGCGCATCGGTGCGAAGAAAAAGGGGTCGTAGTATTCCGTGGCAACGCTGCCGCATTTCGGGCAGGCGGCGGTCGGGGGGTTCCAGAAGGAGTCCCACAGCTCACGCATCCGGCTGACATTATGGCTTGAGGAGTGGCTCCGCGAGGCATGATGTCCATGGTGGCTATGCGGCATGGTGATCGCTCGATTCGATACATGTGATAAATTTCATTAAATCAACGATAACATGGTTGCGCCGGGGTTTCAAGTTTCTCTTCGTGAATGGATGTCGATTGCGCATCGCTTAGTCCTCTTCAGGGAGCGGCGATGAATTGTTTAGCCGGGGTGCATTCGCTCCAGCTCTCGCCGGTGTGTCCCCAGACCCACCACCAATAGGTTGCTCCGGGGTGCAGTTTCCTGGCGCATGTTGCGGCGGTATCCACCAGCGTGTCGCTGAAAACGGGCGATGAGAAGGTGGAATCGCCGGCCGCCTCCACGATATACCGGTCGGTGCCGCTGAGGCCCCTGGTCCAGAGAAATGCCGCACTGTCGGCAGCAACGGTGGCCGAATCGCCGGGCGAGAGGAGGCGGATCGGTTTTTGAGGGGCACTGATTCCGGTCAGGCTTGCGAGAAATGAGATGCCGTTGATCATGTAGGCGCCGCCGGAAATCGCCGGCGGTTTGAGGTTGTAGGTCGCGGTTGCCATTGCCTCAAGGTGATGCGTAGAGTCCCAGATCCGGTAATGGACTGAGTCGCCGACCTTCATGCCGCCGAGGCTCGGGGTCTGCGGGTTGGCTCCCCAGACGCAAAGGGCAACGTTTTTAGGGCTGCCCCTCCATTTGGTGACGCCCACGCACTGACCGTCGGAACTGAAGGCGGCAATCTCATCGCCCTTCTGAAGAGGCCTGCCGTCGATGGTCGGATTGATGGCGGCGAGAATCGCGATCTGCATGTTGTTGCCGGTGATGACATGGGCGGGAAAATGGCCTGCCGGTTTTGCGCTCACGGGATTCGCGGCCGGGTGTGCCGGAGCCTGGGCAGTGCCTCCACCTGGTTGAGGGGGCGGCATTATTCCGTGTCCTTGCATGCCCTGTGCGGTATCCTGGGCAGGGAGGGAGATGGAAGCTCCTGAGCAAAGATACAGGGCTATTATGGATAAAAGGATTTTTTTCATGGACATTCCTCAATTACGATTGCATGAAAGTGCATGTGTTGATCGGTTCCCTGATGAAGAGGAGAGATTTTTAAAATATATAATTGCATGATACTTGGAAAATTCAGGTGCTTTTTAAGGAGCATTTGAAAAAGTTACTGCTTTGGTGGGGGAACCGCTTAGGCGGTTCCCCCTGGGCTGAAGCCGCGCAAAGCCGCGTCTTCAGCCACACCCCTTCCTGCGGAATTACGAGGCGATGCCTGCCTCGCTTTGCTCAGCAGGCGCTCTCGTACTCCCGCAACGCTCACATTAGGTAGAAAAAACAGAGAAAAGAACATGATGGTAAGGCATTTGTAGGGGCACGGCGCGCCGTGCCCTTACAAAATCCATCAATCTAGGGCAACCACATAGGGTTGCCCCTAAAAAATCTTTCATGTTTTTTCTACCCTGAAAGAGGGCGTTGCGGGAGGGGGAGAGCGTTTGCCTTCAGGCAAACATAGCCTTCCCCTTCCGCTGGAAGGGGTGTGCCAAAGACCCCGCAGCCCGGCTTTGCGGGCGCGGAGGCTTTGGCCAGGGGAAACCGCCGTAGGCGGTTCCCCCACCAGAGGCATTTGACTTAGCACCCCCATCAAATCGCCCCGCACTTATAATCCAACTATTTATTAGGATGTATTTTTAATAAAGAGAGCTTTTTAACGTATTACTATCTTTCCCAGGTTCAAGCCCATCGACAAGAAAGACCCTATGTCCCGTTCATATAATGAGTTACTTCAAAAAAGAATCCCTATCATTTTTGACGGGGCATTCGGCACGGAGGTGCAGAAAGAGAACCTTCCTGCCGAAGCATTCGCCGGACGCGACGGGTGCAACGAGATCCTCAACCTGACCCGGCCGGACATCGTCCGAAAGATCCATCGCGCCTATTTTGCCGCCGGCGCAGACGTTGTTTCCACAAATACCTTCGGGGGAAACCGTCCGAAGCTCCGCGAAAAGGGGCTGGCTGAAAAACTATACGAAATAAACAAAGCGGGCGCCACGCTTGCCGCGCAGGAGGCTGCCGCAGTTAGTACAGGAGAGCGGCTCTGCCTGGTTGCCGGGTCGCTCGGGCCGACCGGTTTCCTGCCCTCTTCCAAGGACCCGACGCTCAATGCGATTTCATTCGATGCCCTGGCCGACGCCTTCGAAGAGCAGGCTGCCGCGCTCCTCGACGGCGGTGTGGACCTTCTCATCCTTGAAACCTCGCAGGACCTGCTGGAAGTTCGGACCGCGCTCTTCGGCATCAGGAGACTGTTTGCAAAAAGGGGGGAAAAGGTCCCGCTGCATGTGCAGTGCACCCTCGATGTGAACGGACGCATGGTTCTGGGAAGCGATGTCACCGCCATTCTTGGCGCAATTGGTCTCAGTGCGGACGTGGTCGGCATCAATTGCGGCACCGGGCCCACGAACATGGCGCCGTACATCGAGCGTCTTCTCGCTTCGACCGGCCTGCCGGTGGTCATGATGCCCAACGCGGGCATGCCGGACAATAGTAACGGAACGGCGGTGTACTCCCTGACGCCCGAGGATTTTGCGGCGAGCATGGTGCCGCTCGTGGCCGAGCGGGGCCTGCCTATGGTGGGCGGCTGCTGCGGCACCACCCCGGCCCATATCCGGGAACTGAAACGGCAGCTGGACGGAAAAAAGGTGGCCGATAGGGCTCAGCGGCGGAGTACCTGCTTCTGTGCCACCGGGATCTCGGGCGTGGACCTCGAAACCCTGCCCCGGCCGATTATCATCGGCGAGCGTCTGAACGCGCAGGGGTCAAAAAAGACCAAGGAGCTCATCCTCGCCCGCAACTGGGACGAGCTCTATGGGCTCGCCCGCGAACAGGCTGCGAAAGGAGCAGCCCTTCTCGACCTCTGTGTCGCGATCAACGAGCGCGATGACGAAGCGGAAACCATGAGGTCGCTCGTCGGTTACCTTGCCGATCGCGTGACCGCGCCGTTTTCCATCGATTCCACCGATGCGGCGGTGCTGGAAATTGCCCTCACGGCAAGTCCGGGCAGCGTCATGCTCAACTCGATCAACCTGGAAAAGGGGGGCGAGCGTGCACGGCGGGTGCTTCGGCAGGCTGTTGAGTTCGGTTGTCCGGTCATAGCCCTCACCATCGACGACCACGGAATGGCTAAAACGCTCGAACGCAAGATTGCGCTCGCGACACGGCTTCGCGAACTTGCCTGTGAGGAATTCGGCCTGCCCGAACACTACCTCTATATCGATCCGCTGGTCCTGACGCTCGCAACCGGCAACCCGCAGGACGGCTCCGCCGCGGCGATAAGCCTCGAAGCGCTCCGGAAAATCAAGACTGATTCCGGCGTGCGCACGGTCATGGGGGTGAGCAATGTCTCCTACGGCCTGTCGCCTGCCGCGCGGCGAATCCTGAATAACCTGATGCTGCACCATGCGGTGGAAGCAGGGCTCGATGCCGCGATCTTCAATCCGCTGCACCGCGACGATGTTGCTGCATACGACCCCGAGGCGCGCAGGCTCGGCGAGGCGCTGCTCTTCAATCGTTCCGCCGATGCCCTGCAAAAATTTATCGGGTATTTCGAAGCAGCCCAGCCGGCCAAAAAGGCAGGCGTGGCCCCGGTGCCACGCCAATCATTGACTCCGGAGGAAACGTTGCGACAGGCGGTTCTTTCGCGCGATCGCCGCGAGGTGGCGAGTTCCATCGGGAAGCTGCTTGCCGATCGTCCTGCTGTCGACATACTCAATACCATCCTGCTCCCGGCAATGGACGAGGTAGGGAAGCGGATGGCGGCGGGAACCATGATCCTGCCCTTTGTGCTCCAGGCCGCAGAGGTCATGCGTGAAGCGCTTGCCCTGCTTGAGCCGCACCTCAGGAAGGATAATGCACCCAGCAAGGGGACCATTGTCCTGGCGACGGTATTCGGCGATGTTCACGACATCGGAAAAAACCTTGTCGGCTCGATCATGCGCAACCAGGGATTTTCGGTGATCGATCTGGGAAAGCAGGTGTCGCTCGATGCAATAGTAAAGGCGGTCGAGGAACACAAGCCCGATGCCGTCGGCCTTTCGGCGCTCCTGGTCACAACCTCGCGCGAGATGGCCGGTTGCGTTCTCGAATTCGCCCGGCTCGGATTTTCGATTCCCATCCTCATCGGCGGCGCAGCGGTGAGCAGCGCCTTTGCAGAGCGGATCTCCCGGATCGGTGACGGCTCGCAGTATAAAGGAGGGGTTTACTACTGCCGCGATGCCTTCGAAGCATCGATAATCATCGAAGCCTCGAAGTCCGGGCTCCTGCAGACGAAGCCCGGCGAAACGGCTCAGCCGGGAAATGTCGCCACGGCGACCGCGGAACCAACGCCCCCGCTCGACTACGACCATTGCAGCGAGCCGCCGTTTTACGGCACCGGCGCGGTGCTGCGCTGGGATCCGCTCCCGCTGCTCGACAAAATGGACGTTTCCCGGCTGTTCAAGGCTTGGTGGGGTGGCGGACGGCTGAGCGCTGAGGCATACGCCGAGGCGGTGGAAAAGGATTTTACTCCTGCACTTGAAAAACTTCGGGCACTCATAACCGGCTCGTCGCTTCTCGACCCGGCCGCGCTCTATGGCTATTTCCCGGTCATTACCGACGGCAGCCGGGTTATCCTGCTCGATCCAGACGATTTTCACACCGAGCTTGCATCGTATGACTTTCCCCGAATGCCGAAATCCGGAAACCGGTCGCTGGCCGATTGGCTGCGTCCGGAGGGCGACATAGTCGCAATCCAGATGGTGACGCTCGGCCCTGCTCTGGGGGAGCGGGTCGGCGAGCTTTTCGGCGGAGAAAATTCCTACAGCATGGGCTATTTTCTCAACGGCATCGGCAGCTATCTGACCGAACTGCTTGCCGATCTCGTAACCGTAGAAATAGTTCGGGGACTTGGATTGCCCGCAGGAACCGGGCGGCGGTACAGTTTCGGGTATCCCGGCATGCCGGAGCTCGAGGGCCAGAAGCAACTTTTCGAAATCATGGGAATAGAAGAACGGCTCGGGGTGAGCCTAACCGAGAGGTTCCAGATGGTACCGGAACACTCGACATTAGGAATTTATGTAGGCCATCCTGAGGCAATCTACTTGTCATAATAGAGAGTTTTCTTGGTGGGGAAACCGAGCTTAATGCAAAGGCCTCTGGTGGGGGAACCGCCCGTAGGGCGGTTCCCCCTGGCCTGAAGCCGCGAAAGACACGCGTCTTCAGGCACACCCCTTCCAGCGGAAGGGGGAGGCGATGTTTGCCTGAAGGCAAACGCCTTCCCCCTCCCGCAACGCCCTCTTTCAGGGTAGAAAACACAATAAAATGATAAGGATGAAGGCTGAAAGATGAAGGTTGAAGAATGATTTTAATTCGAAATTAAATAAATGGGCGACCGCGGGTCGCCCCTACAAATTCCTCTATAATATTTAGTTTTTCCTTGTGTTTTCTACCTATTGTGAGCGTTGCGGGAGTACGAGAGCGCCTGCTGAGCATAGCGAGGCAGGCATAGCCTCGTACTTCCGCAGGAAAGGGTGTGTCGGAGACGCGGCTTTGCGCGGCTCCGACCAGGGGAAACCGCCTTCAGGCGGTTTCCCCACCTGAGCATTAACCAATATTAAATCGTATATCCCCTTGACTTTCCTGCCTCAGGTATTGGATATTTATAGTGATTTCATGACTTTATCAGGGGGCTTTCAGCATGAACACGACAAAACACGACCTCATCGCGCAGGTTGCCGACCAGACCGGGCTAACCCAATCAGACACGAAAATTGTGGTCGAGGAGCTTCTTGAAACCATTTCGAGGTTCCTCGAAGAGCAGAACAGCATCGAGATCCGGGGCTTCGGGACCTTCTATGCAAAAATGCGCAAGCCCCGGCCTGCACGAAATCCCAAGACCGGGGAGGTTGTGCCCCTCAATCGCCGTCTCGTGCCGCTCTTCAAATATTCCGGCGACATGAAAAAGAAAATCGTCGATGCGCTGCTCGACAAAAAACCGGCAGTTACCGGGTAGCGGGGCTCAACCCCGGATGCGGCGAGCTATGCCGGGTTTCGGGGGAAAATACCTTACGTCAATTATTGTAATTCTTGAACCTACACCAAAGCAAGTTGTATAATTTCGACAAGGAGGTTTGAAAATGCTGAAAATCGTTCGTATTGTCTCCATTACCGTTGCACTTGTCGCCCTCGCATGGATCCTCAAGGAAATGTTCGGAACGACTGCCGAAAAAAGATCCGAGGACATGGTCCAGAAAATAAGGATGAATGGAGTTTGACGTGAAGTCGGGATCAATCCCTCTTCGTACCTGCCGGCCGCATCCCCTTGAAGTTTCTCCGGCTGAACTGCGCTGACGCCCACTACCGTGCCTTGGCTCCGGACGTGCTGAGAGGGAGCGCTTCTCAGCGGTTGTGGCAGTATTGTATATTATATGTCCATTTTTTCCGTGTCACCCCGGAACCGTTTTTGCGGAAGTGGTGGAATTGGTAGACTCGGCTAGGCTCAGGACCTAGTGGGCGCAAGCCTGTGGGGGTTCGAGTCCCCCCTTCCGCATTTCATCCTCCAGACCACCGGCATCGAAGCGTGCGATAATGCAGAGTCACCGCTCACCGATTGAAGTGCTCCCCCTGCCGGTGGTTGAAAAAATCGCCGCCGGCGAGGTCATTGAACGGCCATCCTCAGTCCTCAAAGAACTGGTTGAAAATTCTATCGACGCCGGCGCTACCGCTATAGAAGCGTTTATCGAGGGTGCGGGTTTTTCGAGAATCATGATCGCGGACAACGGCTGGGGCATGTCCGAGCCCGACCTTTCCCGCTGCCTCCTGCGCCATGCCACCAGCAAAATCAGGACAAGCGACGATCTCTATGCCATTACGACCATGGGCTTTCGCGGCGAGGCGCTCGCGAGCATCGGGGCGGTAAGCAGGTTGACTCTATCAACATCGGCGGACGCGGGCGGCCTCGGGAACGAAATCGCCTGCGACGGCGGCGTGCACGGCCAGGTCAGCCCGGTGGCCCACTTCCAGGGCACGACCATCGATGTCCGGGATCTCTTCTACAACGTTCCTGCCCGGAAAAAATTCATGAAGAGTCCGCGCAGCGAGCAGATGGCCTCGGTCAGGGTGATGGAGCAGCTCGCCGCCGCGTATCCCGCGATTCATTTTTCGCTTACCGCCGATGGGGTTAAGCTCCTCGATTATGCGCCGGTTGCGACCGTGCCCGACCGGATCGGCCAGATCGCCGGGACATCGTTCGTCAAGGAACTCGTCGCCTGCCGGGGTTCGCGTACCGGGCTTGATATGGTCGCCTGGGTTTCGAGCCCGGAAATCGTCCATACCCGGCCCCGGTTCCAGAACCTCTATGTAAATCTCCGGCGCGTTGACAGCGATTCGGTCACCCACGCGATCCGGGAGGCATTCGGCCGGTACCTGACAACCAGCTACCGTCCCTCTTTTTTCTGTTTTCTCACGGTCGACCCCGCGACCATCGATGTCAATGTGCACCCGACAAAACAGCTCGTGAAATTCGACGACGAGCGCGGGCTGTTCGGGTTCGTCTTCCATGCGGTACAGAAGGGCCTCGAAGGCAGTCTCACTGCGCCGTCCGACCTCATTGCGGGCAGTTCGCCGGAGGCGACCGGGCAGGAGGCTTCATCCGCTGATCCGGGGTTGTCATCCGGCAGCATTGCCTCACCGGATGCCAGGCAGGAAAGCCTGAGCCTGCCCGGAGCGCGGCGTTTTTCGCTGTTCTCTCCGGAGAACGAAGCGATCGCGGAACCGGATGCGGCGATTGCCGGGAGCGATGGAGAGGCCACTGTTGCAGGGGATCCGGCGCAACCGGATGTAAGCTTTCCCGATGAGCATGAAACCGTTATTCCCTTTCCCATGCCCGGCAGCTCTGTCGGCATAAGCGGCGCCCCGTACCCCGGGGAGACGACGAAGACCCTTGTGGACCGCGAAACCGCCTGGGACCTCATCTCCTGCTACCAGATCCATGAACTCTATATTCTCGCGCCGATCAAGAACGGCATCCTGCTCATCGACCAGCATGCCGCCCACGAGCGGGTCCTGTACGAGCAGGCGCTCGACGAGCTCGGCCGCGGCCGCGCCGCATCGCAGCAGCTCCTCTTTCCGGTTGTCATCGAACTCGCGACGGCGGAGAAGAATGTCGTACTGTCGGGCCTGAGCTTTTTCTCATCCTTCGGGTTCGAGGTGAGCGATTTCGGCGGCGGGGCGGTCGCGGTTTCGGCCATTCCCTTCTTCATGCGGACGGCGGATGCCGAAGATACGGTCCGCTCGATGGTCCGCTGCCTTCTCGATCGACAAGGACCGCGATTCTTCCACGAAACGGCGAAGTGGTTTGCGGCTGCGTTTGCCTGCGGCGCGGCGATGAAGGCGGAAAAAAACTTTCACAGGAAGAGATGAACGCACTTGTCAATAGCCTCTTCGCGACGAAGAGCCCGTACACGTGCCCCCATGGGAGGCCAACGTTAGTCAGGATTTCGCTCGATGAATTGGGAAGAAGATTTTTAAGGATGTAAATTTAAATTCAAATTCAAATTCAAAATCAAGGTCAACTTCCGGGCGTTCCTGAGGGCACCCTGAAGGGTGCCCTCAGGCGCGCCTCCGCCGGGCTCTCGGCATAGCCGAGCCGGTGTTTGAAGCCCTGCGGCTTCGGCTTGTGTCTTCAAATACTGCCTGGGTCGCTATCGCGCCTCCCGACACCCTCTGTCCTCGCTAACGCAAATCAAAGGCCGCTTCACGTCCGGCCGCTTTGGGCCGGGGTGAGGTCACAGGCGTGCTCACAACACTAACAGTTATTTAACAATGCAAAAAAAAATCTATCTGCACTCCATCGGCTGCCGCACGAACGAGGAAGAGGTCGCCCTGCTCCGCGCGCGCTTACCCGGACCGGCTTTACCGTCGTCGAAGAGATCGATGCCGCCGACATCATCGTGCTTTACACCTGTTCGGTAACGGCTCACACCGAGTCGAAAAAAACCCGCCTATCGGAAGCCTTTCCCGGCAGGCGCCCGGGCCAGTTCCTCGTCACCGGCTGCATGGCCGAGCGGCGGAGAGCGGAATTTCTAAATCTCCCAATGTTTCATGGGTGGTCGGCAACGGCTCCAAGGAAACTATTCCGCTATCATTGGCGACACTCCCGGCGGGTTTTTCCTGAGCCATCTTGCGGCGAAGCCGCTTCCGCCACCTCCCGCCCCCGTGCCGCGGGTCGGCGGCGCACCCGTATTCCTGAAAATCAGGAGGGGTGCGACCGGCGCTGCGCCTACTGGATCGTGCCCTTTCTTCGCGGGCCGTCGCGATCGGCCGCTGCCGATGATATCGAGCGCTGCTGCGGGCGGCTCTTGACGCAGGGTACAAGGAGATCGTCCTGACCGGCACCCAATCGGCCACTACCGCGATGCGGACGCCGCGGGCCTCCTG
>CAWDOZ010000084.1:0-67989 GCA_963803935.1 uncultured Fibrobacterota bacterium | reverse complement strand
CAAGCGACGGCGAGGTGCCGCTGTTATTATCCGAGCCGTTTTCTGCATCGATATAGTAGCATTTTGCGGAAACCTCGGTGATCATGGTCAGCAACAGAAATGCAAATGCAGCGGCAATTACGCAATATATACCCTGTCGATCGGATTTCATCGACTACCTGCCTTGTAATAAGTGAAATAACGGTGCGCAATGTCCCTGCAGCAGCCAACCATCCCTGAGACAATCGCCGACCCCTCGGGATCGGAATGCACGCATTTTGAAAATCGAAGCCCCGGGCTTAAATGCCTTTTGCCGGGGAGTTATGCTTATAACAGTGAACGATTATCATTACCGAACGATCGATAGGTGAGATATGATAGAAACATATCACATATCGATTTGAATTGCAAGGTTTTCATCATTTTCATGCGAATAAACAGGCCGGAATATTACTTTTAAAGTATTATTTTTCATATACTTATAAATAATGTTGCTAATTGTTGATGAAAGATATACAAAGGTGATATTAATGATAGAATTGAATCATTTTTAGAGGATTAAAATAGGTCAGTACATCGGGGAGGGGGAGGGCATGAAATTTTTATTGCTCCGGAACCGTTTTTTTTTACAAAAGAAAATTCAAATACTTTTGGATGGCTGAGCCGGAATCCAAAAGCAAAGGCAAAGGCAAAATTAGATTCATTTGGATGGCTGAGCCGGAATCCAAAAGCAGAAAAAAAATCTAATGCTTTTGGATGGCTGAGCCGGGTCACCCGCACGATGTGGGAGTGCTTCATAAGAGGCACCCTGCGGCGGGGACCCACAAGCCTCTGCGAAAAAAACATCAATAAAGTCGAAGCGTAGATACAGGAAAGATTTTATATCTTTTGACTTAACGCCTACACGGCTGTGATTTGCAGTATTTGTGTTTTCTACCTAATGGAGGCGTTGCGGAGGTACGCAAGCGCCTGCTGAGCAAAGCGAGGCAGGCATAGCTGCGGACTTCCGCAGGAAGGAGTGTGTCGGAGACGCGGCTTTGCGCGGCTCCGACCAGGGGCTGGTTCAATTAAAAATATTAATACTCCGTCCATTTTGCCTTTTGGGCAAAATGGGTAACCATTTTTAAATGGTTCCCCCACCAAAGGCTTATAGAATGGTTCCCCCACCAAAGGCTTATAGAATGGTTCCCCCACCTGAGGGATCGATAATAATCTCCCAATCAATTAAATCGGGCTCCAGTATATTGTATTTTAATCAACTATGATCTATTGTACGCTCTTAAACCCCGCTCTCGATCTCGTATATTCGGCCGAGAAATTCAGCGCCGGCAGCACGCTTCGCGACGTTCCCCTCCGGGTTGTTCCGGCGGGCAAAGGCATGAACGTTGCCTGCATCGCTCGAACGCTTGGCGAAGAGGCCGCGGTCGTCGGGATCATGCCTGAGGAGAGCCGGAACCGTTTTGCCGCGTGGCTTGATAAAAAAAAGGTTCAGCACCGGTTTATGGCGGTGAAAGGCGAGGCCCGGATGAATGTGACGATACTCGAATCCGAGGGAGCCCAGTCGTCGCATATCAACAGCCGGAGTTCGCCTTTGAGTAAGGAGGCCGGAGAGGCTTTCCTGAAATTTGCTGCCGGTCACCTTGCCGCGGGCGATGAGTGGTGTTTTTCCGGAAGCATCGCTCCCCGGCTCGGCGACAACCTCCACGCCCGGCTCATTACTCTCTGCAAAGCTGCGGGCGTCGATACCTTTCTTGACACAAGAGGCAAGGCGCTGTCGCTGGGCCTTGCGGCCGGGCCCTTAGTGCTCAAACCCAACAGTACCGAGTTTGAGGATATCTTCGGCGAACAGATCCAGGGGGTGCACCACCTCGCCCTCAAGGGGAAAAACTCCTGGACCGCGGCATTTCGCATGTGTTCATTACGCTCGGGTCGGATGGCATGATAGCGCTTCACGACAGCGATTGTCTCCTGTGCGTTCCGCCGCAGGTGAAAAGTATCGATACGGTAGGATGCGGCGACGCACTCATGGCCGGCATCCTGGTGGCGTGGAAGCGTCGTTTTTCGTTTTCCGAGACGTGCCGGCTGGCCGTTGCCTGCGGCGCGGCCAAGGCCATGCATGCGGGCCCGGACGTCCTGACGCGTGATGAGGTCTGGCAGCTCATGGAGGATGTTAAGATTACTGCAGTGTGACCACGAGGCGGGTGAGGGCATCACCCGGACGTCCGGTCAACTTTGCCGCACAAAGGATCGCAGCATGAAACAACTCCGCATACTGGTAACCGGCGGCGCCGGGTTTCTCGGCTCGCACCTCTGCGAACGGCTTGTCAATGAAGGCCATGAGGTCATCTGTCTCGATAACTATTTTACCGGCAGGAAGCGGAATATAGGGCATCTTCTCGGGAGAAGCAATTTCGAGCTCATGCGGCACGATATCACCGTTCCCCTTTTCCTCGAGGTGGACCAGATCTACAACCTTGCCTGTCCCGCCTCGCCGGTTCACTACCAGTACAATCCGGTGAAAACCATCAAGACGAGCGTCATGGGTGCCATCAACGTACTCGGCCTGGCAAAACGGGTCAGGGCGCGGGTCCTGCAGGCCTCAACCTCTGAGGTGTACGGCGACCCGAGCGTGCACCCGCAAACCGAGGCCTATTGGGGTAATGTAAATCCCATCGGATTGCGGTCGTGTTACGACGAGGGGAAACGGGTCGCGGAAACGCTGTTTTCGGATTATCACCGCCAGAACCAGGTCGATATCCGCCTGGTGCGCATATTCAATACCTATGGGCCGCGCATGCACCCCAATGACGGCAGGGTAGTTTCCAATTTCATAGTCCAGGCGCTCTCGGGCGAGCCCATAACCCTCTATGGCGACGGCTCGCAAACCCGCTCCTTCTGTTTCGTCGACAACCTTATCGAGGGGATCGTCCGCATGATGAACAATGAGGATTTCATCGGGCCGGTCAATCTCGGCAACCCGGACGAATTTACCATTCGTGAACTTGCGGAGAAGGTGTGTTCTCTGACCGGGAGCAGGGGTGCTATTGTTTACAAACCGCTGCCGCAGGACAACCCCCGGCAGCGGCAGCCCGATATCCGGCTTGCCGAAGCGCGTCTCGGGTGGCGGCCGGCTGTTGAACTTGATGAAGGATTGCGCAAGACGATAGAGTATTTCAGGGAAAACAAAGATTAGCCGCCCTGAAGCGGCGGCAACGTGCACTCAAATCCAGTACCGGAGCACAAGGTGACCAGATACGAACCTGCGGAAATTGAAGCAAAATGGCAGAAGCGCTGGCGCGAGGCGGGGATCCATTCCACCGTTTTTGATGCGTCAAGACCGAAATTCTATGCGCTCGACATGTTCCCCTACCCGTCGGGCTCCGGCCTCCATGTGGGTCATTGCGAAGGGTACACGGCAACCGATATCGTTACCCGGTGGAAAAGAATGCAGGGCTATAGCGTGCTCCACCCGATGGGATGGGATGCGTTCGGCCTGCCCGCGGAAAATTTTGCCATCAAGACCGGGATCCATCCCCGCATCACGACTGAGAAGGCGATAGCGAATTTCCGGCGCCAGATCGACTCGGTCGGGTTCTGCTACGACTGGGACCGGGAGGTCAATACCACCGACCCCGCTTACTATCGCTGGACGCAGTGGATATTTCTGCAGCTTTTCAAGAAGGGGCTCGCCTATGAGGGAAACATGCCCATCAACTGGTGTCCCTCATGCAAAACAGGGCTTGCCAACGAGGAGGTCAGGGGCGGGCTCTGCGACCGGTGCGGCACGCAGGTCGAACGCCGCGCGATCCGGCAGTGGCTCCTCCGCATCACCCGCTATGCCGACCGGCTGCTTGAAGACCTCGAAGGTCTTGATTGGCCGGAGTCAACGCTTGCCATGCAGCGAAACTGGATAGGACGCTCCGAAGGCGCCGAGGTCGTCTTCTCCATTGCCGGGAATGCGGACGAATCGATCACGGTGTTTACCACACGGCCGGATACCCTGTACGGGGCGACATACATGGTACTTTCGCCCGAGCATGCTCTGGTGGAGAAGATCGCCTCTCCGGAACGCAGCGCCGAGGTTTTCGCGTACCGGGAACAGTCGCGGTTCAAGAGCGATCTCGACCGGACCGATTTATCCAAAGAAAAAACCGGCGTGTTTACCGGAGGCTATGCAATAAACCCGGTAAACCACCGGAAAATTCCCATCTGGATTGCCGACTATGTGCTCTCCGGATACGGCACCGGGGCCATCATGGCGGTTCCCGCCCATGACGGGCGGGATTTTGAATTCGCGACGAAATTCAGCCTGCCGATCGTTGAGGTGGTCCGGCCGGTCGGGGCGAAAACGACGCTCCCGGCGGCGGCCTGGACGGATAATGGCGTGGCGGTTAATTCCGAAGAACTCGATGGCCTGCCGACATCCGACGCCCGGGAGTGCATGATCGCGCGGCTCGAAGCGGAAGGTCTCGGCAAAAGAGCGGTAACCTACCGCCTGCGCGACTGGCTGTTTTCGCGGCAGCGATACTGGGGGGAGCCGATTCCCATCGTGCACTGCCCCAACTGCGGCGCAGTGCCGGTCCCGGAAGACCAGCTTCCGGTTACGCTTCCTGAGGTCGAGCGGTACGAGCCGTCGGGAACCGGGGAGTCTCCGCTGGCAACCATGGAGGAGTGGTGCCGGACAACCTGCCCGTCGTGCGGCGGTCCGGCGCGGCGCGAGACCAATACCATGCCCCAGTGGGCTGGATCGTGCTGGTACTACCTGCGCTATCTCGATCCGAAGAACAGCGCCGCTCCATGGTCGAAGGAGGCGGAAGAACAGTGGATGAACGTCGATCTGTATGTCGGCGGGGCCGAGCATGCGGTGCTTCACCTGCTCTATGCCCGGTTCTGGCACAAGGTTCTCTACGATCTGGGTAAGGTTTCGACAAAAGAACCCTTCCGCAAGCTCAGGCATCAGGGAATCGTGCTCAGCCGTACCTATGCCGATTCATTTGGGAGGTACCACGATTTTGCCGAGGTCGAATTCCGGGGCGACGAGGCGTTTCTCCGGGCAACCGGCGAAAAACTCCGCATCGAAACCGAGAAAATGGCAAAGAGCAAATTGAACGGGGTCAATCCCGATGACGTCATTGCCTCCTACGGCGCCGATACCCTGCGTCTGTACGAGATGTTCATGGGCGATTTCGATCTCTCAAAGCCGTGGGACCCGCGAGCCATTGAAGGGTGTTTCAGGTTCCTGCGCAGAATCTGGCGGCTTGTCGACGAGCCGGGCTCTTCCCCGGCGGCAGGGGAGGACCCGCATTGCCGGCTGCGCCACCGGACCATCAAGCAGGTGCATGCCGATCTAGATAGAATGCAATTCAATACCGCCATTGCCCGGTTGATGGAGTATGTAAATGAGCTGACCTCCCGCGGCGCAGCGGTCGTCGATTGCGAAACGCTTATCAAACTCATCGCTCCCTTTGCGCCGCATCTTGCCGATGAGTTATGGGAGCGACGGGGAAAGAGGGGCTTCCTGCTCAACGAACCGTGGCCGACCTGGGACGAGGCGCTCACCGGTTTCGAGCGGGTGACCATTGTCGTTCAGGTCAATGGAAAGCTCCGCGGCGAATTTCTCATGTCGCCCGATGCCGGTGAGGAGGCATTGCGCACCGCAGCTTTCGAGCTGGATAAGGTCAAGCCTCATATCGAGGGTAAAACCGTGCGGAAGGTCATCGTGGTGCCTAAAAAACTCGTCAACATCGTGGTGGGATAGATGCATTCGATTATCATCGCTACGGCTAATAAAGGAAAACTGCAGGAGCTTGCCGAGCTGCTTGCCAACCTTCCCATTGCGCTGTCGTCGCTTGCCGATCATTTTTCGCCGCTCCCGGAAATCCCGGAAACCGGGGCGACCTTTCTGGAAAATGCGTTGCAGAAAGCCGACTGGGTGCGTCAGCGGTGCGACAGGTGGGTTCTTGCGGACGATTCAGGTCTCGAGGTCGATTTCCTGGGAGGCCGACCCGGCGTCCTGAGCGCACGCTTTGCCGGGATTCCGGCAGACAGCGCTGCAAATAACCGCCTTCTTCTGAAGTCCCTTGAAGGGTTAGAAGTATCGCAGCGGACCGCCCGATTCCGGTGCACCGTCGTGCTGGTCATAACCCCGACTAAATGGTTTTCGGCAACCGGGGCCTGCGAGGGTACCATTGCCTTTGCTCCGCGCGGGTCCGGCGGGTTCGGGTACGATCCCCTGTTTGTTCCGGCAGGACATTCGCGCACCTTCGGGGAAATGACGTCAACGGAAAAACATCCCCTGAGCCACCGCGGTATTGCCTTGCGGAAAATGCGGCAGATTATCGATGAGCTTTGCACCGGCAATCCCCGCAGATCGGATAAATCGAGCGGTGCGCCGGAAACTATCGTCGAAATTGCCGGGGAGAAGCAGCCGAACCGATCGAACAATCCCGCCGATACTGCCGCATTGGCCTCGGCCATTGCCCATGAATTGAACAATCCGCTCTGCGCCGTGGCCGGTTTTTCAAGCGCACTGCTTGCGCGGATAAATGCGGGTGAATCCATAGACCGGGGGGAACTGAAAACCTACCTCCAGGTCATCCACGATGAGGCCTTCCGCTGCCGCGATATCGTCGAGCATCTGCAGCGGTACGGCACACCCCGGCTTGAAGACTGCGGGAAGGCGGATTCTACCCCATGAGCAAGGGAAAGGTCCTGGTGGTCGACGATGAAGGGACGCTGCGGTTGCTCCTTGGCAACGAGCTTACCCGCGCCGGCTTCTCGGTAGAGACGCTTGCCGGCGGGGAGGAGGCGCTGCTGGCAATTCGCCACGACTTTTATCATGTGGTGCTCCTTGACATCCTTCTGCCGGGCATGAGCGGCATCGATGTTCTGCGGGAAATAAAAAAAGAGAATATTTCCACGGAAGTCATCATTCTGACCGGTAATGCGACAATCGAAAACTGCATCGAATGCATTAAGATGGGTGCTTTCGAATATATCCGGAAGCCCTATGAGCTCAGCGAACTCTGCATCCAGATCGAACGTGCCATCGAGCACCAGCGGTTGTTACTCGATGTGCAGATTCTCCAGGAAGAGCTCAGGAAGACGGGACGGTCCGGCACCATCCTCGGAACGAGCCGCGCCATGGAGGACCTGCGCAAAATAATCTCTCGGATCGCCTCGACAAGCTCCACGGCGCTGGTTCTCGGGGAGAGCGGTACGGGCAAGGAACTCGTCGCGCGTTCCATTCATGAGCTGTCGGTCCGGAACAGCCAGCCATTTGTTACCGTCAATTGCGCCACCTTTGCCGAAGCGCTTCTCGAAAGCGAGCTGTTCGGGCACGAGAAGGGGGCTTTCACCGATGCGAAATTCCAGAAGCTCGGGCTTGCTGAAATAGCCAACAACGGGACACTCTTCCTCGACGAGGTGGGGGAGATCCCGCTTCACTTCCAGGCCAAGCTGCTGCGGTTCCTGGAACGGGGCGAAATCCGCCGCGTCGGGGGGACCCGCGATATCTCCCTCTCGGTACGCATCATTTGCGCCACCAACCAGCCGCTTGAAGCTCTCATTGAACAGAAGTTGTTCCGCAGCGACCTGTTCTACCGCCTCAATGTGCTTTCGGTTGTCGTACCGCCCCTGAAGGACCATGTCGAGGATATCCCGCTTCTGGTTCGTCACTTTATAGCAATGCAGGGGTTCCACAAGGAGTTCGACCCGGAAGCGCTTGAAATTCTCAAGGGTTATACCTGGCGCGGCAATGTCCGCGAACTGCGCAACGTCGTCGAACGCACTTGCATACTCTCGCCGGGAAAGATGGTGACCGCTGCGGATTTGTCATTCCTCCGGCCTGCAGCAGCGGTCGTCACGGTTACGGAAGCACCGCACGACAAGGCTGTCCCGGTGCCGCAAACCGGAAACGGCTTACCGCTTTCGCTCCGGGAGATGGAGCGAAAGCATATCCTGCATATTTTATCCACGGTAAATGGACATAAGGGTAAGGCCGCAAAAATGCTTCAGATAAGCCCGAAAACACTGTACCTGAAAATGAAGGAATACACCATCGTTTCGGTGTATGAATAGGCACAGCGGGCGTATTACAAATCTTTCCTTAGTTTTTCGCGCAACCCCGATGTCCGCCGCAGGCGCGTGGCCACCGCGCTCCTGAGTGTTTCCTCGCTGCACCAGAGGGTGCACCGGCGGCGCGCCCGGGTAACTCCCGTATAGAGCAGTTCCCGGGTTACCAGGGGGGAGGGATAGTCGGGAAGGATAAGGAGGGTTTCATCGAATTCCGATCCCTGCGCCTTGTGCACGGTCATGGCATACGCGGTTTCATGAGGCGGCAGCCGGGAAAGCGATAGTGCCCTGACACCAACGCCGCCGTCAGGAAAAAAAGCTTTGAGAGCTCCTCCGTCCTCCCGGTCGGGCATAATGATCCCCATATCGCCGTTGAAGAGGCTTACCGGATAGTCGTTTCGGGTAATAAGGATCGGCTTCCCCGGATAGAAGGGAGCGTTTGCGGGCACGAGTCCCTCCGCGGCGAGCATTCTTTCAACCCGGATATTGATTTCCGCAACGCCGGACGGGCCGCTGCGCAGTGCGCAGAGGATCCTGAACCCGGCGTGAAGGGCGATTGCGGTCCGGGGGTCGGAAGCCGCAAAGCAGTCTTTAAGACGCGGGATGACCATGGCCCGGAGTCGCGCGAGAAAATCGGCATGTGAATGCGGAATATACCAATCGCAGTCCGGAAAGGCGGGGTCGGTCAGGATCGCCCGGACCGCTTCGATGTCGCCGCTGTTAATGGACCGGCTCGCTTGACCGATGCCGGATCGATTATCGAACCGCCAGGCGGTCCGCAGGGTAACGACGCAGTCGGCAAGCGGCGCCGCCGTCGCGCCGGGGCCTTCATATTCCGGCACAATCTTTTGAATCGCCGCGCTCAGGTTCGGGCTGAACCCTGACGATTCGCAGCTGTCAAGATCGGCCAGCAGCGCGCCCGCCTCCACCGAGGCAAGCTGGTTGCGATCGCCGATAAGGATGATCCTGGCGTCAACCGGCACAGCTTCGATGAGCTTGGTCATGAGCGCCAGGTCGATCATCGACGCCTCATCGACAATTATCGCATCGCACGGCAGAGGGTGATCCGCATTGTGCCGAAAGTACGGCGAATCGGGGATCGGCTTGAGCAGCGAATGCACGGTAGAGGCTGATTTGGGAATCCCGGCCGCGATCCCGGGTGAACAGGTAAGTCCGGGAAGGAGCGCGGCGATGGACTCTTCAAGCCGGGTAGCCGCTTTGCCGGTAGGAGCTGCCAGCAAAAGGGTAAATGGGCTGCCCGCATGGAGCGCCGTCAGCAGCGCGGCAATCCGGATAACGGTTGAGGTCTTGCCGGTTCCGGGCCCTCCGGTGATAAGGCAGAAACGCTTCAGGAGCGCAACTGCCGCCGCGATTTTCTGCTGCTCCGCGCCCTCCCGGCTCGTGCCGAAGAGTTGCGCCATGATCTCTCCGGCCTGCACCGTATTAAAATCCGAGGCTATTCCCCTGCAGCGATGCAGGAGTTGCGTTGCCAGGCGGTTCTCATAATTCCAGTAGCGATAGAGGTAAAGCAGGCTGCCCGAAAGCACGAGCGGCCGCTTTTCGCCCAGTGCGGCAACGACCGGCGAAGCGGCCAGCAGACTTAGCCATTCGGTAAGCGAAGGCACCGGTTCATCACGGACAGTATCACGTTCTAAGGCTATGGGCGTGCCTGCATAGTCTGCAAGATTCACGCAGATGTGGCCTTCCGAAACGGCCCGGCTCGCGAGCGCGGCTGCGATGTAGAGCGATCGGTTGGCCCCGCCCGCCAGGTCTTCCATGAGGTGGGCAAAGTGCAGGTCGAGAGAGCCGAACGCGGACAAAGAAGAGTGCACCGGGAGTGCGGAGGAGGCGGGCATCGAAGGCTCGATTCTTTCCGCGATGGTCAGCCGAAGAGCTTCATTGCCTTAAGCAGCAGCAGCGGCCGACCCGCAAAGGTGCGCATGAATACCCGCAGGTAGTTGAGCCGATCGGGCGGTTCCTTGGCAAGTGAGGACGCAACACGGTCGAGGAAGGCATCATCGGTCTTCATGACGAATTCCTTGAGCGAATAGGAACGATCCTGTTGTTTACCGTAGGTCTTTTTCCATTCGGTCTGGTAGCGCCCGAGTTTTCTATAGTCAATGGATCCGTTTGGCGAAAAGCTCCCTGCCGCAATGGTTCCGGCAAGGTTTCCGGCGTACAGCGAGTAGTGTATTCCGGCGCCCGATATACTGTTTACCTGGCGGGCCGCATCTCCTGCCAGCATGGCGCCGTCCCGGACGAGCGGCCGCACCCATTTACCGACCGGGACACCGCCGCAGTGCTGCTCGCGGACATGGGCCCCGGGGAGCTCCCGGGCGATGAACCGTTCAAGGCACGCCCTGGCCTTGCCCGGACCGCTTTGCGTGCCGATGATCCCGAGACCGACGTTGGCGTCACCTTTACCCCGTGGAAAAATCCAGGCATATCCGCCGGGTGCCACGGTTGATCCGGTAAAAAATATGCAGGCGTTCTGATCGATGAGGGGAGAGGTTACCCGGCAGAAGGCGCAGCTTTCCACATCGCCAAGCGAGAGCGCGGTATTCCAGCCCAGTGACCGGGCGAGCCGGGACTCCACGCCGTCTGCAATGATGACGCATGCGGCATTGAAGGTACGGTCCGGCGAACGGCATTCGTAGTTTTGGTCGGAGATTCGCTTTACTTCGATAATCGGCGTCGAAAGAAACAGGTCGGCACCGGCCTGCGCCGCTTCGGCGGCCAGGCCGCTGTCCATGGCGGCCCGGTCAAGAATGTAGCTCTCGTCGATATTGCCTATTGTTACCTTTATTCCCGAAGGCGAGACCATGACCGATTGCTGGATCCGGTTAAGGGTCCAATCGAGCCGGTTGCCCGCATGCCGGATAAAACTGTGATAACCGATTCCCTCACCGCAGCGCACCGGGGTACCGACTTGGGCATTACGGTCGATGAGACATACCGATCGGCCGAGCTTTGCAGCCTGCAATGCGGCCGAGGATCCGGCCGGGCCTGCGCCGAGAACCGCGATATCGTAGGAAGGTCTGGTCTTTTCTGGAGGCATTGGTGATTTCGCCTGAGGTTATCTGTCAACCGGAGACCGGTGTGACGTTTCCGGGGCTTCAATGCGCCGACCCATGCCGAGTGCTCCAACCGGGCAGATTTTAGCGCAGGTGGCGCAGCCGCTGCATAAAGCTTCGTCGACGATCAGCCGGTCGCACAGCAGGAGCAGTGCATTCGTCGGGCAAACGCCGATACAGGTGCCGCAGCGGTCGCAGAGGGCCTGGTCGACTGTTGCTATCATCATGATTGGCGTCCGGACACCCGGGAAGCTATCTTTTCGACCGCCTGGGCGAGGCGTTTTTTGTTAAAGCCGAACAGGTAACGGAGCATCTCGCCCTGCAGGACATCGGCATCGAAGGATTCAAGCTTCCGGGTCATGGTGTACAGTGCACGGGATGCGCCGAGGGCCTTCCAGGGGAACCCCATAGTGACAAACGCGAGAGTTTTCCTGCCCTTCAGGGTACCGGCCCCGATGCTTGACAGGTATTTCATGATAACCGGGGAGGCTTTGAACGCCCAGACCGGTCCGCCGAACAGGACTGCATCGTACCGGGCGATCTCGCTGTCCATCGGCGCATTACTGATGGTGAAGCGCCGGGAGGTGGGGCGGGAGAGTCCGCTGGTCATGAGGAGTATCGTATCCGCCTCGTGACCCAGTTCGGTAAATTTTGCGGCGATTGCCTTTGCAAAGGTCGCCGTATGGCCGGATTGAGAGTGCAGTATGATGCCTATTTTCATGGGGGGCGCCTTTCGCGGATGCCGGGCGCTACGGCAGGAGCGGGATGGACTCGGGCGAGATTATTTTCTGCGGCGATAACTTTTCGAAATCAAATCCCTCTGCGGAACCATGCGCCCGCAGCGACGCGGTATCGCCCACAATCGTATACGTGAAGGCGGCGGGATCCAGATATTTCGCCAGCACGCGCGTGATATCCTCTTTGGTTATGGCGCGCAACTGATCGGCGTACTTTTGAAAGTGAAGCGGCGACCGGCCGTAGTATTCGTTCCATCCGTAGGTTTCGACGATATCGAACGGCGAACGGAAGGTGGACGGCAATCCCCCGATCATGGTCTCCCGGGCATGCTCGAGCTCCCGGTCGGTAATACCGTTTGCCTTGAGATCGCGGATGACCTCCAGCGACAGCGCCGTCGCCTGGCCGAACGTTTCGCTTTTGGTAAAAAAGTCGACGTACCAGGTTCCCGGAAAGGTGTAATTCGATTCGGCATTCGCATGGATGGAATAAGTCAACCCTGCGTTGGAGCGCACCCGCGTGCCGAGCCGTGAGGTAAATCCGCCCCCGCCCAGGATGAAATTCGCAAGGGAAACCGCGTAATAGTCGGAATCGGGTTGTTGGAAAAGCGGGACGCCGAACCTGACATACGCCTGAGAAATCGGTTTATCCACAACAAGGCATTTACCGGCTGCATGAGTCGCAATTTTCGGAAAGCTGGTGTCGCCGACAGGCGTTGCGGGAGGGAACAGGGCCTGAAGGCGCGTGAGCATCGCGGGACGGTCGAACCTCCCGGCAATGGAAAAAATGCAGTTGCCGGTGGAAATAGCCCGGTGGTGGAGTTCGATGAGATCGCTGCGGTCGATCCGCCTGATTGATTGCCCGGTAGGAATCCGTGATACGGGAGTGGCGGCGTACATTGCCTTTTCATAGGCCGCATCGAGCGTCGGCCCGGGGTTATCGAACCGGTGGCTGAGCTCATCGATGACAATTTTCTTCTCCTTTTCGAGCTCCCGTTTATCGAACACCGGATTAAAGAGGATCTGCTTTATTACGGCAAAGGCGGTATCGGCATAATCCGAGAGGAACGATGCGCTGAGCTCGACCATATCTTCTGAAGATGAAACGTTGATCCGCAGCGCGTACCGGTCTATTATCGCATCGATCGAATCGGGCGGGTAGTCCCTGGTCCCGCCGGTTTTCATGAGCTTCCCTAAAAGCGCACAGGCGCCCTCCCTGCCGGAAGGGTCCTTGAGCGCGCCCCAGCGGAAATATGCCGCTATCTCGATGAGCGGGAGCTGCGAGTCGACGGCGACATAGGCGCGAAGCCCGTTCGCGAGTGTTTCCCGGTAGGGCGTGCCGAGCGGTACGGTCCAGTCGAGCGGTCCGTAAACGATTGCGGACGGATGGGCGGGGAGGCCGTTTTCTCCAGCCTGCAAGGACGGAGTTAAAAATGCCGAACACAGCATAACCGGGAAGATTAATGAGGCAAGACGCATGGTCAGGTTCCTAACGAAGTTGTTCAGCCGGCGGTGTAAAGCCGCCCGGTTCCACAGGCTCGGCGCCCGGCGGCGGCAGGAGCAGGCCGATGGTCATGTATGCCGGATCGAGATATTTTTTTGCAATTGCCGGAATTTCCTGCTTTTTCACCACCGCAATGCTGTCGGGGTAGGTCAGCATGTCCCTCCAGTTACCGAGGCGCTCGAAAAAAGCGAGCCGGTCGGAGATCCCTTCGAGTGATTTCAGATCGGAAACAAACGACATACGGATCTCGTTGCTGACGCGCCGCATCTCTGCATCGGTCGGTGGGACCGTTGCAACCCGGGCCAGTTCTTCGCGGATAATCCGTTCGACTTTAGAAGGGTCAACGCCGGTTTTCAGGTCGGCGGATATCTGGAAACAACCGTCGAAGAGACGAAGATCGTTGGAAACGTCGACCGAAGTGCAGAGGCCTTCGACATCGACGAGGCGGTGGTAGAGCCTCCCGCTGCGTCCGGAAAGAATGCCTTCAACGACATCAAGCCGGTAAAGATCGGGGTTTGGATAGCCGGGCGTATGGAAAAGCATGTCGAGGTGGGGCGCCGCCTGGTCATACACGGTGTAGCGGGTTTCCCCGATAGGCGCCGGTTCCCTGGTGATGGGCTCTTCCTTGGGCTGGGGTGCCCGGGGGATGGAACCGAAATACCGCTCCACATCCTTTTTTGCCTTGAGCGTATCGATGTTACCCACCATGACAATGACCGCATTGTCCGGGGTATAGAACTTATGAACGTGCTGTTCGAGCTTGGCCCTCGTGTAGCCGCGGATATCCGACGGCCATCCGATGGTCGGAATCCGGTAGGGGCTTGCTATATCGAAAAGGGCGTTAAGCCGCTCCCAGTACCTGCCGTCGGGCTTGTTGTCTATCCGCATCCGCCGCTCTTCCATGACGACGTCGCGTTCGCTTGTAAATTCTCGCAGCACCGGGTCGCTCATGCGATCGGATTCTATCCAGTAAAACAGCTCGACCTTGTTCTTCGGCAAGGTAACGATATAGGCGGTCATGTTGTCTGCAGTCCAGGCATTGAGACTGGTTCCGCCGTTATTTTGATAGAGCTCCCAGATTTCATCCTTCTTGATGTATTTGCGTTGTTTGTCAAGAGTCGCGGTGATCATCTGCCGGTATTGCTTCGATACGGAATCCGGATGGCCGATTGCCTGTTCCCGGTTATAGGCTAGCCGGTCGAGGGAATCGATGGTATCCATGAAGGGGATTTCCTTCTCGTAGTCGGTGGTGCCCAGGTGTTTCGTGCCTTTGAACATCATATGCTCGAACATGTGGGAGAGTCCGGTGTAGCCGGATGACTCGTACATCGACCCGACAAAGTAGTACAACCTGCAGGATACGACCGCCACATTGGTATCGGGAACCATGATGAGGCGAAGTCCGTTATCGAGGGTCGAATAACTGACCGGCAGGCTTATCTCGGCGGCACTAACGGAAAGTCCGAGGAAAAGAAGCAGTGAAACTAATCTTGCGGCGACATCCATGCGGGCGGCTCCTCCTCTTATGCGCTTATTTGATAGTGAAATAAAGATAAATGATGCTGGGTTAAAGCGTGATTTTTCGGTTTTGCGGGAGGGAGAGTGCGCCGAAGGCGGGGGATAAGCAGCTGAATTCAGCAATCCTTCCACATACCAAAACAGCAACATAAAATGATTTATTTAATTTATTCACAATGGCTTAAATTGCCTCTCGGGCGAGAATTGCAATAATAGTGAGGATGAGAGCGCAATTCTATGTGTATATTGGGTATCAGTGTTGAAGGGTAACTTCTAAATTGGGATTATTTGCACAAAAGGTAATCAAGTGCGGCTATTTATCGTTTCCGACCTGCATTTAAGCGAAGGAAATTCGTTGTCCACCTTCGGATGGCATGAGGATGACTTCATTGAGGCGATGGAATCTATCCGGAAGACCCACGCCGTCGACCGGGTGATCCTCAACGGGGATGTGTTCGACCTCTATAAGTCCCGGTACCGGCGGGTTGCGATGCACAATCGGAAGATCATCGATTATCTTGCCGATATCGATGCGCTTTTCATAAAGGGGAACCACGACCGGGCCTTTCCGGGAGCGCACGATTTCTGTTCAATTGTAAACAGCAGGGGGGAAAAGATCCATATCGAACACGGGCACCGCGCCGATGTAATTAACGGAACCATGCTCGGGCGCGGACTCGGCCGTGTTTTCTTTCACCTCCTGAATTCGGCATCACGGTTTTCCCGGCCCTGCGCATGGTATTTCGGCTATGTGCATCGCATGGAGGAGCGCAAGGACCAGCGCGCCCGCAACTCAAACCGACATTACCGCTATGCGACAAAACTCCTTCGGAATAACGATGTCGTGGTTCTCGGCCATACCCATAAAATTGAGGCCCGGCAGGCCGAAACCCTGAACGGGCGCAAGCGGTATTTCAACTCCGGCTCATGTTCGCTGGGCAGGATGCAGGGCATCATACTGGATACCGAAACGCTTGGCCACGCTGCCATTCGCTTCGATGCGCTCGGGCACCGAACGCCCCCCGATTCTCCGGGCAATAACCGACTGGCTGCTTAAAAACCGCCCCTTGTTCAGCGTCTATTGATAACCGCCGGGGTCATATCGAAAACGACCGCCCTTACTGAGGAATGCAACCGGATTACCAGCCGATCCGGTTATCCTTGCACGGATCGCTCAATCCGATATTTGGCTGCCATTCTGTCGGGGTGATACGAGGCCTTGGTTTGCCGCAGTGAATCGAGTCCCAGATCCTGTTCGAAATTAAAAACCGCATAGCGGGCGGGCATAATGCCGGCAAACTGTTGATACATATATTGATAGATTCCCTTTATCCGACGATCGGCCTTCGCGAAATGGAGGACGAAAGTTGTTGGATCGAGCTCCTCACCTATGATGAACCCTGCCGGTACGCCATCGGCATAGTAGATCCCGCCGCAGAGAACGAGCTCTTCGTAGAGTGAAAGCGCTTCACTGCAGGCCCCGTAATCGGTCGCCTCGGCCGGCAGTTCTGCGGTTTCATTCCAGATATCGAGAACCTTCCGCGCATCGCCGAGCCGGTCGCTCGTGAGAGGAAGGGCTGCGGAAGCATAATTGTCAAGGAATTGATTGATAAGGTTCCTTTGACCGTGAAGATTCCTGCCGGGATAGGTGGCAAGTTTTTCGATGCGGTGGAGATAATCGCTCTCAGCGGCATCAAAGGTTGCAGAGTACTCCGATGCCGGGAATGCGCCAAGCCACTCCTCCGGAATGGGAAAAAGCCTGCCGTAGCGGTCGATCATCCGATCAAGCACGGTTTTATCGATTTTACGGACATCCCGGACAGGCATGACATAGTCGCTTCCGGTATAGGATTTCCCACGAATGAAGGTTTCCTGATCGATCAGGACCGTGTAGGCGTGCTTTTCCCGGAACAGGTAGAGATTTGCAAAACTGTATTCGGAAAGAGGGGAGCCGCAGGTGCGAAGCGACTCTGAAAGGAGCGATTTATGGCTTAGAGCGAGAGGTTCTTCCATCATCAATAAGTGCCCCGGGGAATGACCGTTCAATTCTAATAGTCAGGATACCATCTTAAATTCATCAAAATTCCCGGCAAAAGGTATATTTCAGCCTTCTAGTCTCTATAAATCATCCGAATGACCGCAGAAAAGGAAAACAAGTACCCCCACAATGAGAAAATCTGAATTTCGGAACCTTGCCATTATCGCCCACGTAGATCACGGAAAAACCACCCTCCTCGACGGCATGCTTCGTCAAAGCGGCACCTTCAGGGAAAACCAGGAAGTCGCCGAAAGAATCATGGATTCCATGGATCTCGAAAAGGAGCGCGGGATTACCATTCAGGCCAAAAATACCTCTGTCCAGTTCAGCGGTGTCAAAATCAACATTGTCGATACACCGGGACATGCTGATTTCGGCGGCGAGGTGGAACGGAGCCTGAACCTGGTGGATGGCGCACTCCTTCTGGTCGACGCCAGTGAAGGGCCCCTTCCCCAGACCCGGTTCGTGCTGCGAAAGGCGCTGGAAAAGAAACTTCCCATCATCCTGGTGATCAACAAGATAGATCGTCCCGACGCGCGTATCGAAGCGGTGGTCAATGAGGTCTACGACCTTTTTATCGACCTCGACGCTACCGAAGAACAGATCGATTTCCCGATTCTCTACACCAATGCCAAGACCGCCGTAGCCCATAATAAAATCGGTGACGGATCGACCAGCCTTGCCCCTCTTTTCGAGGCGATACTCGCAAGAATCCCGGGACCGGAGGCGAATGACGACTTCGTTCCGCAGTTTCTCGTCACCAACCTCGGCTACGACTCTTATGTCGGCCAGATTGCAATCGGGAGACTTTCGAGCGGCATGCTCGAACTGAACAAGACCTACAGCCTTTGCGGAAAAGAATCGATAACGCACGGGGTGAAATGCTCCGTCCTGTACTCGTTCCACGGCCTGCAGAAGACCCAGGTGATGCAGCTGGTCGCCGGAGATATCATTGCCGTCGCCGGTATTGATAATGTGCAGATCGGCGACACCATATCCTCGGATCTCGATCCCCAGCCGCTTCCCCGGATACGGATCGACGAACCGACGGTCTCCATGATTTTCTACGTCAACAACGGTCCCCTTGCCGGGCGGGAAGGGACGTTTCTGACCTCGCGCCACCTGCGCGACCGGCTGACCCGTGAAGTGCTCGGCAACGTTTCGATGAAGCTCAAGGATATCGGCAGAACCGACGCATTCGAGGTCTGCGGCCGCGGCGAACTGCAGATGGCGGTGCTCATCGAAACCATGCGGCGCGAAGGATATGAGTTCATGGTTTCCAAACCGCGCGTTATAACCCGGGAAGAGAACGGCACGGTCATGGAGCCGGTGGAACGGGTGTATCTCGACGTTCCCGAGGAACGGGTGGGTATCATTACCGAAAAATTGTCGACACGCAAGGGCCGCATGACCTCGATGGAGAACCATGGCCATGGCCGGGCAATTATGGAATTTATCATTCCCTCACGCGGACTCATCGGCTTCAGGAGTCAGTTTCTCACCGATACTAAGGGCGCCGGAATCATGAACACGCTCTTCGAAGGATACGAGAAATGGTTCGGGCCCATACCGCAGCGGACCAACGGTACCATGATCGCGGACCGGCCGGGCAAGGTGACGAACTATGCCTGTCTGGGCATGGCCGACCGCGGTGAACTGCTCATCGAGGTCGGGACCGAAGTGTACGCCGGGATGATTGTCGGCGAACGCAACCGGCCCGACGACATGGCGGTCAACATCGCCCGCGAGAAAAAACTCACCAACATGCGCAGCTCCACCTCCGAGGCCACGGTTGTCATGCGGCCGCCGCGGCTCCTCTCTTCGACCAGTCGATCGAGTTTATTGCCGAGGACGAGCTTGTCGAGGTCACGCCGAAGAGCGTCCGGCTGCGCAAGATGGAGCTCGATTCCGGAAAACGGGCCAATATCCGGAATAAGATGAAGGCATTGCAGGAAGATACAAGTAATTCATAAATTGATGATTCGGATAATGGCCGAGGTCTAGCTATGAATCTTCGTTTTATAGCATGTTCCTGCACCCTCCTGACCATCGCAACATCGTTATTTGCCCTTTCAGGGTCCGGCGATACGCTCTCCCAGGTATCGACCATCGGCGCTCTGCTGAGCGGTATTTATGACGGTAGCACTACCCTGGGTTCTCTCAAAACCCGGGGCGATTTCGGGCTGGGCACCGTCAACGGCCTGAACGGTGAGATGGTTTTTCTCAACGATACCTTTTTTAGAATCGACGTCTCCGGAGCTGTGGCGGTCCCGGAGGATACAACCCGCACGCCCTTTGCAGCGGTGACCTTTTTCCATGCAACCGACACCTTTGACCTTCCACCGGGAATGAGCCTGGATGCCGCCGAAAAAAAACTTGACAGCCTCCTTCAGACTCCGAACATCTTTTATGCAGTAAAGATTACCGGCTCGTTTGAAACGCTCCGCGCGCGCAGCGTTCCGCGGCAGCACGCTCCCTACCATCCCTTGCAGGAAGCGGTGAAGAGTCAGGCGGTGTTCAAATTCACCAGCATTCGGGGCACCGTTGCAGGGTTTCGCTGCCCGGGCTATGCAGGCGGCATCACTGTTGCCGGGTGGCATTTGCATTTCATAAGCGACCTGCGCGACCGGGGCGGTCATGTGCTCGATTTCACTACCGGGAAGTGCAGGGCGGAGATCGATTGCCTGCGCAATTTTCGTCTCGCTCTTCCGGACGATTCCGCGTTTAACAGGGCCGATCTTTCAGAGAATAAAGCGGCGATAATAAATAAAGTTGAAAAATAGGATTAGTAATTGAGGTTGAATTTCTTCCGAGGCTTAATCATAGTTCCTCTGGTGGGGGAACCGCTATGGCGGTTCCCCCTGGCCTAAAGCCGCGAAAGGCACGCGTCTTCAGGCACACCCCCTCCTGCGGAAGAACGAGGCGATGCCTGCCTCGCTTGCGCTCCGCAGGCGCCCTCGTTCCTCCGCAACGCCTCCATTAGGTAAAAAACAAATGGAAAGGCTATAAAAAAAGATCATTTTGAAATCTTTCCCTGAAGCCTGAGGCAGTCTTTACCCGTGACCCCCTTAATAAGGGGGCGCCGCAGGTGGGGGATTTCTTAATGGGTAATATTTGTGTCTTTTTTTGTCTCATTTTTTATTAATCTTTACCCCTGTTTTTTCTACCTCATGTGAGCGTTGCGGGAGGGGGAGAGGGTTTGCCTTCAGGCAAACATCGGCTCCCCCTTCCGCAGGAAGGGGTGTGCCTGAAGACGCGTGCTTTTCGCGGCTTCAGGCCAGGGGGAACCCGCGCAGCGAGGTTCCCCCACCAAAGGCTTTTATTTCTCCGGTCCTTTTACAATTCCAAATTCCGTCCAGTATTCCGTTGGCTGCGTAAATTGGCGAATGGTCTCTGCCGAATGCGGCACCGGATCCGCCTGGTGAAAGGCATGGTACTGGATCGCCTCGCGGCTCAGGTTGCGGAAACGCAGATTTCTGACCCGCATGCGCTCGTAGAGGTTGCTGTCCTCCATGCCCCGGCCGATGATGCGCTCATCGTACCCGTTCACCGAGAGAAAATCCCTTTTGTAGAGCGAGAAGTTACAGCCGAGAATGGGCCAGGTTGTGCGGAAAAGGCCGTCGAGATGGAACAGGGGCGGGAAATAGATCCCGTGGCGGGATTCATTGGCGGGGCAGTGGCCGCGCCAGAAGGAGATCCGTTCGATGCGCCTGGTCCTGATATCCTCCTCGGTCAGCCGGTCCGTCAGGATGGCGTCAAGGGAAACGCGCCTGCCGGAGAGGACTGTACCGCGGCAGCGGCGGGCATAGTGCCGTTCGATAAACCGGTGGTGCAGGATGCAGTCTCCGTCGGTAAAGATCAGATATTCGGCCCCGGCGCTGCCCACCGACCGGTTGGCTATCACGGTTTTCCGGAACCCCAGGTTCTCGTGACGGATATGGAGGATCGGCCTGCGGAACAGGGGCTGGAATTCCGCGACAACCTCTCCGATGGCTGTGCCTGAGCCGTCGTCCGCAATCACTGTTTCGAAATCTTTAAAGGTCTGGTTGAGAAGGCTTAAGAAGATCCAGCGGAGAAAGTGCGGCTTATTGTAAACGGCAATGATGAGCGACAGGGGCGGCGGAAGGGGGTGGGGAGCGGAACTATCGGTTGCAGCGCTGGTCATAGGGGTTAAAAATGCTTTCCTGCCCGGGGCCTGTCAATGCTCCCCGGCCGGGAACCATTTATGGTGCACCGGCAGGCGACCTTTGCAGAATGCGGTGGACAATCATATTTTCTTAACCGGGGCTCTGCCTGCAGCGACTGCCCGGAGCATGCATGCTGGCGGCGCAGGGCCATTCCTGATGCGTTGGCCGGGATATGCCGGGGAGCTCTCTCTTGAAAGGACAATTATGACAGACGAGATGGCCGACCCGCCGGAAGAACCGGCGGAAGCTCATGCCGATGATTCCGCCGGCCACCGGCAGCGGCTGCTCGACCGGTTCACCGGGAGCGGGCTTGCCAGCCTGCACCTCCATGAGATCGTGGAGCTCCTGCTGACTTTTACCATTCCGCGGCGCGATACCAAGCCACTGGCAAAGGAGCTGGTACGGCGCTACCGCGGCCTCAGCGCGATCCTGAACGCCCCTGCCCACGAGCTCGCCGAGGTAGAAGGGGTCGGCCCCCGATGCATCGCCCACCTGGCGCTGGTACGGGAGATCATGGCCTACTGCCTCAAGGAGCGATACCAGCGAAAAAGTCTCATTGCCCACCGGCGCGATGTGGAGGAGTACCTGCGTACTACCTTCGGTCACCGGCGCGACGAATACGTCGCAGCCCTGTTTCTGGGCAACCGCAATGAGGTCATCGAGACCGAGATCCTGGCCGAAGGCACGGTCAACCAGTGCGCGGTCTTCCCGCGCCGCATCATGGAGCGCGCCCTGCGGTTCAGCGCCACCTCGATCATTGTCGCCCACAACCATCCCGGCGGGGGAATCAAGCCCTCGGAAGCGGACTGGGAGTTGACCGAACGACTTTTTACCATCTGCAGGTTGCTGGAGATTCCGCTCCTTGACCACCTCATCATATCCCTCCATGAGGTGGTGAGTCTCAAAGAGTTGCCGCGCTGGAAGGTGTCGGTCGCCCGGTGACGCGGGGTCATGCGGCGGGCAAGGCTGTTGGTTTTTTTGAGTTTTTATACTATTTTGGAGTGCTGATCGATCCGGGGTTTGCCCGGGAGGAGGATTCTTGAATTTCAATCCGGGGCTTTCGTGGGAGTTCCTTTCGGCTGATGAGATAGCCGCAAAGACTATCCGCGCCCTGCGCAATCATATACAGTACGTTAAGGCCAGTTCGCCCTTTTACAAGGAGGCTCTCCAGGGTGTTGCCCCCGAGGACCTGCGCACAATCGACGACATCGCCGGGCTGCCTCTGACCGACCGTGCCGTGCTCGCTGCGGGCAGCGCCGCGGTTGCCGCAGCCGCATCATCGGCGATCATCGAAACCGTCGCGACCTCCGGGGCAACCGGCAGGCCGATCTTCATCGGGCTCACCGACAGCGACCTTGACCGTCTCGCCTTCAGCGAAGCGCTATCCTTCAACGCGATGGGAATTTCGTCGTCCGACCGCGTTTTACTTCTTGTCGGCATGGACGGCCTGTCGTTGCCGAGCCTTGGCTACTATCGCGGGCTTACGCTCCTGCACGCGACCATCGGCAGGGCCGGGCTCCCGGGTCACCAGCTCTTCCGCCAGTATCTCGAAGAGTTCCGTCCCACCGTTCTCCTGGGCGCTCCCTCGTTCCTCCGCCGGTTGACACTTGACCTGACCAAAAACGGCTACCGGCCCGCGGAGAGCGGCGTGCAGAGAATCGTCGGCGTGGGGGAGAGCCTCAAAAATGCGGATATGTCGATGAACGCGCCCGGGAAGAGGCTCGAAGAGGTCTGGAACGCTAAGGTATTCGGTTCCTACGCCATCACCGAACTTGCCGATTCATTTGCCGATTGCCTCGAACGGACGGGCGGGCATGCGCACCCCGAACTCCTGTATGCGGAGATTGTCGATGAAAAGGGGAGTCCGCTGCCCGACAACACGCCGGGCGAGCTCGTGGCAACGACCTTCGGCATCGAGGGCATGCCGCTTCTCCGGTACCGGACCGGCGATATTACCTTCAGGGTTCCCGGCGACTGCGCCTGCGGGCGCAATTCGGTTCGAATCGGCCCAATTCTCGGCAGGACCGACGAAATGCTCAAGGTGAACAATCAGTCGGTTTTCCCCCTCGTCGTCACGAATGCTCTCGATGAGCTGGACGAGATCGGCGACTACATCATTACCATCGGCGGCGACGGTCTGCACGGCGATCGCGTCAGCATCCATGTCGCGGCCCAGCCTTCGGCGGTAGAGCGGATCGCCAACCATGTGCGCAACGCCGCCCGTGTCAGTTTCCCGATCCTGATCTCAAACGTTTCGACCATTCAATCGATGCGGGGAGCCTGGCGCAGGAATGCCAGGATACTTGACGAGCGGCCCGGCGGTTTCCGGCGCGCCTAGGCGCAGTATCACCCTTACCCGGCAGCGAGGCAAAGGCGTCATGCCCTTGCGCATTAAACCGATATTGGTCAAACTCAAGACGGCGACGCTTCATGAGCTGCACGCCAACTCATCGCCGCTGCGGGCGGCATTGTCGCTGGCGCTCGGGATCCTGGTCGGGTTCTGCCCGCTGTACGGGCTGCATACCCCCATCGTCATCGCGCTCGCTTTCCTGTTCCGGCTCAACCGGGTGCTGGCGGTCCTCGCCGCAAGTACAACCATTCTCCCGTTTGTTCCCTTCTGGCTTGCCGGAGGGATATTCACCGGAAGACTCGTAGTCTCCCTCGAAACCGCGCGCCGGCTGGTGAGCGACCTCCGCACCTTCTTTCCGGACAGCATGTTCGATCATATTATCAACAGCCTGTTTCATTTGACGAAGCACTTCTTTACCCCCGGGATGATTCACCGGGTGGTGCACGGTACGCACGAGAAATACCTTGATGAATTTGTCCAGTGGGTGATCGGCTGCAGCGTTTTCGCCATGGTGAGTTCGGTCGTTACCTTTGCCGTTTCGTTTCCGCTGCTTACCTACCTGCACAACCGGCGCCTGAAGCGGCTGGCAGCGCATGCACAAACCGGGGGTTTGCCTACCACGGGAGCTCCCGCGCCCTGAACGGGTTTACGGTCCCTCATGGTGTACATTTTTCTTTATCGGAAACGGCGTGAAGAAGCTGCTTCTGTAGACGATAGGATACCATGATGAACATTTATTTGAAGGAAGGCCGGGACAAGCCGGTCAGGAACGGTCACCCGTGGATTTTTTCGGGCGCGGTCCAGCGTATCGAGGGCGGAGGAACGTCGGGAGATCCGTGCCGCGTTCTCGGCGCTTCGGGCGCGGTCCTCGGCCACGGCTACTACAATGCGAAATCCGCAATTTCGGTACGCATGCTCACGCGGGGCGATACGCCGTTCACCGATGCGACACTCCGGTCGCGGATCGACCGGGCGCTCGCTGCGCGGCAGCATGTTGTGGACCCGGCGCAAACCGACTCCTGCCGGCTCGTCAATTCGGAAGGGGATTTCCTTCCCGGGCTCGTTGTGGACCGCTACGGTGACGGCCTGTGCCTGCAGATCCTGACATCCGGCATGGAACGCATCCGGGACGAAATTCTCGGCGCGCTCACCTCCCGCCTCGCGCCCGCCTTTATCGTCGAGCGATCCGACACCGAAGCACGGTTGCGCGAGGGGCTCGAACCGCGCGGCGGCTGCATCCGGGGAACCGTGCCGGCCGACCTTGTCATACGGGAAAACGGCATCGCTCTCGCAGTCGACCTTTCCGGGGGCCAGAAAACCGGCTACTACTTCGACCAGCGGGAGAACCGCCTGCTCGTCCGCCGTTATGCCGGCAACCGGCGATGCCTCAACTGCTTCTCGTACAGCGGCGCATTCGCCCTCAACGCACTGGCCGGCGGAGCCGCATCGGTGCATGCAGTCGACAGCTCGAAGCCCGCCATTGCCGCGGTGAGCCGGAATTTCGAGCGAAACGGGTACGGTGCGTCGCGGGCAACCGCGGCTGCTGCGGATATTTTCACCTGGCTGCGGGAGAATGGGGAGGGGTATGAGCTCATCGTGCTCGATCCCCCGACCTTTGCCCGTCACCCGAGCGAGGTCGACAAGGCCGCGCGTGGCTACAAAGACATCAACCTGCTCGCCATGAGGAAAATCGCCCGCGGCGGGATCGTCTTCACCTTCTCCTGCTCGGGAGCAGTTGACAGCCGCCTCTTCCGCCAGATAGCCTTCGCCGCGGCTGCGGACTCGGGGAGAAACGTGCAACTACTGCATGTTCTTACCGCCGCGCCCGATCATCCGGTCAATATGGCCCATCCGGAGGGGGAGTATTTGAAGGGGCTGGTAATGAGGGTTGAATGATTGATAAATGCATTTTTTAAGTATGCACTCCTCAGCAATTTGCAAATGAACCGCTTAGTAATTTACTTATGAACTGTTTGGCAACGTACTCCGGAAATAGTGCGGCAGCCCGGTGATAACAGGGTGCAACTTCCGGCCCCATAACAATTGCGGAATTGAAAATCTCTTCTCTCCGGGCCTCCCCTGGAATTTACCTCCCAGTACATCCGGATCACCGGTCGCCCATGATGCAAAAGCGAAGCGTGTTCCAATGGCCGAAAAAGCAGGTAGAGACAGGCCGATTAATGGTGACGGCTGCGGGCACCGGGAGAGCACTGCGTGGGAAGACGGAGGGAATGCCGACCGGAGGTACGGAACGGAAATTGCAAGCAGGTGTTTAAAATATCCTTTCCCTGAACGAATCTGCGAAAATTTTCCCGGATTCGCCTGCCGCGGGGTTCAAAAAAACACATTCATGGAGGTTACCGCTATGGAAACGCAGGTGATGACGCCGATTTCCGTCTGTGCAGAAGTGGATTGCGCCTACAATCAGAATAAGAAATGCCATACCATCGCGATCAGTGTCGGAAGCCCGGGAGGGTGTGCTCAATGCGATACTTTTTTCAAAGATTCAACCAAAGGCGGAAACCAGTCGGTTACTGCCGGCGTTGGAGCGTGCAGGGAGCAGGATTGCCGGTTTAACGAAATGCTTGAATGCTCGGCGAAATCCGTCAGCATAATAAAGCATATGGGCCATCCCGATTGTGGAACATTCAAGGCGCGCTGAAAATTGACCGTTCGCCTTGCGTCTTTCGAGGGGAGAGTCCCGGAATTATAGTCCTCCGGCGGGGAGCCGCTGAGGCGGTTCCCCACGCCGGGGAGTAACTCCTGTTATTCCATGCTGACATTTTTTGGTTGAGCTGTCTGCGCAGCACCGTTAATTTTAGCGATGTCCGAATAATAAATAACCCAGATGACATGAGGCGCTACCCTGATTCTAAGCGTTGAACCGGGACTGTTTTCGATAATAGTTCCGGTGACTAACTGGCCGTTATTCTGAACCACCGTATCCTTCCTGACAAATGCATCCTGGGGCTGCGGTGCCGGGCGGGCAATTTTCAGGCATTCCACGACTACCGCAACGCTGTCCCTCACGGTAATGGTGTCTCTCTGAATCACCGTGTACTGCCTTTGCTGGCCAATTGACGGAACAACCAGGCATGACAATATCATCATCACTTGGGAGCCACACAGAATTTTATTCATAGAGTCCACCCTTCGGCAAACAGGAAAAACGCTCTCCATTCTTCAGTTTTGCACAGCAATCCGATTTATAACCCATCTTCCCTATTGAAGCGATAATAATTGCTTATTCAGATGACTCACTCCATATAATGCAATAGCAAAAAACGAGCCACCATCCCAAAAAAAAATCCCGTTACGGAGCCTTTTCAAGCCCCGTAGCGAGGGTTCCCCTTCCGAACGCATTTGCCTCCTGCAGTTATTGAAACCTCAGCCCGGCCTTGATTTCAAGGCCCTTATTATGCGCAGTGACATCGGCAACGTTCGCTATGTTGGCGAGTCCGAAAAGATAGCTTGCCTCTGCAAAGGGAACAATGGGTCCGGCGCTGAACTCAAAGCCGCCACCCAGATTGATCCCGTAATCATCTTCATGAAAATCCTTATCGATTATGGTTGTCTTGGTAACGCCATCCACCGTATTCGATTCGGTTCCATACACCAGGAATCCAATATTGAATCCTGCCAGGCCATAGGGGGTAACTATGGGGACGAAGGGCAATTTCAGTTTCAGATCGAGCGGTATCGCCACATAATTGAATTTGAGTTTGCCCGTGGTGGCACCCACGTCTTTATCCAGGGTGTCATAGAAAGGCGTGAGGGCGGCTCCGCCCCGACCCGAATACATAATTCCCGGTTCAAAGGCGAAATAACGGCTGAAAGCTATGCTCAGAACCCCGCCCGCCAGAAATCCGGTGCTGGTATTACTGGTCAGGCTGCTTGTCGGATTGGACTCGTAAAATCGGTATACTCCAGCTCCGGCGAATAGCCCGGGTTGAATGGCACCCTGAGAATAAGCCAGAGGCGCAAACAATAAAAGAGCACTGACCAGGACGAAAGCTAATCGGTTTCTCATTATATCCTCCTTGCGGCGGTGAATAAAATCAAAGCACTTACACGCACTAAACATAGTTTGGCAGGCTCGCCGCCTGCGAACGGCCATGCAGCGGCATTACATTTATACCGCTGCCGTTCGGCGGTATCTAAATATGCGCATTTAAAAAAAAGCAATAATCGTTCCATACCGGGCATTATTTTCTAATTTTGACCTACGATTTGAGGCCTTGTAAAATTGCAGGCTAAGAATAAACGATGTAGTTCGTAAATCAGCATGCACCTGACAAAGGGAGGCCGGTACGTGATAATGTCCCGGAAAGCAATAGCGGTTTTTGCCCTGGTGATTCTTATCGGTCTATTGACTATTGCCGGTGCCGGGGAATTTCCCCCGGTTTCCGGGAAATCCCTATGCAAACCCATGCACCGTTTTCGGAGCAGGGGTTTCAGGAAGTATTGAAGACGTTTAGAAAAGTCGTTACTGCCGATGTGCAAAAACCATGAATTGGTTGCTAAAGCGGCTTCAGTACACTTCTGCCAAAGACAATAAACCCGGATACGGCGGCCACGACGAGCCAATAAATAAGGTGGTTATACTCCAGGGGTCCGGAAAAAATACTGATCCCGCAATAGAACAGCATTTCCGCGGCAATGATGGCCGCCGCGATGGGGGCAAGGATGCCGAGATTCTTAATGAACGGCAGGACCAGGCCCAGGGTGCAGAGCAGTTCGAGGACGCCCAGGGACAACCAGACTCCGTGGGGAATCACCCTCAGGGCAGCCACGGTTTGCTCGGAATTGGAAAATTTCCAAATCGCTCCGGCGGCGGTATGCAGGGCGAGCGATATTTGAAGTACCCAAAGTAGAATGTTCATTATGTGCCCCATTCACGGTGGGAGGGATAGCATATATGATGAATTAAGAAGTAAACGAACATTTTATTTGAATGATAGTATAATTTATCCTATATATTGCGAAAGCAAAAATTATACCACGCCACTTTTCACATAGCATTTGAGGACCCGCAGCCCGGCTTTTCGGGCGTGGATGCTTTTGCCCGAGGTAACCGCAGTCGTAAAGTTTCCCCACCAAAGGCGGTAAGGCTTTACTCTTTCACCGCATCAAAAATTTCACCGCATATTTTTCCGCTCCGCACCTTGCAAAAACGATATAACAGCCAGGCGAGCGGGAAACGGGGCGCCACCGAACCGCGTTTGCGGTGATGCCGGTCATTTTATCGATCATACGGCCCGACACATCATAAAATGACAACTCGGAAGGGCCGAAAAACCCTTTGAGGACTATGGTGACGCCGGACGAGAGCGAACCGGGAAGCACTATAATTCCCGCATGTGATTGTAGCAGTAACAAGTTTTCGCCAACAGTCCCGGTTGTTGTGGCATAGCTGAATGTCGAAAGGTTGGCCTTGTAGAGGATGAACAGCAGTTTCCGGGTGGTGTCGATAAGCAGATTCTGCCGAGCCCCCCAGCCGGTATCGATGGATAGGGCGTTATTCGCCGATGCGGTCGTGCGGCCGGCGACATCGCGGACATCGGATGCATAGACATAAGGCGTATCGTCGCTGAAATACATGGTGGAGTTGAACCAATGGCCGGAATTCGGGGAAAGGCCTGTGTTGGGCCCGATCCCGCCGCTCACCAGAGCATCGCGAGCAAGGTCGAAAACCTGCATGCCGAATGAACTTCCCGAAGCCATTAAAATTTTATTATTGTAAAGATCGCATATACTCTCCAACAGCACAGGGTCGCTTAAACTGAACAGGGCGCTCCCGGTATATTGGATCAGGCGGGCGGAGGAAATCTTGAACGGCAAAAAATAGTAACTGTCAAATCCAACATCCGACATACCATAGTACAGTAAATAGAAAGTCGAATCATTAATCCTCTGTACTCCACTTATACTACTGCGCATACCCACTCCCATGGAAAAACTATCCAGCAGCGTAAGTGCGCTTCCATTTACCTGCATCAGTTTTATAAGGGCTCCTGACGTAGTGGTCTGAGCCAGGAGAATATTATCCTGATATCTGAATACGCCTGCAGGGGAGACCCCGTACGCGTTTTTCAAGCCGTATTTAATAAAGACAGGGATCAGCGTATTCATGGGATAATTCAGCAGTGACGTCGAATCGATGGTGCCGGATACCGGCGCTGCGGGATTCTTGAGGTTAATCACGGCAAACTGTCCCGCCGCTGTGGTGTTTTCTTTCAGGTAGAGCGAATCGCCGACCAGGGCCGACCAGCCCGCGGTATCGGCAACCGGGAAATTACCCACTTTGGTGAACTTTAAAGTCTGTCGCGAACCCAGGTCTTTGTAAATGTAGGTTGTGCAAGGCGCGGACGAGAGGGTGTCGCCGTTTCTAACCGCGGCCACTTTATAGAGGTTCCAGGAGTTTACCTCCATGGAGCTGTCGAAGATAATGACCGAATCCTGGGTCAGCGGGTTCGCGCTCACGGTCTGCGAAACCCTTTGGAACGTGGCGGTGAGGCTGTCGGCGCGATAAAGCAGGAAGCTGGTGCTCCCGTTCGAGGAGTCGTGGACCGTTATCCTGACCGATTTTGCGGTGTCGTAAAGCCAGGTGATCGCAATTGTCGGAGCCTTGAAGGTGTCGGGAACGGCAGCGCCGGGCTGGGACGGCGCGGTCTGGGCAGCGGCTGCGGCGAAAGCGATAAAGATCGGGAGAAGACTTTTCATAAGGCACTCCTTTTTGCATTTTTAGTTATAGCAAAAAATTCCGTCTCCCTGCTGATTCTAATATAGTAAAGGAGGAACCCAAAAAACGATTAAATCGTCAAGAAGGAAAAGAAATCGGTTCCCGGTGGAACACGGCCAATAGGAAGGATGAAGAAAAAAGCTTACTGCTTTGATGGGCAATCCGCGTAGCGAGGTTTCCCCACCAAAAGAATTTAAATTTGCTCCCTGCATTCGCCTTATTTCGCAAAAAACATTAATTGTAATTATTCTATTGACATTTCTCCCGGAAAACGCCATATTTAAGAAGAAGCCCGTAGGTCCATCCGGCTCCGAATCCTTTGTGCGGACCTCCCATCTGCGTTTAATCACGAGATACATCCATCGGTACCGATAGTTTTTTGAAATAGAACGAGTGTGTTGCGGCGTAGAAGTTTGGTAGATATTCCGCTACCTGAGCTGCACCTTTATAGAGCGAAAGCTCTCTTCAGAAGGCCCTGCCGGACAGTCGGGCGGGGCACTCATAACAACCAGGGTACGAGCTTTTAAAAACGGTGGTTCTTCAGTAATCATTAATTTATACACCCCACCCGAGGCGCAAAGTTCCGGATTGGAACTCCGCGTACGCAATACTTTACTTTAACAAGAGGTGATTCAAGCATGAATGTAGTTGAACTCAAAGCGATGTCGATGTCGGAACTCAATGACCTTGCTGCCGGCCAGAATATCGGCGAGCATCGCAGTCTTCGCCGTCAGGAACTGATTTTTCAGATTCTGCAGTCCCAGGCAGCGTCGAGCGGTCAGATGTTCGCTGAGGGCGTTCTGGAAATAATGCCCGACGGTTTCGGCTTTCTCCGCTCTCCTTCCAACAGTTACCTGAGCGGTCCGGACGATATCTATGTGTCGCCGTCGCAGATCAAGCGGTTCTACCTGAAAACCGGCGATTCGGTTTCGGGCCAGGTACGGCCGCCCAAGGACTCGGAGCGCTATTTCGCTCTCCTGCGCGTTGAGATGATCAACTACGAAGACCCGGAAGAGTGCAAGAAAAAGATCAATTTCGACGACCTGGTCCCCCTGTTTCCGGACCAGCGGTTCAATCTCGAATACAATCCCAAAGACGTTGCAACGCGCATCATGAATCTCATGACGCCCATCGGCAAGGGGCAGCGCGGGTTGATCGTCGCCCCGCCCCGTACCGGAAAAACCGTCCTGTTAAAGACCATCGCCAATGCGATCCTTGCCAATCATCCGGAGGTATTTCTCATCGTGCTGCTCATCGACGAGCGGCCCGAAGAGGTGACGGATATGCAGCGGTCGGTAAAGGCCGAGGTAATCAGTTCGACCTTCGACGAACCGGCCGAGCGTCACGTGGTGGTGGCGGAGATGGCGATCGAACGCGCCAAACGCCTGGTGGAGCATAACCGCGATGTGGTAATTCTTCTCGACAGCATTACCCGTCTCGCCCGCGCCCATAACACTGTGGCACCCCACTCGGGCAGGATTCTCTCCGGCGGCGTGGACTCGCAGGCTCTGTACAAACCGAAGCGATTTTTCGGCGCCGCGCGCAACATCGACAACGGCGGATCACTCACGATCATCGCTACGGCGCTCATCGAAACCGGCAGCCGCATGGATGAGGTCATCTTCGAGGAGTTCAAGGGAACGGGCAACATGGAACTCGTGCTCGACCGCAAAATCGCCGACCGGCGGGTCTACCCCGCCATCGACCTCATGCGGTCCGGTACCCGGAAGGAAGAGCTGCTGCTCACCGAAGAGGAGCTCAACCGCATGTGGATACTGCGGAAGTTCCTTGCCACCATGACGCCTATCGAAATGATGGAGTTCCTCAACGAGAAAATTGAGAGCACGAAAACCAATAAGGACTTTCTCGGCGCCATGAAGAGCTGACCGGGAGCGGGAACGATACTATGAAACTGGCAATGTTGGGAACGGGGACCATGGGTAGTGCGATTCTTACCGGACTGCGCAAGGCATTCGGTGATGGAATCGAGCTTGTTGCCTGGGATGCAAAGAAGGAAGCGCTGCAGAAGCTCGACAGCCGGGTAGCAGTCATGGAGCCTGCCGGGTGGTTTTCCGCCGGTGGGGCGCTCGATGCGATAGTCGTTGCGGTAAAGCCCTACGATCTGGCCGCAGCGCTCACCGGGGTGGCAGCGCAGGCCGGGGCAGGGATCATCGCGCCGCTCTGGATTTCGATAGCCGCCGGCAAGAGCATCGCTTCGCTTGCAAAGCTTTTGCCCGTTGGGGCGAGGATATGCCGTGTCATGCCCAATACGCCCGCCCTGATCGGCAAGGGAATGAGTGCCTACGCGCTCAGTGAAAATGCCACGCCGGAAGATGCCGCGCTGGTCGCCGCCGTGTTTGGTGCCTGCGGTAAGGCGCTGGCCGTGCAGGAGAAATCGATGAATGCGGTCACCGGCCTATCGGGGAGCGGGCCCGCCTATGTTTTTTATTTCATGGAGTCGCTTATCGAAGCCGGTATCATGGCCGGGTTGCCTGCAGACACTGCACGCGAGTGCGCACTGCAGACGGTGCTGGGCTCGGCGGAAATGGCGGCGACGTCGAAGGACAGCCTGCCGGATCTGATAAAGAAAGTAATGACGCCGGGGGGAACTACGGCGCACGGCATGATGGCTCTGGAGGGTAATGGCGTTAAGGACGCAGTGATAAAAGCGGTATTCGCAGCGACAAAACGTTCGGAAGCGCTTGAAAACTAAAGGGGATCGGCAGGGGACCGGTCTATCGGTTTGAGTCCGACGGCATCGTTGATCCTTTTGCGCAACTCCTTGGATGCCTCAAAAACCGGTTTAAACCCTGATGCTACATCGATGTACTGATTTGTCCGCGGATTCCGCGCGCGGCGCGCATTCTTTTTCTTGGTCTTGAAACGGCCGAATTTACGGATTTCAATATTTGTTCCGTCCTGCAGGGCCTGGGAGATCGAATCGAGGAAGCTCTCGACGATAATTTTAGTGTCGACGCGGGTGAGGCCCGTTCGGTCGGCGATCTGCTCTACCAGATCCTTTTTCGTGATATTTTTCATAGTATTCAGGCTCCCTTCCTCTCCTGCCGGAGCTACTGCAACGGGGTAGTAACGCCAAATGATATCCCGTACTTAGAATACATTCCTTGAAAAGTAAAATCAAGATCTTTTTCTAACTATAAATGATACTATATGTTGCAGCGGAAATGCTAAGGTAAAATCTCGCCTCCGGGGACAAGGTACGGAGGCCGGAGGATGACCTGCCGGAGGGGACCAGGGAGATGCGTCGCGCGCTCCAATCCCTGGCTTTATGGCCCCTGAGCGCCGCGCTTCGGGACGGATAGGATCGATATAGCCTGTTTTTACTATTATTATAATGGCGAGTCCGGGTGGCGGAGCAGAAAAACTTGACTCGCGTTTCCTATCGGAAATATTTTTTAGCGCTCGATATTACGGGGATTTCCCGCGTTGCTCCCAGTTTGGCGCGTATACGGAACCCCGGAAACTTTATGGTGAACCCAGCAAAAAGGAGGAGTCATGAACGTTAAACCATTGGCAGACCGGGTGATTATCCGGCCGCTCGAAGCCGAAACCAAAACATCAGGCGGCATCTTCATTCCGGACAGTGCCGTGCAGAAGCCGCAGAAGGGCGAAGTCGTTGCCGCAGGTCCCGGGAAGCTCGACGAATCCGGGAAGATCATTCCGCTCACGCTCAAGGTTGGTGATACGGTGCTTTATGGCAAATATGCCGGTACCGAGGTTACCTTCGACGGGCAGGAGTACACCATCATGCGCGAGAGCGATGTCTTCGCAGTGGTTTGATTGCGCAGGATTCGGCAATTTTCGTAAGATGGAATACCTTAACTATATAACAGGAGACTGAAATTATGGCAGGGAAACAACTGGCATTCGATGTTACGGCGCGGGAAAAGCTTCTGCGCGGGGTGGACATCATGGCCAATGCGGTACGCGTTACGCTCGGACCCCGGGGAAGAAATGTCGTTCTTGATAAGAGCTACGGGTCGCCGACGGTCACCAAGGATGGTGTTTCGGTTGCCAAGGAGATCGAGCTCGAGGACAAGTTCGAGAATCTCGGTGCCCAGATGGTGAAGGAGGTCGCGTCAAAGACCTCCGATGTGGCAGGTGACGGAACCACCACCGCGACGGTGCTGGCCCAGATCATCGCCCGTCTCGGCATCAAGAATGTGACTGCGGGCGCCGATGCCATGGCCCTCAAGCGCGGTATCGACAAGTCGGTAGCGGCAATTATCGCACAGCTCAAGAAGGATTCCAAGCCCATCGCCGGGAAAAAAGAGATCGCCCAGGTTGCGGCCATTTCGGCGAACAACGATTCGACGATCGGATCGCTCATCGCGGATGCCATGGAGAAGGTAGGCAAGGACGGTGTCATCACCGTCGAGGAAGCGAAGAGCATCGATACGACCCTTGAGGTTGTCGAGGGGATGCAGTTCGATCGCGGCTACATCTCTCCCTATTTCGTCACGAACCCGGATACCATGGAATGCCTCCTTGATGATCCGCTCATTCTCATTTACGATAAGAAAATCAGCACCATGAAGGACCTGCTGCCGCTGCTGGAAAAGGTCGCGCAGATGGGGAAGAATTTCCTCATCGTTTCCGAAGAGGTCGAGGGCGAAGCACTGGCGACGCTCGTGGTCAACAAGCTTCGCGGAACGCTCAAGGTCGCTGCTGTCAAGGCTCCGGGGTTCGGTGACCGGCGCAAGGCCATGCTCGACGATATCGCGGTCCTTACCGGCGGCATTGTGATCTCCGAGGATGCGGGTTTCAAGCTCGAGAACACGACGGTCGATTCGCTAGGCAGGGCAAAGCGGGTTGTCATCGACAAGGAAAATACGACCATCATCGAGGGTGCGGGATCGCCCGCCGATATCAAGGGGCGTGTCAACCAGATAAGGAAGCAGATCGACGATACCACGTCGGACTACGACCGTGAAAAGCTGCAGGAACGGCTCGCCAAGCTCGCCGGCGGCGTTGCGGTTATCAACATCGGCGCGGCAACCGAGACCGAAATGAAGGAGAAAAAGGCCCGGGTCGAAGACGCTCTGCACGCCACCCGCGCGGCAGTCGAAGAGGGTATCGTTCCCGGCGGCGGTGTCGCGCTTATCCGTGCTGCAAAGGCGCTCGACACTTTGACCATTACCGGTGATGAGAAAACCGGAGCCGATATCATTCGTCGCGCTATCGAAGAGCCCCTGCGCATGATCGTGGCCAATGCCGGCATGGAACCGTCGGTTGTTTGCAACGAAGTGAAGAAGCATTCGGGTCCCTACGGCTTCAACGCCTACTCAAATGAGTATGAGGATATGCTGCAGAGCGGCATTATCGACCCCACCAAGGTGACCCGTTCGGCGCTCGAAAACGCCGCGAGTATTGCCGGTCTGATCCTTACCACCGAGTGCGTCATATCCGACCTCCCCAAAGATGAGTCTGCTCCGGCCGGCGGGGCCGGTGGGGGCATGGGCGGTATGGGAGGAATGGGCGGCATGGGCGGTATGGGCGGCATGGGTGGTATGGGCGGTATGATGTAATAGTGCCGGCCTTGATGCTTTGAGCCTTGCGCGTCCCCGGATCGGGTGGTGTTTGCCCGATCCGGGGACGATTTTATATGGTATCTTGATTTGATTCCTCTCCCGGCCGGTCTCGAAATAATCCGTTCCCTGATCTATTTTCACCTTCACCTTAAACCCGGGATACCGCACGATGGCTGAAAAATTTATTTATTACATGTCGCATCTCAATAAAGTGTACCCTCCGCAGAAAACCGTTTTGAAGGATGTCTCGCTGTCCTTTTACTATGGTGCCAAGATCGGCATCATCGGCACCAATGGATCCGGTAAGAGCACCCTCATGAAAATCATGGCTGGGATCGATACCGAGTTCGAGGGCGAAGCCTGGATCGAACAGGGGCGCACAGTCGGCTACCTTTCGCAGGAGCCGCGCCTGGACGACACGCTTGACGTCCGGGGCAACGTGGAGCTCGCGGTGGCGAGCACGCGCAAACTTCTTGACGAATTTGAAGAGGTTTCGGCGAAATTCGGCGAGACCATGTCCGATGCCGAGATGGAAAAGCTCCTTGACCGACAGTCTAAGCTGCAGGACCGGATCGACGCCATCGATGCCTGGGACCTCGACCGGCACCTCGAAATCGCCATGGACGCCCTGCGCTGTCCGCCGGGCGATTCCCCGACCGCCGGGCTTTCCGGAGGCGAACGTCGCCGCGTTGCACTCTGCAAACTTTTGCTCGAAAAACCCGACCTTCTCCTGCTTGACGAGCCTACCAACCACCTCGATGCGGAATCGGTCGCCTGGCTCGAACGCCATCTGCGCGAATATGCCGGGTCCGTGATCCTGGTGACGCACGATCGTTACTTTCTCGATACGGTTGTGGAGTGGATCCTCGAAATCGACCGCAGCCGGGGAATTCCCTGGAAAGGGAATTACAGCTCCTGGCTCGATCAGAAGATGAACCGCCTCGCACAGGAGGAAAAGGAGGAGTCGATCCGCCAGCGCCGCCTGAAGAAGGAGCTCGAATGGGTCCACACCTCGCAGAAGGCACGGCAGGCAAAAGGCAAGGCGCGCCTCAACGCCTACGAGGAGCTGAGGAATCTCGAAACCGCCGACAGGATCACGACCGCCAGCATTATCATCCCTGAGGGAAAGCGGCTGGGCGACGTGGTGATCAGGGCCGAGAATCTCACCAAGGCCTATGGGGACAAAATTTTATTTGAGAACCTTGATTTCAACCTGCCCCGGGCGGGAATCGTGGGGGTCATCGGCGGCAACGGCACCGGCAAGACCACGCTTCTGCGGCTCATCACGGGCCAGGAGCTGCCCGACGGCGGAAAATTGACGGTGGGTGAAACGGTCGACCTGAGCTATGTCGACCAGACCCGCGATGCTCTTGACAATTCAAAAACCGTTTTCGAGGAGATCACCGGGGGCGCCGATACCATCGAGCTCGGGAAGCTGACGCTCAACTCCCGCGCCTATGTCGGCAAGTTCAATTTTTCGGGACAGGACCAGCAGCGCCTCGTTGGTGAGCTCTCCGGGGGTGAACGCAACCGGGTGCACCTTGCCAGGCTGCTGCAGCAGAGCAGCAACGTCCTCCTTCTCGACGAACCGACCAACGACCTGGATGTGGAAACGCTGCAGTCGCTCGAACAGGCAATTCTCGATTTTTCAGGGTGCGTCGTCGTCGTAAGCCATGACCGGTGGTTTCTCGACCGCATCGCCACGCACATCCTCGCCTTTGAGGGCGACAGTGTCGTGATATGGCACGAGGGCAACTTTGCCGACTACGAGGAGGCGCGCCACCGCCGTCTCGGCACGAGTGCGGACCAGCCGCAGCGCGTGAAGTACAAGAAGCTGGTACGGCGATAGCAGGGCGAAGACCTGGGTATCCTCTCATTCATCCTCTCTCAAGCAGGAGTGTATTTTATGGCAATGCCGAACCCGACCATAAAGGAAACGATCACCCGTATTGAGGAACGCCTTGCGACAAACGAGGGTATAAGCGCGGAAAAAAAGGCCGAGCTCCTTTCGCTTATTGCGGAACTCAAGGGCGAAGTCGCCTCCCTTGCAAAGACCCATGCCGAAGACGCGCACAGCATTGCCGCCTTCACCGAAACATCGGTCCGCGAAGCCATGCGTACCGAAAAGAATTCCGAACTTCTTGAACTATCGGTCAGCGCGATGAAACTTTCCGCACGGCAGTTTGAAGTATCCCACCCCACGCTCGTTGGCTTGATAAACGCGATCGGGCAAACACTGTGGAAAATAGGAATCTGATCCGGCCGCACATTGCCTTGCGGTAATTTTGTCGCATTATGGAACAATAACTGCGGCGTTCCGGGCGTCGGGTGATTATGCTGGAAGAGTCCGGCACGGGTGCAAAGGGGGCAATAAAAAAGGCCTGCGAAGTGGTCACAGGCCCGGTTCGTGCGAATAATCGAAGAATTTACAATGGCGTCACATTCTGAGCATTCGGACCTTTTGCGCCGTCAACTACTTCGAATTGCACTTTCTGACCTTCCTCCAGCTTCCTGAATCCAGAGGACTGGATAGCAGAAAAATGGACGAAGACATCACGGGACCCGTCATCCGGTGAAATGAACCCGTACCCTTTGGCTTCATTGAACCACTTGACAACACCTGTTGGCATACAGCAAACCTCTTCTGAAAAATGAAAGATGTAGATGTCACACGGACATCCGATAACGAAGAAAAGATAATTTATTGCGCATTATAAGGCAAAACAAAAATAATCGGGCTCCGGGGTCGGATTTGTAATGGTTCGCGACTGCAACTATTTTTTAAAACACAGCCTTTTTCCATCTTTTTCGGAGGTAATGCATGAACAGGCGAATTGTGGCACTGGTCCCGGCGGTACTGCTTATCGTGTGTGCGAGCCATACTCTTCCGTTACAATTCCGCACTTCCACGGGCTCCGAAATTTATTACTCCGGCGGGAACGGTGAATCGAAAGACAGCTCCATTATTATCAGGGGCGCTCTCAGACAGAGCGAGGGTATCGAAGCCGAACAATATTTCCTGAGCAGGATGTTCGGCGAGAAGGGGAAGGCCTGGGAGGTCCAGGATCAGACCATAATCCGCGAAGAGAAACGCATCTTCGATATGGTTCAAATTCAGCTGATGCCCTCTATGAAAAAGCTCTATTTCTATTTTGACGTATCTAAACTTCCGTGGGTGTTACAATCCCCGAAACCGGAAAGAGAGTAGTCACGAATCTTATTCCGCATGCGAACCATTGACTTTGACTATTACCTTCCAAAAGAGCTGATCGCCCAGGAGCCGGTCGAAAACCGCGAGTCGTGCCGGCTCCTGGTCCTTGACCGGGCCACCGGCGCAATTGCGCATCGCGTTTTTTCCGATCTCACCACCCTGCTTAAGGCCGGCGATCTGCTGGTCCTGAACGATACCCGGGTGCTGCCTGCGAGGCTTCGCTGTCGCAGGCCGGGCGGCGGCAAGGTCGAGCTGCTTTTCATCGAACCGGTTGACGCTCTATCATGGAAAACGCTTGCGAAACCGGGGCGCAGGCTCAGACCGGGCGACACTGTGGCGGTCGAGAGCGAGGGCATCGCGCAGGAGTTGACAATTGCCGGTATCGGGGATAATGGCGAACGGGTAGTTCGCCTGGGGAGCGGAAGCTTTACAACGCTTGAGGACCTCATCGAACGCTGCGGCGAAATGCCGCTTCCGCCCTACATCCGGCGCTCCGTGCACAGCGGTGACGGCGATGCCTACCAGACCGTTTACGCCCGCAACACCGGAGCCGTCGCGGCCCCGACGGCCGGGCTTCATTTTTCGAAGAAGATGCTGGAAGAGGTCCGTGCACGGGGTATCCGGTGCGCATACCTGACCCTGCATGTCGGGCCCGGCACCTTCCTGCCGGTAAAGGTTGACGACCCCGCCGAACACCCCATGCATGAGGAGGCTTACCTGCTTCCCGCTGAAACCGCCGAAGCGGTGGTAAAGACACGGAAAGAGGGCGGCAGGGTCATTGCCGTCGGTACGACCGTTGTCCGGGTTCTCGAACACTGCGCAGCCGCGGATGGTGTCCTCCGCGCTGCCGCAGGTCGTACCCGTTTGAAAATTCTCCCTCCCTATGCATTCAGGACCGTGGATGGGCTCATTACCAATTTTCATCTTCCGCAATCGACGCTCCTCATGCTGGTGTCCGCATTTGCCGGACGGGAGCTTGTACTTTCAGCCTATGCCGCAGCAATAGCCGACCGATACCGGTTTTTCAGCTATGGCGATGCAATGTTCATCCATTGACCGGAATTGAACGGGCAGGCCCTCATGGTCCGGTCCGGAAATCGTACCCCTTGCCTTGCCAATTGTGGAGAAGTATTTTACGGTGCAAACAGAGGCAGTCCTATAAGCCCGTATTTTAACGAAATACGGGCTTATATTTTTCAGCACACATGGTAACCGGAAGCCCTTGAAACTATCACGACGCAATAAGCCGTCCCGGGTGATTTTTTGAGGGAATCTACAAACAGGGAGAACAGTATGCGCGGTGATGAACTCTTGAAGGTTTCGCCGGAAGTTCCGCAGTGGCAGGATTACCGGTCCTCCATGAGCGCCATGGTGGTGTTTTATGGAAGCGATCCGATCTCCGAGCTTCCTATACGGGAAGTTCCGGAGGAGTTTCCCTCCGCCGTGGTGCAGGATCCGCATTATGAAACCGGGACCTACGGACTCTACGCCTGCGGGCGCAGCCAGATCCGGAACGCTTTCATCAAGTCGAAGTTCCGCTACCTGGTGTTTCTCACCAAATATGCGGGCACCAGGGTCGACTTTCGGGGTAAGTACTTCATTACCGGGTATTACCTCATCACCAAAACCGCGGATGTAAAAAAACTGCACATCCGTTACGGCACCGATTACTCCTGCATCGATGAGCAGAACTGTCCTGCGCTGCGCGCCTCCGAGCGCCGGTTCGTCGCCATCGAGGATGCCTATGCCGTCACCGATGCCGTTATGAAATCCTGGAACTTCAATGGGCGGGTTACCCGGCAGACGCGCGTCGTGCTTGATGAACAGAAGACCGCCGAAGTAATCGAATACCTCAAATCAAAACCCGATTGCACGGCATCCTATACGGCCGAAACTAACCGTTTGCAGCCGCATGTCGCTGAGGAGACTGACGAAGAAGAGTAGGCGCATTGAAGCATAATGGGGAGCGCAGCAGTGCGCTCCCCCCAATTTTTACCAGAGGGGCGGCTTCGCCCCTCTTTTTCTACCATTTGCCGCTTTTGTGCATCGGCGCCGGCGGGAAAGCCGCAAGCTCCGCTTCCGCTGTTTCAATTTCCTTCTGCGGAAGCGCAAAATCGGAAAGCTCCCCGGCAAGGTACTTCTGATAGCCGAGCAGGTCCATGAGCCCGTGCCCGCTGAGGTTCATGAGAATGACCTTTTCCTTACCCTCCTCCTTGGCCTTCAGCGCTTCCTGGATCGTTACCGCAACCGCATGGCTGGTTTCGGGTGCCACGATAAATCCTTCGGTGCGGGCCCATTGCAGGGCAGCCCGGTAACATTCGAGCTGCGCAACGGCGCGCGGGGTAACGAGACCCTCGACGACCGCCTGGCTGACCAGCGGCGCCATGCCGTGGTAGCGAAGTCCGCCGGCATGAATGGGGGAGGGCAGGAAGTTGTGGCCAAGCGTGTGCATGGCCAGGAGCGGCGTCATACCGGCGCTGTCGCCGAAGTCGTAGGCAAACTTGCCGCGGGTCATTGACGGACACGACGACGGCTCGACCGGAATGATATCGATCTTTGCACCGTTGATTTTTTCGGATACAAAGGGGAAAGCAATGCCGCCGAAGTTGCTGCCGCCGCCGGCGCAGCCGATGACGACATCCGGATTGGCGATGCCGATCTTGGCAAGCTGCTTCTTGGCTTCGAGCCCGATGATGGTCTGGTGGAGCAGGACATGGTTCAGAACGCTCCCGAGTGCGTATTTGGTAGACCCGGTGGGATCGCTGACCGCCGCCTCAACCGCTTCGCTGATGGCGATGCCGAGGCTTCCCGGCGTGCTGGGGTCCTTTGCAAGAAACGAGCGGCCGGCCGCGGTTTCCGTTGACGGACTGGCGACGCAGGTCGCGCCCCGGGTCCTGCATCATGGTCTTGCGGAACGGCTTCTGGTCGAAGCTGATGCGCACCATGAAAACCTTGCAGGTAAGACCGAGGAGCGAGCAGGCAAAGGCGAGAGCGCTTCCCCACTGTCCGGCTCCGGTCTCGGTGGTCAGCGTTTTTGTACCGAACTGCTTGTTGTACCAGGCTTGCGGGATCGCGCTGTTCGGCTTATGGCTTCCGGCCGGGGAAACGCTTTCGTCCTTATAGAAAATCTTTGCCGGTGTGCCGAGCGCCTTTTCGAGAAAGACCGCCCGACGCAGGGGCGACGGGCGCCACCGGTACATGATCTGGATGATCTCATCCGGAATGTCGATCCAGCGATTCTGGCTCATCTCCTGTTCGAGGATGGGCATCGGAAATACTGCTGCAAGCGCCTGGGGAGAAACCGGCTTGCCATCGGGCCCGAGCGGCGGCAGGAGCGGACTCGGAAGGTCGGCGGCCAGGTTGTACCACTGGCGCGGGATCTCGTCTTCGTTCAGATACACTTTAATGGACATGCAGAGGCTCCTCTGTTGAGGGAATGGGTTGAAGCGGCGGAATTTTCAAATCCGGTAACACTAATGCAATTTATTAAAATATAAAGAAGATTGGAGTCGCGGCAAGGGGAGATTAGAGGAAGTAGTGAATGCTGTTACCGCTCAGGTGGGGGAACCGCTAAGGCGGTTCCCCCTGGTCGGAGCCGCGCAAAGCCGCATCTCCGACACACCCCTTCCAGCGGAAGGGGGAGGCGATGTTTGCCTTTGGCAAACGCCCTCCCCCTCCCGCAACGCCCTCTATTTGGGTAGAAAACACATTGGACAAGAAGAACCGGCAAATCAAAACCATTTATGCGAACATATAAATATCTCAACATCATTCCCGAAATTACGCTTCAGCTCATATACGCTTATATCTACTTCATGTTCTTTTCGCAGAGGCTTGTGGGTCCCCGCCGCAGGGTGCCTATTATGAAGCACTCCCACCTCGTGCGGGTGACCCGGCTCAGCCATCCAGAAGAATTTGAAATTTCTTCTTCTTTTGGACTCCGGCTCATGTCAGATCTTGCGGTCGCGAAATATGACGCAAACCTCGTATTTTATTTAAGTGTACAAAACTGTCATTGTCTTCGCCCTTCTTCCAACGCTTCTCTTCTTAGTACGAATTGAAGCTGCCGCAGCTTCAGATACCGCGACCATCACCGTCGTTGTCTCGGGAGAGACGCACGGGATGCTCAAACCCTGCGATTGCCCGAACAACCCCGGCGGCGGGCTGGCCGAGCGCAGTGCGGCAATCCGCTCGCTTGGCGACAGCGGCAGCCTTTTGCTCCTTGACGCAGGCGGCTTTGCCGGCGGCGGCATCTATGACGACTATACCGCCGGTCGCTCGGCCGACTCGGTGAAAACCGCGATAACGATCCGGGCCATGGGAGCCATGCACTACGATGCGGTGACGCCCGGCGACGATGATCTGCAGTACGGTGCAAGGTGGCTCGCGGATGCTGCTGCGGCAGCGGATCTGCCGCTTGTCTCCGCGAACAGCGTGCCCGGAGCCGGAAAACCATTTCCTGCCTGGCGGGTGATCGTCAGGCACGGCATACGCTTTGCCGTTACCGGGGTTGTCACCGAGGAGAAGCTTTTCCCCCGCGACGAGTCGTGCGCCATCCTGCCGCCCGTGGGTTCCTTGCGCAGAATCTGGAGGGAGATGGCGGGCACCGCCGATTACCGGATCATTCTCTCCCATCTGGGTGAGGAGGCGACCCTGCGGCTTGCCGATTCCTTTCCCGATGCGGATATCATCGTCAACGGGCATCGGAAATCTACCCGGGACGCGGTAACGCGCCATGGTCGCACCCTGATCATGGAATTCGGATATGAGGGGAAGAAGCTCTCCATCGCTGCGGTGCAATTTTCAAAAGCCGGCCGTCCCGGTGTGCTTCTTAAAAGCACCTGGCTTGATATCGGCCCGCAATGCGGCAGCGACCCGGCCATCGGGGCCATTCTTGCCGATACTGCCGCCGCGAAGAAGCAAGAGGTGTACGATCTGTATATCATGGGAGAGTGTCCCTATGGGTGCACCGCCCTGCGCGAATTTGTCGGCTTCGTCAGGAAGTTTCCGGAAGTCGAGTGGAACATCTGGTTCATCGGCAATGCGGGCAACGACTCGCTCGCCTCGCTCCATGGCCCCGATGAAGTCCGTGACGAGATGACCTGGCTTGCCGTGCAGGCGCTTTACCCCGGGAAATGGCTTGAGTTCCTGGCCGGGCGGAGCTCTCCGCAGGCGACTACCGGGTCCGTGGTTGCAGCGCTTGGCCTCGATTCCGCCGCTTTGGACAAATGGGTAAAGGAGCGGGGCCATGCGGCCCTCGCCGGCCACTACCTGCGATCGACGCGGCTCGGGGTAGCGGCTTCGCCGACGCTTTACATCGACAATGTTCCCTCGACAAAAGCAATCAGTGCCGGGCGCCTGGCGAAAGACCGGTGCGCGGAATCCGCCGAAAAGGGCCCGCGCTGCGATTCACTGCCCGAGTGCTTCGAGGACGACGATTGCCGGAAACCGGGGGCAATCGGGCAGTGCCTGCAATCGGGGAAATGCGAGTTCAGGCAGGATGCTCCCTTTACTTTTACCGCGCTCATCGCCGACTCCACATTTGACCATCCGGAAAGCTCGGTCGTTGCGACCACCGCCGACCTGTTTCCCAATGCAACCATCCGGATTATTCGCCTGAGCTCCGCCGAGGGACGGAAGATTGTCAAAACCTATGCTCCACCGGCCCTGCCGTTTTACCTCTTCGGCCGGGGAGCGGCTGCGGCTTTCAACTTTGCCCGGATCGAAAGCGGGCTCGAAAAGCGCGGCGACGGGTTTTCTTTCCGGGACGGCATCACGCCGAAAAACTATTTTCCTGATCGCGCTCAAACGCCCGGTTCGATTATATTTTTTATCGACCCTCTTTTTCCCGATGCGGTTGCGGCGATGAAAACGGTGCTCGACGATTCGCTTTTTTCCGGCCGGGCCCGGTTTCTCCCGATTATTTATGCCGACCCTGCCGCTCCGGCACCGGCGATCGAAGAAAAGCTGCGGCGCGAGGAGGGGTTGCGGTGGCTGGTCATGGACTCGCTCCATCGCGACCGAGCCGTACGGTACCTGCGGGGATATGCAGCGAACCCCGGCAGTTCGAACTGGACGCCGAACCTGGAGGGGACCGGAATCGCGGCGGACTTGCTCTTCAGGGAAGGGGAGCGGCACGGGGAACTCCTGACAGCGCAGTTCGATCTTCTCGGCCGCCTTGGCATTAAAGATCCCATGGCGGTGTTAATTGATAACCGGTACCTTGCTTCAATTAAGAATGAAACCGGGCTCGCCGAAATCCTGAGCGGCCTGAAACGGAAGAAAAGCCCGAACCCATGAAAATTTCCATTGTCATTCCGGTTTATAATGAAGAAAAAACGCTCCTCGAAATTATCGATCGCGTAAAACGAGCCCCCTTCGGCGGGTCCGGCATCTCCCGGGAGATCGTCATCGTGGACGACTGTTCCCGCGACGGGACCCGTACCCTCCTCGGGAAGATCGACGATCCGGAAATTACCATCGTTCACCATGAGAAAAATCAGGGCAAGGGGGCGGCGCTCCGTACCGGGTTCGGGAAATGCACCGGCGATGTCATCATCATCCAGGATGCTGATCTCGAGTATAACCCTGAAGAGTATCCAACCCTCCTCGCGCCGATTCTCGACGGTGACGCCGAAGTGGTTTACGGATCGCGGTTTATCGGCGGGCAGCGCCACCGGGTCCTGTATTTCTGGCACAGCATGGGCAACCGCCTTTTGACCGTGATGTCCAACGCATTCTCGGATCTCAACCTTACCGATATGGAGACCTGCTACAAGGTCATGAAGAGCGAGATAGCCCGGCGGGTTACCATCTGCGAGAACCGCTTCGGCTTCGAGCCCGAGCTTACGGCAAAGCTTGCAGAATGCGCACGCAACGAGGATATAAAGATCTACGAGGTCGGCATCTCCTACCGCGGCCGGACGTACCACGAGGGAAAAAAGATCGGGATGAAGGACGGGTTCCGGGCGCTCTACTGCATCCTGAAGTACAACTCCTCCCGGCTTGCCATATCGGTAAAATCCACGCTGGAGGGGTTGCTTGGCATTTTTCTTCAGTTGTCGCTCTTGTTCACGCTATCGCTGTTTACCCCCTTCACAACCTTTGCCGGACTCAATATCGCCCACGCGGTGAGCATCGAGGCCGCGCTTTTGCTGGTGGTGCTGATCAGCGTGAGCATCACCTCGAAGCGAACGCTTGCAAAATCCGGCTGGGTGGGAGCTTTTGTGAAGTTCCAGGCCTTAAGTCTCCTTCCCATTGCGGTTCGTGCGGCGTTTTTCTACTACTTTCTCCGAACTGGAGATGTCGTGACAACAATCTTGCTGTCTGCGGGAATCGGATTGGTTTTCAGTTTCTGCGGGGTGAACTTCAGGAGATTCTTGCCGGATAGATTTTAATCAGTCTTCTTAATGGTAAGGCTTTTGGTGGGGGAACCGGGCTTATAATTGAACCCTGTGGTGGGGGAACCATTGTAAATGGTTCCGCTACAAGGGCATTTACATTGGTTCCCCATCAATCATTTCAACTCCCTCCGGACCTTTATCCATATCCCCCTTCCTCGAAATTCTCAGCCACACCGGCACCGCACATAATAAAATCGCAATTCCCACTGCAGGCGTCAGCCAGAAGAGATGATAGTTGACCCGCGATCCCGGCCCGGTAAAGAGATCCATTATAAACCCGCAGAAAAGATACCCGGTAAAATTGCCAAGGCCCGAGGTGATCATGGCGAATATCTGGTGAACGCCGCTGCGCGTCTTCTCGTCGCAGAACCGGTCGAGATAGATAGAGCCCGAGGCATAGATGAAGGTATAGGAGAGGCCGTGCACCGAGAGGCCCAGGAGGACGAGCCACGGCGGACCGGACAGCGCCGCGGTGACATAGCGGAAAATGTCGAGCAATATCCCGATCACGATGATCTTCCGCATGCCGTACCGCAGGAGAAGCCATCCGAGCAGCCCCATGGCAAATACCTCAGGAACCTGGCCGAGGCTCATTGCCGGCATGATATTCCGGTCGGCAAAGCCGATGGCATGCAGGAAGGGGGCGGTGCCGAAGAAGTAAAACCGGTAGAAGAACGACAGGAGGAACATGAAGGTGCACAGGCGCAGGACCGCAGGGTTCTTAAGCACCGTGAAGGGCAGGATGGGCATCCGTCCCGAGGCGCGGGGCCGCTCTCCGGATGAGGGGAGCATGAAGGAGTAAATCCCCAGTGCAAAGGAGGTAATCGCGGCCAGGATGAGCGCATCGGGTAAGCGGCTTGCGGCTATGCCGTTGCCTCCGGAGCGAACCCAGAAATAGCTGAACAGCCAGGCGACGGCGATCCAGCCTATCGTTCCATAGACGCGGATCGACCCGAAGGTATGCCGCGCCCCGGTTGCATGATGAAAGATGATCGCGTTGGTCAGGGCAAACGTCGGCACCGTGACTATTGTATAGCCCAGGTAAAGTATCACTACCGGCCAGAACCGTCGCTCCAGGGCAAAGACCAGCATGAGCGCCCCGCCGGCGAGCTGGAGGATCCCGAGGAGCCGCTCTGCCCGGATGAAGCGATCGGCAATAAACGAAGCGAGGAGCGGCGCGGCAATCGATCCTCCGGCAGTGACCGAGAGTATGATCCCCACCTGCATTCCCGAAAAGTGAAGCACATCCCTGAGGTAAAGGCTTAAAACCGGGGTGAATGCCCCGGCAATGAAGAATTGCAGGAACATCATGACGGCGAGACGGAATCTGATCGAGGCGCTCACTATGGTAATGCTTTCGCGTTTCGGGGGCAGCGGCTTGAAGAAAGGTACAATATACCAAATACCATGATACATCGGGTATTATGAGGCACCCTGGCCGGTTGGCGGGGAACCAGCCCAATATTTTCTGGAAAATCCGATTACCTTCAGGGTCAGGAAGTAATCAAGAAAATAGTCCGTAACTCATTATGAATAAATGATAAGTAGCAACCCTTGTTTGACAGGGCATGAAAGCGGATTTGTTTTATTTGCAGGCAGGCGGCATGTTTGTTGCTTAAAAGAGCTTGCTACCGGGCTTTCTGACCAGTGCGGCAGGGAGCCAAACCAAACATCATTCAAAGGAGTGCGTCATGAAAGCACGTTTCTTAGCGATGGTGCTGTGTCTTGCAGTCCCGGGTGCGACGGTTTTCGGCCAGGAAGCGGGACCTTATATAATGTCGGGATCGAAAGCCCTGCTGTTCAATTTCAACGGGTTCAATGCCGGCACTTTTTTCGCCAACGGCATAGGTGGCAAGATGTTTGTCAGCGACGCTGTTGCGATTCGCGCGGCGCTGCAGTTTGCAACGGTGAGTGAAAGCATTCCCTATGACATTCCCGATGCCGCCGGTAACGACGGAACCGAATCGGCTACCATGCTCGGCATTGCCGGAGGCCTGGAATATCATTTTACCCAGACCCGCATCAGTCCCTATGTCGGGGGCGAGGTACGGTTCAGCACGACATCAACCTCTGCTGAAGCGGCGGAACCTTCCGGAACCCCCCAGACAACGGTTGATAATAGTGTCGACGGGGTGCTCGGATTCAACGGGGGATTGACATTCGGGGTAGCTGCGCTGGCCGGTGTCGAATTCTTCATTGCACGAGGCGTAAGTCTTGGGGCCGAATACCAGCTGGGATGGCAGCTCACTTCCCTGTATGACGAAACCGAGGGCGGAACCACCGTGGTCAAGCAGGGCTCAACGTCGGCATTCGGTTTTTCGTCGGGCGGTGGGCTGACCGTGAGCGTTTACTTCTGATCCAACTATCGTGAGGCCGAATTGGGAGTGACTATAACCCTGCCGGCATTATCCGTGCCGGCAGGGATCTCTTCAGTGGGTTCGCACCGTATCCGCGGGTTGAACAGCACGACCATCTCCCCGCGGGGAGGGTGGGCGGCAAAGTGATCGAGGATCTGCCGGGGCGACCCGCGCAGGAACTCCTCATGGATCTTGGTCATCTCGCGGGCAAGGACTACCCATACATCGCCGAAAATCGCCTCCATATCCTCCATTACCTTTATAATCCGGTGAGGCGACTCGTAAAAGACCACGGTCCTTCTTTCTTCTGTAAATGAAGCCAGCACTCGCCGCCGCGCGGCACCCTTGTTCGGCAGGAAATTTTCAAATACAAAACGGTCGGTCGGAAGGCCGCTGGCCGAGAGCGCGGCAATGCACGCGACCGGGCCGGGGATCGGCTCGATGCGAATGCCTTCGTCGATTGCCGCCCGCACGAGGTTGTAAGCGGGGTCGGCAATACCCGGCGTGCCGGCGTCGGTTATGAGCGCCATGTCGGTGCCGCTTTTCAACCGGTCAATGAGGCGGGGCGTCACCCGTTCCTTGTTGAAATCGTGATACACTTCCGGGATAGTGCCGATGTTAAGGTGGAGCAGGAGCGTGCGCGAAACCCGGCGGTCTTCGGCAAGAATGACCGGAACCCCGGCAAGAACCCGTGCTGCGCGCGCCGTGATATCTTCCAGGTTGCCGATTGGCGTCGAGACGAGATACAAGGTTGCCATGAGAGACTATGCCCCTTCACCGGCAGGAGGCGAGAGCGCTCCAGGCGGGGATTCGCGCAGGAAATTTTCAAGGATGATGCAGGCGGCGATGCGGTCCACCGCCTCTTTGTTGCGCCGGTCTTTTCTCTTGCGGAACCGCAGGAGCGAGGCTGCTTCCCGTGAGGACATACTTTCGTCAATGTAGTACAGGGGAAGGGCGGCTTTTTTCCGGAGACCCTCGGCAAAGGCCCGTACTTCGGCCGACATCAGGGTTTCGCCGTCATCGACGTCAAGCGGAAGACCGACCACGATGGCATCGGGGCGTTCCCGGGCAACGATTTCCAATATCGGCAGAAGCGTTTGCGGGTACTTTTTCCGGTCGATGGTCGGGAGTCCCCGAACCTGGGTGCCGGAGTCATCGGTAATTGCGCACCCTATCCTCCGGCGACCGTAGTCAATTCCGATGAGCTTCATCGTTGGTTTTCGTCCACTCCATGAGCACTTCGATAGTTGAAAGGTCAAGATCGCGGACCTTCGGGTGCTTATCGAGGAGGAACCGGAAGCTTCCCTGCTGCAAACCGAGAATGAAGTTCACGGCATCACGGCCGGCATGGTTGTCGATGGCAGCGGCATGGATGATGCGGCCGCCCTTGAAATAAATGATACCGAGGGGGCCGCCATCTTCAAGCTGAAGACAGCCGGTCTTCTTGCCGATTTCGATGAACTGGAGAATTTCGGGAAGGTTGCTTTCTGCAATATCGCCTTCGAGTGCCGAATCTTCCCCGATTTTCTTTTCAGCCGCGCGTTTGCGCGCGCGCGCCCTGTAGCGCAGGAACAGCAGCAGCGCCGCCATCACCATGAGCGAAGCGAGCACAATGACGATGAAGGTCCACTCATCGCCCATCCCGGAGGAGGGCGTATTCACAACGATGCCTTTGTCACGTTCTATCCACCCGGCGGTGTCCTTCAGGGCAACTTTGCACCAGCTTGCCCGCTCTTCGAGAAGAGGAAAAAAATCACCGCGTTCGGCGGTCATGAGAATGCCGGCATCGATGCTTGCCAGGGAGTATACCAGGCTCCGGCCGCCGTTGACCTGGAAAAAAGCTATGTCCCTGCCGGATTTTACCTTACCGAAATTTGAAAATTGGGAAAACCAGGTTCGTTTCTTCAGGGGTGCTATCGCCCTGCCGCCGTTCCGGATAAGGGCGGCTTCAACCTCTTCGGGGGTCGTGCTCTTCGAACCGTTGATTGCCGAGGCATTGCCTGCCTCCGGTACACCTCCGGCCTGCGGTGCCGATGCAAGCGGAGCGGCAGCGGTCGCATGCATTTCAAGAGCACCCTCCGTTCCCGGAGCAAGCGGTCGGGCATACGGCGAAGCGGAAGCCTGGGCGGCAACCGGGGTCCCTGCAGCAGTGGGGTGAAGCGGATCGATGGTCCCCCTTGAAACAGGGGAGGTGGAAGTTCCTGCAGCCGCCGCCACAACACCGGTACCCGTCGGATGGGTCTGCAGAGCCGCACCCGGTCCCTGCGAGGATTTTGTCGTTGCACTGGCCGCCGAGGCAAGACCGGCCGACATTTTCGCCCCGTTTTTCTGTGCAGGCACTGCCGCTTTTCCGGTGTAGGCTATAGCCGTCCCCGGCGCAGACGGTTGCGCTGCACTGCCCGATTGATTACCGGAGGCAGCATTACCGGTTGCAGTCGGTGAATTTTGCTGGGAGGAAGTAGCCGACCCGCCCTGCACCGGCGCTTTGTTGATCGCCAGCTGCGGCGCCGGAGCGACAACCCGTTCGGCACTTCCGCTGACGGCACTGGTGGTTGCCTGGCTCGGCATTGTCACTACCGATTTCTGCGCAACAACCGGCACCTGCGGGGAAATGGCAGGTGCCTGGTCAGGAACGGGCTTATAAACGACAAGAACCTTGACGGCTGCCGAATCAACCCATACGATGGAATCCCGCAGCCAGACCCGGTAGAACGCGCCGCTCTTCATATCGAATGAGTAATGCTGGCCCTTGAATGCAAATCCTCGGATATCCGATTCTGATTCCGCCGAGGGCAGAGTGTGCAGTTTGATTATGGGGGCGGTAATTTCAATTTCTCCGACCTTATCCGCGAGAACAGAGGAAAATATCAGGAGAATGGCGACCAGCGGAAAGATTCCGGTGTTTTTGTTTTTCATGGTAAAGAAATCTTGTTTTAAGACCCTGCCTGCCTTTGCAACGGGCTTCCGCTCCGGCAGTTACCTCATTGAGGGCATCTGCGAAATATCAGCGAATAACCCTATCAATCAAGGAGTTGCATTCGATTTCATCCGCAGAATCTGCAAAACGCATCTCTATCGTAAGATACCACATTTTTTCAAGTTGAACCACATCCATTGATCGCAGCCGCACTGCATCCTTTTCGGTAGTAATTATTCCGTTGGGCAGAACCTCCCGGTAATTCCTGAAATTGTCCGGTTCGTAAGGGTGGTGATCGCCAAAAATGAGCGTAGCTGAGGGAACGATGCCGGCTTTGCGGACCATGTCGGTGAAACGGCCCGGTCGGGCAATGCCGCAGACAAGCACAGGATTTTTCGGGGGCGGCACAGTGCTGCGCCTGCCGTCCAGGGCGTTGACCCAGCAACCGGGTTCCTGGTACATGACCGCGACGAAAAGGCCGGGAAAGCGCGCTGCAAGAAGGCTTTTCCGATGCATCAAGGCTTCGGCATGCTCAGGAGGCCCGATAATGAGTGCAATCCCTGCACGGGAGAGTGACGAGAGCGGCTCTCGGAGAAATCCGGCTGGTATCAGGCGATCGGTTGAAAAGGATTCATCAAGGCAGACAATGTCAAGGTCCCGCCTGAGCGCCCGATGCTGGAAACCGTCGTCCAGCACAAATACCGAACGGGGAGGCAGGAGCGGAGCGAGGCGTGCTGCGGCCTTACTCCTGTCCGGACCTATGCCGAGCCAGCTCTGCGGAAGCCGGGAATGAAGAAGGGCGGGTTCATCGCCGATGGCCCTCCAGGGTACCGATTCGCCGGGTGCAACAATTCGGCAGGCGGAGTCCTCACGGCGATAGCCTCGCGACAGGTAGGCGACTCCGATTTCCTTTGAAGCAAGATAGGCGCCGATCATCGCCGCAACGGGTGTCTTGCCGGTCCCCCCGGCCCTGATGCCACCGATACTTATGACCGGCCGCAGGGCGGCATGCGAAAGTGCGGGAAACCGGTTGTACAGAGCATTACGAAAAGCAGTACCGGCGCCATAGAAAGCGGAGAGCGGACCTGAAACCGCGGCGAGGGTTACCGGCAGTCGATTTTCAGCGATGGCAGATTCAAGCAATACGGTGATATTGTCCATGGATTTCATAGTGGCGGCATTCGACGAACTTGCACCTTCAATCCTGTGAAGCCTATTTTTATCCTGCCGGACCTGGCGTTTTGATCCGGGATTTCGGCTCAATCTCTCACCCGCATCGGAATCCGCACCATGAAAATTACTCTGTGCCAATGTAATCCCCTTGTCGGGGATGTCTTCGGGAATACAAGCCGGTGCTGCGAAATTCTTGAGAGGTCAGCTGCCGGGGGTGCCGACCTGGTTGTTTTCCCTGAGCTCTTTCTCCAGGGCTATCCGCCCCGCGATTTACTCGACCAGCGCTGGTTTATCCGGCAGGGGAACGAAGCGCTGGCGAGGATTGCCGAGGTTACCGCCGCCCGGCCGGGGACCGCGCTTCTTTGCGGGACCGCCCTGCCGAACGATTTACAGCATGGAAAACAGCTTTATAACGCCGCGGTTCTCATTGAAGCCGGCAAAATGGTTTTTTTCCAGCCCAAGAGCCTGCTCCCGACGTACGATGTGTTCGATGAAACACGCTACTTCGATCCGGGCCGTGAAGTTGCAGTTTACAAGTTCAAGGATGAAATCCTCGGTATAAGTATCTGCGAGGATGCCTGGAACCATGAATTGCTCTGGACGAATCGCCTTTACGAGCGCGATCCGGTGGGCGAGCTGGCGAACCGGGGAGCGACCATCCTCATCAACATCGCCGCTTCGCCCTTCCATATGGACAAGGAGAATCTCCGCGCCTCCCTATGCCGGAGCCATGCACTGCGGCATCACATCCCGTTTGTTTATGTCAACCAGATCGGCGGCAACGACGAACTCATTTTCGATGGGAACAGCATGGTTTTCGACGGTTCCGGCGATCTGCGCGCCATGCTGCCTGCCTTTACCGAGGCGATTGCGACGATCGATACGCATGCGCCGGGTCCCGTGCTGGCACTCCCGGATTTCGATACCGCCGCTGCGGTACGGGATGCGCTGCTGCTCGGGATCCGGGATTACACCCGTAAATGCGGTTTTTCGAAGGTCATTATCGGGCTGTCGGGCGGCATCGATTCATCGCTGACCGCCGCGCTGGCGGTGCAGGCGCTCGGCAGGGAGAGCGTATGGGGCGTGGCCATGCCGTCGCGGTACTCCTCGGAGGGCAGCGTCGCCGACGCGCGAATCCTTGCGGAACACCTCGGCATACGCTTTTCGGTCATCCCGGTCGAACCGATGTTTAAGGCTTTTCTGGAAGCACTGGCACCTCTCTTTGCCGGAACCGCACCGGGACTCGCGGAAGAAAACCTTCAGGCACGCATCCGCGGAACGCTGCTCATGGCGCTCTCGAACAAGTTTTCCTGCCTGCTGCTGACGACCGGCAACAAGAGCGAACTCGCGGTGGGGTATTGCACGCTCTACGGCGATATGAGCGGCGGATTGAGCGTCATCGCGGACCTCCCGAAGGGCATGGTTTACACGCTTGCCCGGTTCATCAACAGCGAGGCCGGAGCGGATCTCATTCCCGAGTCGACGCTTGTCAAGCCACCCTCGGCAGAGCTCAGGCCCGACCAGACCGACCAGGACACCCTGCCGCCCTACCCGGTGCTGGATGCCATCCTGCACGACATCGTGGAGGAGAACAAGTTGCTCGCCGACCTTGTCGCCGGGGGGTTCGACCGGGAGACCGCCCGGTGGGTGGGCGAAACCGTTGCGAGAAGCGAGTACAAGCGGCGGCAGGCGGCGCCGGGGCTGAAAGTCACTCCCAAGGCGTTCGGAATAGGGAGAAGATTCCCGGTTGCGGCGAAATATGATTGGTAATGAATTTAATAAATGCAAATGCAAATGCAAAGTCAAGGTCAAATGATAAAAGATTTAAGGGGGGAAGTCTCCCCCTCGCTGCGGCCTCCTCGCCCGCAAAAACCGCGGGCTGCGGTGTCCTCCGCTGCCCCCTCTGCGGAAGTGGGCGGCGATGTTTGCCTTTGGCAAACGCTCGCCCACTCCCGCAACGCTCACATTAGGTAGAAAACACATGAAAGATTTATGTAAATCTGCAGGTGTTCAACATGTTGAACCCGTTGATAATTTCGAAATCGGAATTTGTCCTCACTCCGAGGTCGCCTCACCCCGGCCGCCGATACGGCGTCCTCCCCTCTCCACTTGTGGAGAGGGGCTGGGGGTGAGGCGGTTTTGACGTTGCGTTAGCGAGGACATAGGGTGCCGGGGTAAACGAAGTGACCCCGGCAGTATTTGAAGACCCAGGCGAAGCCGCAGGGCTTCAAACACCGGCTCGGCTTTGCCGAGAGCCCGGCGGAGGCGCGCCGGAGGGCACCCTTCAGGGTGCCCCCCGGAACGCCCAGCAGTTGACTTTGATTTTAAATTCATTCCAAGTGCAATCCCGGTGATTGAGTATTTTATCCCATAGAATCCGCAACTTCAACTGAGGCCTTGAATTTTGAGAAGAGTCCTGATTCTTTGCATTCCAGTAATAATTAGCTTCATTATATCCAGCTGCAATAGTAATAGCGGCCCGATGAAACCTTTTATCGCCACCCTGCCGGTCATCGATACCATAAGCATCCCGGCCGGGACCTTTGCCATGGGCGATGCCGATTCCGCTCTCGATTCCAATGTCGTTCTCAGCCCCATCCCGGTGCATAAGGTGACAATCGGTGCATTTGCCATCTCCCGGACGCTCGTAACCCAGGCGCAGTACCTTTCCGTCATGGGCACCAACCCCTCCTTCTTCGATTCCGGCAGCAGCTGGCCGGTGGAGCAGGTATCCTGGTACAACGCCGCACTGTTCTGCAATGCGCTGAGCAAACTGGCAGGAAAGGATACCGTCTATGTTTATGCCCATGGAGTCATGGATTCGACGGTGTTCATTGACTATACTAAGAACGGCTACCGTCTTCCGACCGAGGCCGAATACGAATACGCCTGCCGCGCCGGGACCACTACCAACTATTATTGGGGCAGGAACTATCCCCAGGCCGGGTTTGCCGATACCCAGGCTCTTGACAGCAATGCGGTCTGGATTTACGATTCGATCGGCATCACCACGAAAGACACCCTCATCACGAAAGACAGCGTTTTAACGATCAACGGCATCAGCGATACGGTAAAGGTCAGCGATTCGGTAAGCGTCAGCGATACGCAGGTGACAGGAATCAGCGGGACGCGGCCGGTAGCGATGAGGAAGCCCAATGCCCTTGGGCTCTACGATATGAGCGGGAATCTCTGGGAGTGGTGCAACGACTGGCAGGGTAACTACAACGATACCGGGCAGACCAACCCGACCGGGCCGGCGACGGGCAACGCCCGCATCCTGCGGGGGGGGGCCTGGTACGTCGACGATACGCGCTTCCTGTGCTCCGCTTTTCGCCTCTGCCAGGGTCCCCATGGCGCGATGTTCAACATCGGCTTCAGGGTAGCGTGCGGCGCGCGGTAGGCGGTCAATGTCGGGGAAGTGACCGGCTCCTTCTTATTACCTTGAGTCAACATTGCCGAGGTATCCGCAATTTGGGAGAACGTATGTTTTACCGGAAATTTGCCTTGTGCGCCATCGTCCTTCCGCTGCTGTTGTCCCACTGCTCCAACAGCTCGAAGGTAACCTCGGTGCCGACATCGGCTCCAGCGTCCGCTCCGGTGCTGGAGTCGCCTTCAAACGGCGCAAGCGGCCAGTATCTTACCCTGACCCTGAGCTGGACCAGGGTAACCAACGCAGCATCGTACGAAGTGCAGTTTGCAAAAGACAGCGGGTTTACCGCGATACTCGGTGCAGATTCGACGGTGACCGGCGATTCTACAATAATATCGGCAATCATAAGCGGGTTCTCGCTCGATTCGAGTTATTATTGGCGGGCCCGGGGCGGGAACAGCGCGGGCAACGGTCCCTGGTCGGGAGCATGGCAATTCACCACCATGGCGGTAACCACCTTTTCCGGGATGCGGCGGCTTGCCGGTGGCGCCTTTACGATGGGCGAAGCGGATCTGGCCGATACTCCCGTTCACCAGGTTACCCTGTCGCCCTTCTACATCGACACCGCGCCGGTGACTCAGGCAGCGTACCTGTCGCTCATGGGCGTCGATCCGGCAGGTTTCGCCGGAGCTCTGCAGAATCCGGTCGAACAGGTCACCTGGTACGATGCCGTGCTCTACTGCAACGCACGAAGCATGCGGGACGGCAAGGTTCCTGTTTATTCCTATACGTCCATATCCGGAGTTCCGGGCAGCGGATGTACCGGCCTCGGCAATCTGGTTGCCGATTTCACTAAAAGCGGGTACCGGCTGCCGACCGAGGCCGAGTATGAGTTTGCGTATCGCGCGGGCGGCACGACCGATTACTACTGGGGCAGGAACTATCCGCCGGATTCAACCGCCGATACGCTGGCAATTGACTCCAACGCAGTATGGACTGTAAACTCACCGAACGGGACGCAGCCGGTAGCATCCAAGAAGCCTAACGCCGACACCTTATACGACATGGCCGGCAACGTGTGGGAGTGGTGCCACGACTGGCAGGGGAGTTACAGCAGCGTAAGCCAGACCGACCCCACCGGTCCTGCAACCGGGAATAACCGCATCGTGCGCGGAGGATCATGGGTTCCCGACGGGGCATTCACGCTCTGCGCCGGGTATCGCGGAGTCAGCTCCCCGGTCTACCAGAGCTTCAATGTGGGATTCCGGGTAGTATGTAATGCGCCGTAAAGCTTTTATTATTCGGCAAATTCCCGCGCCTCAGTGACCATTTTCCGCAGGCTCGCAACGACGCCGTCAACGTTATCTCCTGTCGCGGCCGACATGGAGAGCCACCCTTCGGGAACCGCCGGCGGAGCGTCGGCCGGAAAAAGATCGCTTTTGGTAAGAATCATGCAGCGCGGCTTCTGCGCAAGCAGTTCGCTGTAGAGCGACAGTTCGTGCAGCAGCATCGCGGCATCTTCCTCAGGGTTGGCCGAAGTGCCGTCGACCAGGATGGCGAGTACCCTGGTCCGCTCGATATGGCGCAGAAAACGGATCCCGAGCCCCTTGCCCGTATTACTTCCTTCGATGAGGCCCGGAATATCGGCCACGACAAACGAACCCCTGCCGTTTATGCCCTGGACAATGCCGAGGTTCGGCGCGGTGGTCGTAAAGGGATAGTCCGCAATTTTCGGCCGGGCATGCGATATGTGGGACAGGAACGTTGATTTCCCGGCATTCGGCCTCCCGACAAGGCCGACGTCCGCAAGCACCTTGAGGGTGAGCCGCAGCTTCTTTTCCTCCCCCGGTTTGCCTTCCTCGGCTTTTTCAGGGTTGCGGTCCTTCGCCGAAGCAAGCGCCCGGTTGCCCCTCCCGCCCCTGCCGCCTTTTGCGATGAGAATCGGGACTCCCGGTTCTATACAATCGGCAATGAGCTCCCCGGTTTCTTCATGATAGATCGACGTGCCCACCGGAACCTCGATGACAATGTCTTCGCCGTTTTTGCCGGTCTTGTTGGAGCCCTTGCCGTGCATGCCGCGGGTGGTCTTGAACTGCTGCCGGTACGCCATATCCTGCAGCGTGTGAATCTGGGTCGAGGCGATGACGGAAATGTGGCCGCCCCGGCCGCCGTCTCCGCCGTCGGGCCGGCCCTTTGGTTTGAACGGCTGCCGTTCATAGGCATGGCAACCGTTGCCGCCATCACCTGCCTTGACCTGTATAATCGCTTCGTCGATGAACATCGGTCCTGCTTTCGTCTGGAAGACCCCGGTAATAACCGGGAATTACGTTTTAGCTCCGGAGGAGGCTGCGGATGACCCGCTCTCCGACGGTTTGGCCGACGGAGCTGCGGGGGTTGCTGCGGGCGCAACCGCAGGGGTCGATGGCGACTCTCCGGCCGACTTGGCCGCCTTGGTATACGATTCGGAACGGTAGTCGGTCTGGTAAAACCCGCTCCCCTTGAAGATGAATCCGCCGCCGCTGGAGATCAGCCGCCGCACCTCGCCGCCGCACCCCTCCTTTTTGCAGGTTGTCAGGGGAGGAGCGGTAATGCTCTGGTACTCTTCAAATAGCAACCCGCATTTTTTGCACTCATACTCATAAGTCGGCATAAGACACACAGGCTCCTTGCAAGGTGATGTGTAAACTCTCTATCCGATCAATTCGCCAAACAGGTCATGGTCGCTCGCCTTGACTATACGAACACTCGCATACGAACCGGCATTGCAACCGTTTCCGGCGATAAATACCGTCCCGTCAACCTCCGGCGCATCGAACCGCGTGCGGCCTCGAAAAGGAAACGCGGGGTCCTGCGAAGCGCCTTCGACAAGCACCGCCATCTGCGATCCCACGCGCCCGGCAAGTTTTTCCCGGCTGATTTCGCGCTGGATGGCCATGATCGTTTCGCAGCGGCGCATGACGGTCGGGGAACGCGGCCTTCCGGTAAGGGAAAAAGCCCTGGTTCCCTCTTCGGGAGAAAAGGGAAATACGCCGAGCCGGTCGAACCGGACCTCCTCGACAAATCGTTCGAGCTCCCTGAAATGGTGCGCCGTCTCCCCGGGAAATCCTATAATCATCGAACTCCTGATGGCCGCTTCAGGAACCGCTGCGCGAATTCTGCCGATCCGCTCCCGGATGCCTTCTGAGAGCGGCAACCGGCCCATTGCGGCAAGCACCGGGTCGGCGGCGTGCTGCAGCGGCATGTCGAAGTAGGGGCAGAGCCTCTTTTCCGATGCGAAAAGCCCGATCAGGCGGTCGTCCACATAGTTCGGATGCAGGTACATGAGGCGGATCCAGGGAAATTCCGTTGCGGCCAGGAGCGCCTCGATGAGGTCGGCGAGCGTCCCGCCACCCTTCCGGTCTTTACCATAAAACGAAGTATCCTGGGCCACGAGGATCAGTTCCCGCACGCCCTGCTCCTGGAGCCAGTGCGCCTCGTCGATGATTTCGGTCTGCGGGCGCGATCGGTAGGGACCGCGGATGTTCGGAATGGCGCAGAAAGCGCAGCCGTGAGAACAGCCTTCCGCGATTTTCAGATACTGGGTGGCAATCGGCTGCGTGAGTTCGCGCCGGAACCCCGGCACCTTCTCCGCGCCGAGCCGCCTTGAAAGCACGTCCTCCCATTCGTGAACGCCTACCCAGGCATCGACCTCGGGGATGAGCTTTTCCGCCTCGTTCTTGTAGCGCTCCGAGAAGCAGCCGGTGACCAGGAGCTCGCGGCAGCGGCCGTTTATTTTCCAGGCGGCCGATTCGAGGATGGCCTCGATGGCCTCCTCCTTGGCCTCGCGAATGAAGGCGCAGGTATTGACGACGATGATGTCGGCCTCTGAAAACCGGTCGATAACCGTGTAGCCAGCAGCGCTGAACCGATGGAGTATCCGTTCGCCGTCGATCGTGTTTTTGCTGCACCCGAGATTTTGCAGGGCAATAGTGGGCATTTTTACAAAAATACCTGATTACCGCTATTCCGACTTCGCCAATTTCGACAACTCCGCGCTCCGCTTCTCCGCAAAGGCGCACTGATCGTCGGCCGAGCGGGGGGTGCACCCGGAAAATTCGAGGAAGTAATCCCACGCCTTGATCGCCTCGATGAGCAGTGCCTCGTTGTGCGATTCGGTTACATAGCGTTTATCAAGTGTTGCGGCGCTGTAATACAGGATGTCCCGTTTGAATGCCGGGGTCTGCGGAATGACCAACCCGACCGTTGCCTTGAGCGCGGTTTCGAACCGGTCCTGTGCATCGGCGTAGAGTCCCATCTCGTAATAGGCCTGGCCGAGGTAGGCATCGATGGCAGGGTCCGAGTAGCGTCCCTTCAGCTCTTCAAGCGTCTTTCGCGCCCTGCCGTAATCGCCCTGATCCCTGATCATGATCGCCGCCATGCGGATCTGCGCTTCGAGGTACTCGTTTGCCAGGCCTCCCTTTTCGAATGACGGGACAAGCCGGTAGGCGGAAACCGCCTCGTTCCAGTGCTCGCGGCGCTCTGCGGCCTTGCCTTTTTCAAGAAACGGGAGGGAGGCGGCCTCGTTGAATTTCGGCGTAGACCGCTGCACGGATAGAGTTCGGAGGAACGCAACCGACGACAGGCCAAGCGCCGCGACCGAGAGTGCGAGGGCGATGGAGGCGAAATAGCGCTTGAAGGAGAAGGGGACCGCGACCTTCCGGGAGGTCCCGAACGACAGATAGGAGTTAATGCAGTGGTTAAGCGATTCCAGGATCTCCTTGGCAGAGGAGGGACGGTGATCGGGATCGCGCGCCAGGAGGCGGTCGATAAGCTCTTCGGTAAGGGGCGACAGGGAAGGCCGAAGCTTCCGCGCGCGCGTATAGGTGCTGCCCCGGATGGCCTTGATGAGCCCGGTGAGACTTTCGGACAGGAACGGCCGCTTGCCGGTGGCGAGTTCGTACAGCACGATCCCGAGCGAGAAGAAATCGCTCCTCGGGTCAAGCGTTTCACCGGAAATCTGTTCCGGGGACATATAGTGGAAGGTGCCGACGATCATGCCCTGCATGGTATGGGACGAGATATTGAGCGGACGCGCAGCGCCGAAATCCATCAGCTTCACCTGCTTTGCCGGCGTGATCATGATGTTTTCCGGCTTGATATCGCGGTGAAGAATGCCCTTGATGGCTTCGCCGCTCGGACCGGTCATGGCGATATTGTGGGCATAATCGAGCGCGCCGACTATCTGCACGGCGATGGACAGGAGTTCCCGTTCCTGGATACGGGGGTTGCGGATGGCATATTCGCGAAGCGTCTGGCCCTCGACGAATTCCATTTCTATATAGAAATAGCCGCCCTCCTCGCCGGTATCGTAGACGCGCAGGATATTCGGGTGGTCGAACCGTGCGACAAGCTGCGCCTCCTGCTTGAACCTGAGGAAAAAATCTTCTTCTTCGACCAGGGACGGCTTGAGGATTTTTACGACGCGTTTGAGATCGAACCTGAGGTTATGGGCTCGGTAGATATAGGCCGTACCGCCCTCGTTGATGCGTTCCAGGATACTGCAATTGCCGCACTGCCGGCCGATGAACGGGTCGACTTCAGCCCTGGCCGGTTGCACAAACCTTGATTCCGCTTGCGGCTCCGGGGCGGGTACCGCAAGGGTTTCCGTTTTCTCGTACTGCCTATCGGCCATGGTTCATGCTTCGTCGATTCGTTTCTTTACTTGTGCAATTATCGCGCTGCTTTTGCGCTCCACATCGGCAATAGCGATGTCGAGCGGCAGGCCTGCTGCGCTGCGGCAGGATACATAGAATTTAATTTTCGGCTCGGTGCCGGATGGCCGCGCCGTAACGACGCTCCCGTCTTCGAGGAAAAACTGCAGCACGTTCGACGCCGGAAGGTCGAGGTCTTTCACCGCGCCCGCTCCGGCCGCGGCGGTGGTGCCGGTCAGGTAGTCCTTGATTTTTGCAATACGCAGGCCCCCGATTTCCGCGGGCGGAGCGTTCCGCAGCGTCTCCATGAGCTTTTTCATGGAAGCGATTCCTGCCTCGCCCTTGAAAACCCCGGAAACGCCGGTCTCCTTGAAATAGCCGAATTCGTTCCAGAGCTCCCGGAGCCGATCCATGAGCGTTTTCCCGAGGCTGCGCTGGTAGAGCGTGAGTTCCGCGGTCATGACCGCTCCCGAGACCGCGTCTTTGTCGCGAACCGCACTCGTGGTGAGGTATCCGTAGCTCTCCTCGTTTCCGAAAAGAAAGACCGGCCCGTCCGGCTGCGATTCGAACTGCCGGATCTTTTCACCGATATATTTGAAGCCGGTCAAGACATCGAATACCATGAGACCGAACTTTTCCGCCACCAGCCGTTCCAGCTCGGTAGTTACGATGGTCTTGATGAATGCACCTTTTTTCGGGAGCGTACCGAGCTCTTTACGCGTCGTCAGGATATAGTCGAGCAGAAGTACGCCGAGCTGGTTTCCCGTGATGAGCCGGTAGCTGTCCCCGTCGGGTGCCGCAATGCCGAGCCGGTCGGCATCGGGATCCGTGCCGAGCACGAGATCCGCGTGCCGTGCCTTGCCGAGGTCGAGTGCCAGCTGCATTGCCGACGCCTCCTCGGGGTTGGGGAACTTGACCGTCGGGAAATTTCCGTCCGGATGCTGCTGCTCCGGGACGAAGGTGACCCGGATGCCGAGCTCCGCCAGGACCCTCTCCACCGGCACGGCCCCTGCGCCGTTTAAGGGTGTGTATACTACCGACAGCGTTTTCCCCTGGGCCTTGACAAGATCGGGTCGCAGGGATTGCCCTTTGACCATGGCGATGAACGGTTCGTCGACCTCCCTATCGATCATGACGAGGAGCCCGCGCTGCAGCGCCTCCTCCTTCGTCAGCCCGTGGACCGCCCCGGAGAGCGCCCGCGCCTCGGCGATGATACCGGAATCGTGCGGCGGAACGATCTGGCCGCCGTCGCTCCAGTAAACCTTATAGCCGTTATATTCCGGGGGGTTATGGCTTGCCGTCACCACGATGCCGGCAGTGGTTTTGAGGTGCCGGACCGCGAAGGATAGCTCCGGGGTAGGCCTGAGCGAGGTGAACAGGTAGGTACGGATGCCGCTTGCCGCAAGCACCAGCGCAGCGTCGAGGCTGAATTGGTCGGAAAAATTACGGCAATCGTAGGCAATGACCACCGATGCCGTCGCAATATCGCGGACATTCTTCTTTATATAGTTTGCCAGCCCCTGCGTTGCCTTCTTAACGGTGTAGGGGTTCATCCGGTTGTACCCGCCGCCGATCACCCCCCGCAGGCCGCCGGTACCGAAGGCAAGCTCGGTGAAGAATCGGTCGTTGAGCTCTTCGAATGAGTGTTTTTCAATGAGGCCCTGGACCTGGGTGCGAAAAAACTCATGTTCTTCGAGGGAGACGTATTCGCGGGCCTTGGCGATAAGTGCCGCTTCATCCATGGTGAGTAGTCCTTTTTGCCGTCGATGTATTAAGTATAATGGGAATGTTCAATATTTCCGTATTTGATTCAAAATAATAAATTCTCAGCCTGACCGTTAATGGGGATGGTCCTGGTGGAGGAAGCGAGCTTGAATCAAAGGCCTCTGGTGGGGGAACCGCCCGCGGCGGTTCCCCCTGGTCGGAGCCGCGCAAAGCCGCGTCTCCGACACACCCACTCCTGCGGAAGAACGAGGCTATGCCTGCCTCGCTGTGCTCAGCAGGCGCTCTCGTTCCTCCGCAACGCCTCCATTAGGTAGAAAACACATAGAGGATAACAATCCGGTTTGGGACTTCAGGTTTTTTCCGTAAATGTTTTTTCTACCATAGGTGAGCGTTGCGGGAGGGGAGAGCGTTTGCCTTCAGGCAAACATTGCCTCCCCCTTCCGCTGGAAAGGGTGTGCCTGAAGACGCGTGCCTTTCGCGGCTTCAGGCCAGGGGAAACCATTGTAAATGGTTTCCCCACCAAAGATGGCAATATCGCCTGACATAAGAACATTAATTATATTCCGCTAAAGTTTCCTACCGAAATGCCGATAACATAACAGGGGAGAGAATCCCCGAAGGGGGCGGCCATGAAAGTCGAGAGCGTCGGAAGGGCCGAAGGCCCTGCCCGGGTCGGCGGCAGACCGAAACGGAAGAGCAGGAAAGATGGAACAAATGAGAAAGCGGATTCGGTCGACGACGGACGGTCGGGAACAAAAATCGGAAAAAGCAGTAAGACAGGTGTTGACATCACTGGATAACAGGTAAAGAGAATCCTCCAAGGGAGGTATACGGGGAAGCGGGGGTGCGTGTGGTGACGCACCCTTTTTTTATAGGTAGAAAACCATGAAAAATAATGAAAATCCGGTGAGCCTATACTGCGTTGGATTATAGCTCTTTGCTTCGAGATTTCAGAAACTGCGTTACCTCTGATTTGGTAATTTTCCGTGCAATCAAATCGAGAGTTACATCTGCCAGCTCAACATCATACTGTTCATCAATTTCAATGCCGTTAATAAAGAGGAAGGTAAGTGAAGTCGCAAGCGCACTTCGTTTATTTCCATCCAGAAAGGGATGGTTGAGTGCTATCGAATTTAAATACGTTGCGGCCATTTCATAAATATCCATTATAAAAAGACCATCAAAAGATGCCTGCGGTGCACCCATTGCAGATTCAAGGGCCTTGAGGTCCCGAATGCCGGAAAGACCGCCTGCAATCGTAATTTCCCGGTCATGGATTTCTATGACTTCAGAAATCGTCAGAAAACGAGGCTCGGCTGTCATTTTGCGAGCTTATTCAATGACTTACGATGTTTCTGGGAAACCTTTCGATAGGCTTCCGCAACGGACAACGGCTTTAAGAAAAGCCCACCCTTTTCCTGGGTGATCTCAAATGCAGCATCATCCTCGATATGAAGCAATTCAAGAATTGGTTTGTCGAGGACAATCCCACGACTATTTCCGATTTTCTGGAGATGCTTGATCATACCCGGCTCCTTTGTTGTAATAACATTGTTCTAACAATAAATATAGGTCCGAACACGGGAGCATGCATTTTTTTAGGGAGAGCAATGAAAAAAATCCCCGAAAGCAAAATTCGGGCTATCCCGGTACATTATCCGAAGTTCCAGGTTACCGTTGCTGATCCGTCTTGATCATCGTGGCAGGAGCGGATCCCGGTCGAACTTCAGTCCTTCGGCTTCGGCAGCCTCAAATGCGGCGATACTGCCGATAACCGTAACGGTCGAATCCTCGGATTCAAGGATCTTCCGCGCAACCGAGGAAACACCGTCCGGCGTTGCGGAGAGAATTGCATCGCGAAACTGCTGCCGTATTTCCGGGGTGTAACCGGCAATCCGGTCGAGCGTTTCGCTGAAGCCGCGATTGTGCGGCGATTTCGGTGAATCGATCCGGCCGATTGACGCGATAATGCTCTGGTTGAGTGACGCCTGGTCGACTCCCGCCGCAATTGCCTGCAATCCCTTTTCGAAATGGCGCAGCGTTGTTGCAAGGTTCGGGTCCCGGTACGAAGCGCAGCCGAATACCGGATGCGTGGTGGATACGACCGCCATGCCGCCGTAGGCGCCGCCTTCAACCCGTACCTTATCCCACAGATAGCCGGTAGACAGATGCCGGGCAAGGAGGAACAGCAGACCATACTCCACCGGCTCGAACCGGCCGAGTTTCCATGAACGGGAGGCAAAATTTACCGACGCGCTGATCTCGATGCCCCGCATGCCCCCGGCCTGCGGCACCGGCGGATTGAGCGGCACGCCCGGACCATGCGCCGGTAATCGGTCGAGGAATGCTGCAAGGGGATCCCGCAGCGTATCCGGATCATCGGCGGTTACTGAAACGACGCTTCCGTTCCGATCGATCATGGCTGCGTGAAGGCGTTCGAGAGCCGGTATGGCCGTTGCGGCGGCATCGCCCCGCGCGAGGTTGTCTAGGAATCGCAGCTGGGTTATGCCGCCGATGGTCTCTTCGATATGGCGTGACCAGGAAAGCCGCGAAGAAGAGGAGAGCATTGCCATCTGGTGGCCGTTTCCGATGATGGCGGCGTTCAGGCTGTTCCGCTCTTCGACCACCAGGTCCTGGATCTGTTTCTTATTTGCGAGGTCCGGGGTCACCAGGAGATCGTGCAGGATATCGAGCATTTCGCCGAACCGGCTGCTCAGGCATTTACCGTGAACAAAAGCATGAAAAAAAAGCTCGTTCGCCGCATCTACCCGGGTCCGGCAAAAGGAGGAAGCGCTGATACCGCCGGTCGCAAGCGCCGTGCGCACTGCCATCTGTTCGTAGGTCCGGGTGCCCGCGCCGCAGCGCCGCAGCAGTTCGAGATAGAGGGGAACGTAGGGCACCAGGTCGGCCGGGAGCGTCCGCAGGTCGAAACCGATATCGAGATAAACTATGTCTGAAGTAAAAATCGGGTGGCGGTAAAAAGTGATTCCGTCAATTGTCCCAACCATGCAGGGAACCTCGAACTCCCTCTGCGGAAGGTCGGAGCGCTCAAGCCGCGGCAGGGTTTTCAGCGACTCGGCCGAAGCCGGCCGGCTCTGCTGGGCGATGAGTTCCTGCGTTATCGCGTGATAGCGACGGCGATCGTCCGTTGAAAATCCTGCCGACAGCCGTTCGGCCTGCTTTTCCGTTTGCGTTTCCAGCTCCTTCCCTTTTTCGAAGGAAGCGGTGACCACCGACAGCAGGCGGTGGGTATTGTCAAGCATCGCGGTCCGGATAAGCTCACGGAAATAACCATCGCCCGATTGGTTGCGCTCTTTTAATGCGGTTAGATTTTTCTCGAAGGCAAGGTGGGCAAGCGGATCGCCGCCATAGAGCCATGAGTTGTAGCAGCGTTCCGCAAGCCTCAAATGGTACGGCATATGCCCGTTATTGACCTCGCGCAAATTGAACTCCACCTGCCTGAGTGCTCCTTCGAGGAGGTCGCGGTCCAGGCCGCCCTCGACCTGCTTCCGGAAGCGTTACGAGTATCCGTTTGAAGAATTTCTCCGCATATTCAGGATTGACCTTTCGCAGTCCCCGAAGAATACTCTCTAGGCCCTTTCGATGTGAATCCCGATGCATCGTCCAGTCATGCCCTAGCCCGGAATCGATGAGAGCCCGTTTAAGCGGTGAGCTTTCGGTTCCCAGAAGATAGTGGCTCAGCACAACCCCGGACAGGACCGACAGCGGATCGGTGGTACTGCCGAAAATCCAGGCAACCAGAACCGTTGCCGTACCGTCATCCTCGCGGGAGGCAGGTGCTGCGATGGCAAGCTTCTTCGGGCTCGGCCAGAGCGGCTGGGTTGCAATCGATGAACTGGGCGTTGCGGCGGCATAGTCATTCAGATAATTTTCGTTCAGGAAGCGCAGCGTTTTTTCCGACGGCAGGTTTCCATACAGGAAAATGAACGAATTGGAGGGGTGATACAACCTGCGGTAAAAGGAGATGAACCCTTCGTAGGTCAGCTCGGGAATCTGCTCCGGATCGCCGCCGCTCTCAAAAGCATAGGTGGTATCGGGCATGAGCCCGGCAATGGTCCTGCGTGCCACGTGATTGGCGAAATCCGAGAAGACCCCTTTCATCTCATTGTAAACGATGCCCTTGATGCTGACGGCTTTCGAGGGATCCGGGACATCGTAGTGCCACCCTTCCTGGTAAAACGTGTTTTCAGAGAGGAGCGGACGGAATACGGCGTCGCAATAGACACTGACAAGATTATAAAAGTCCTTTTCGACCTGCGAGGCAACCGGATAAACCGTTTTATCCCGATAGGTAAGGGCATTGAGAAAGGTCTGCAGCGATCCCTTGAGCATCTCCTGGAACGGATCCTTGACCGGGAATTTTGACGAACC
>CAWDOZ010000083.1:0-9865 GCA_963803935.1 uncultured Fibrobacterota bacterium | reverse complement strand
AAATCCCTGGCCGCGCTCTTCGTATGACCAGTTTTTAAAATCGCTGTAAAAACAGTAATTAGTAAAACCACGCATCAGGAAATGTTCAGCCACGATTTTTGCAGCATGCGTGTGGTCTTCGAGTATTCGTGGGAATTTCAATTCGGGGCGTCGGAAACTGAAATCTACCGTGGGTAGTTTTGCGGTATTTACAAATTCCGCCAATTCATCCGAAGCGCCAAGCCACGCGAGTATGCCATCGCCATCCCATCCCCAAGGAATGATCTTTTCGCGTGCATAATCGGGATAAAATGCCCAACCGTGCATCTGTGCATATTTTTCAATGCCTTGATGTACACGATAGTCGTACCAACCCAATGCAAGAAAAACGCGTTTTGGCTTTTTACTCATCAGGGTGATGCAATTAAATCACATTCCCATGCAATAATCAATATCTATTCTCCGATTTACTGGTCACTGGGCAATATTTGGTTAGACGTTCGACCCGGTTGGCATATTAAATTGGATGCTGTTTGTTTTGAACAAGTTATGCCAAATTGCTTCCAATTAAACCCTTCCGCTTGATGACAAAACCAGCGGGTTTTAACCCGCAATTCCTTATCTCATATCTCAAAATAGTTGTGTTTCGTCGCTGGTGGCGGCGCGCAATTATTGGAAAAATTAATGACTGTATATGTACCGGGCACGCCACTTATTTCAAATATTTTTGCAAATCTTCGCCAATGACAATCCGGGGGTTGCAGTTATAGTGGCCTTAAATACATGTATTCTTTTCGACAATATTTTCAAAATTTGTCCGGGGGGTCGTCCACGTCGCCAAGCCAATGCATTTACGCTGATTGAGTTATTGGTGGTTATTGCCATCATTGCCATATTAGCGGCGCTCCTGCTGCCGGCACTGGCGGCGGCCAAACGTCGCGCCCAACTCTCCAATTGCACTTCCAATTTCAAGGAAGTGGGAGAGGCATTCGACATGTATCTAAAAACATACTATAGCTTCGGCTCAACAGGAACGGACCTTGACGGAAAGAACCGGACTCCAGACAAAAGTTCAGCATCGGCAAATTACAAGCGACCGGGATCGCCCTGAAACCCGGTCTTTTAGCCTGCCCTGAAACCTGCACCCATAAGCAAGGGACCCGTCCTCATGCTTTGGGTAGTGAAGATCTCATCAGGAATATCATGCTCCCCAGCACGCCGGCCGCATTGGTCAGAAATACGTCGATAGCCGCAAGATGCTCGCCAGATCGCCGTAATTATCTGCCGTGTAAAGTCCCCAGCCAAGGTTGACTCTATCCCAGAATTTCTTTTGTACCACAAACCCCCAGGCCAGAGCCGTGCTCAGAACCGGTGCGCGGACCGACCTGAGCCCGCATGCTCTGGTTGCTGAAATACGTTTTCCCGATGTTCTCAAACTCGACGGCCAGCGTATCGGCCACGCCAAAGGTCGGAATTGTCAACCCGGCATTAATCGGCCGGATAATGCTTTCGGTGGAAATTCCCAGGTTTGGCTCAGGAGGCTGCCTCTGCATCGCAATTTCCGTATAGAATTTCATGTCCTTCATAATAACGGCGTCGAACGCACCCTGTGCCGAGAAGAAATCGAATTTTGTCAGAATCCCGGTATCCGCAGTGGACGAATAATCCCTGACGCCACCCCCGACATGAATGCAGTTGTTTAAAAAGTAAAAGTCCTGATATAGCCGGTAAAATCCGGCGCTTAATTTCGAATCCAGTGACTGATAAAAATTGAACGCTTCATATAAGCCATTATAATTGACGTTCCCGTCACTGACGTTTCCGCCGACGATGACCGATGTCCTGCCTCCGACCATGTTGTAAACATTAAACGAAAACCCCGCCTCGATCTCGTTGGCGAATACCATGCGGTTCCATAACGGACCTGTGGGAGTGATATTACTGGTGTCCGGCAAGGCCGAATAACTGTATCCGCCGACTGGTTGATCGAGATAGTTCCCGAAGATTTGACCGCAGCTGTTCTGTATCTGGTCGCGGCCGACTTTAAACCAGGGTTCGAAGGTCAGGTCCTTGTGCGGAGTATACTCCTTGAAGGTCTTAATGTACGCCTGATTTATCTCAATAAGGTCAAGGTATGATGCCAGGTCCGGGGCCGACCCGGCGTTGGGAATCTGTCGCTGCAGAGTCCAGTAAGGATAAAACCGCAGATTAAATACGCCTTCGAGGTTATTGAGCCGGTACGACCCAATCAGGGATACCCGCATGAAAAAATCCTTCACAGCCTCCTGGTAACCATTAATCATATTAGAGGTAAATCTGGTCGTGGAGTTGCCGAACTCATCCCAGAGATCCTTTTGAACCTGCGTTTCGACTATGGCTTTGAACTTGAACCCCGTAGCTATGGAGGTCGAATCTGCCTGCTGCCCAGCCGTTGCAGGCAGGCGCATGAATGCCACCGCAATGAACATCAATAGATATCGTTTCATGTTTCCCCGCTTCCGCATTATAACTTCATTGCCGCGTCAATCGAGAACCACGCGGATGTTTTACCTTTTGTGAATGCCGCTGTCACGGACGGCGTGAGTTCGATAACATCCCAGTCGATACCAAGGTTGAAACTTGCTCCGGGATTGATGATTCCTTTTGTCACAAATACGCTTGTCGGCTGGCTGTTCAGGCTGAGCGTATCGGCATTGGTAAAGCCATGATCTCCGATGAGCATTCCGCCGCCTGCCTGGACAAAAAGATCGAACGGCTTGATAACGGGAGGAATGTAATAACGAACGATGGCCTGCGTTCCCATGAAGACGGTTTCCGAAAGGGTGGAATCACGCACCCAGCGGTTGTAGCTCAGTGAGCCCCCGAACCCAAGGCCCGACAGGGCATCGCCCGACTTCGAAAACGGCAGTCCGAAAAAGGTCCATGCCCCGTTCCAGCCCGTGCCCAGCTCCTTGCCGGCGCCAAGTGCAGGAGCCGAAGTACTTCCCAGGGGCAGCGCCGGACCTGCAGAAAATACCGACCAGGTATTTTTTTGCGCCTGAACAATGCATATCAGTACCGCCACGCCTGTACAAACCATCCTGAGAACTCGCATAGGTAAACCCTTTTCGGTTAAAAAAACACAGGGAAGGATGCCCGCCCCCGTGAGGGGCGGGCCCTATAAAAAGACAACTTACAGTACTCTGTTACTCCCCTGCGCTCCCGGCGCAAACCGGATTCCGACAAGACCGCCTACGGTTTATCGGACAAAGAACTTGCCCTGCAGTGTTTCCTTTGCATTCTGCACTTTTACCAGGAAGAGGCCGTTGGAAACCTCCCTGGTGTCCAGGACAACCGGTACGGATTTTTCAGCAGAGACCGACTTGACAAAGCGGCCCTGCAAATTGTAGATACTGAGTTTTCCTGCAATGGGCGAGGTGATGGAAATACGATCGATCCCCTGCGCGATTCTCAAGGTCAAAGCAGGGATTCTCGCAAGGTCGGGCCTGACTCCGGTAGTGGGAGAGGTCGCCCAATTCCCGACGAAAATCTGCTCGTCCTCGGTCATAGTCGGCCATTTCGTATCCCAGACCGTAACGGTATAGACCCCGTCCGTGCTCGCGGAAAAATTCGTGCTGTTCGTAGTGGTCCCGGAAAGGGTTCCGCCGGCGCTGACGCTCCAGCCGAAGGTATCATTGACCGTTGTTCCACCCTGCGTTCTCATCAGCGCGGTGAGCGTTATACTCGCTCCATCCGCTGCCGTAAAGGCCGTCGAGGTGTCGGGCATGACGTCAAGACGACAGGGAACCTGGGTTGTATAGTAGCCTGTGGCCCCGAACTCGGTCCTGAACGTGTTCGCCCATGTTGACCCATCTGTTAATTGTTTTGCCATTTTCGTCGACACATTGGCATAAACCCCCGAATCTAGAGGAGCAACAGCTTTAAGGAGATTCCAGTATTTAATAAATCGTTCTACGCGATGAATACCCCGATAATGCTCAAACTCGAGCTGCTGTCCCAATGTCATCCCCGATTTCATGGTGTAGGCCCATGGTTCGTGGAAGTAGAACAGAAGATAATCCTCAGGGCATTTCGTCTGGTTACCCAGAGAGTCGGCCAGTTGGGTCGTGAGGTATTGCAGGAAGTTATCCCCGCTTGCATCTGCGGTGCGATCGACACCAATGCCGTTCGCAAGAAAGTCCATGAAATACGTCGTGAAATAGCTGCTGGATTTCATAGCATTATAATCGATTACATAATGGTTGCCATCTCCCAGGGCCGGCATCAGGGCACCATGCCCGATAGTGTATTCGGTATAGGCTCTCCAGGACCTTTCCAGGATGTGTTTCGTAACATACAGTATCCCTGGGTTGTATCCAGTAGGAAAACTGCATCTGACCCAATCATCCGCAACGGAGTCCTCGTTGGCATACGGATTCCATGTCAGCCTGCCGTAACCGTAAAGATCTGCCTGGAGAAGGCACAGGCCGGTCCAGTTTACCGTATCGCTTATATTGCCTATTCCCCACATGCCCCCCGTTGTTTGCCCCGCACCCTGCAGGATCTGGCAGGTTTGCACTCCCGCCGCCCCATCCCACTGGGAAGCTCCTACGTTGTTCCACTGCAGGACCTGCTGCCATCGGGGAAAGAGCCAGTCGGCATGAATCGCCTGGCCGGTATATTCATGGTCGACTTCAACCTCCATGCCATGACGAACGCCGCCCATCTGGAACAATTGATTTACAGGTTCGATCATTTGAAAATCCCGCGGGCCGTCCTTCGATCGCATGACCACCGAGCTGTCCCAGGTCTGGTTTATAAACTGCTGGGACTGATATTCGGCGAAATCGGAAGAGGCCGACGAACTGTATACAAACGTGCGCCAGATGAGGATATACCCGTAGCGTCCCAGGGCTTGCGCGATCGGATTGGCTCCCTCAGATTCCGTTTCACCGTAGGTAGAGACCGGACCAGGCTCGCCTTCAGAGTCGGCTTTCAGCAGAAACCCGCCGAAGTTATGAATATAGGCGCGGACGGTATCGATTTTGTTGTACCACCACTTCTTTGCACCGGTCATAGTGGAATCGTGGTAGGCATCGGCCGAAGTTATGATGGGCGTAACCAGCAGCGGACTGGCATAACATACCGACAGATAATATTTGATACCGTAGGTGCCGATCAGATCGGCAAAAACTTTTTCGTTGACGAGGTTCGATGCTTCGAGGCAGGTATAATTTTTAAGGCCGCCGCTCTGGTAGGTGTTGACATCATCGGGGCACACTCCGTTAAGCCCCATGGCGCACAGCATTCGGCAATAACTAATGACCCGGGCATATTCTGCAGCATAGGTGGCGCTGGGGGGGTAGGTTAAGTTCCCGAAATCTTCCATTTTGAATGCCCGCCCGCCCGCATAGAGGTGGGGACCCGTGGCCCCTGTCTGATAATGATCGTACCAATGGTCAAGCACCCGGTAGTTGAAATAGGGATTATCGACGAGGTTCAGACCGTTGATATTTTTCTGCGTCTGCATGAGCCTGAGGAAGCGGAATACGCCGTGCAGGACACCGACCTGACTTGTTCCGGAGATATAGGTTGCACCGTTTATAGTTTGAATCGTGTAGCCTTCGGGATTAACATTGGTATAAACGATACCCGCATTTGCGACCGGTGCGGAACCCTTTTCCGCAATAACAATCGACCCTGCACCCGGAGTGCTGACCCTGGGAAGCTTATTGCCGCCGAGAATCTTGGGCATTGCCGTATCAAGTTCGGCAAGTGCATGCTGCAAGGTGTCGTGCACGGTATCGCTGACTACAATATTCTGGCAAACGGATTGATACTGGGTGAGGACATTCGACGGTGCGAGATAATAATGGAGAAAGGCATCGGAGCCGTTATAAGCAGCCATTGCCGCTGTTGCAGCAATGGCGACAACGAATCCAAAAGCCGCCGAGCGAAATTTAGTACCGAAAATCATAGGCCCTCCCTCGAAAAAAGTGTTCTGTTTGTGAATTTCCTGGTATTTTCCATCTTAAATTGGATATAGGCATAGTCGTGATTCTATCATAATATAATAAGTAAAAAGAAAAAAAGAAACAAAAAAAACGGCCCATCATTAAAATCCTGAATGCCCCGCTCAGCCGGTATAACGTTATGAATAATATGGTTTCAGCCGACCTGCCCGATTTTCTCCAGAAAAACGAAGACAGGGGCTGCTTCCGGTCTCCCTTATTTTGATATAAGCTTATGAAAAGGGCTAAGATATGGATTGAGAAAAATGCATTATTGAAATTCCTTAGAAGTCCGCCAATAGTTATGATTATTTCTGCCCCGATTTGTTTGGTTGCAAATGCCCGAACCGGTCCACGCCCTGCTTGCAACCGATCTCAATCGAGTCAGGGTTACCGACGCCCGGGTAAAACCTCTGAAAGTATAATTAGAGCGCCCTGATCGCCTTTTCCTCTCAGATACTCCCCCTCCCGATCTATTTTTTTATTCCGGCCGAACGCCGGCAAGGAGACCTTGTGGGTAAACAATTCCAGCAGCCAATGCCGAACCGGGAGAGCGGAATTGTCCGTTTTCTTTCCGCTCCTGATACTATCTATGGAATAATAATTTTCATTACTACCATCCTGGCCTACCTTCCCGCCTGGAACGGCTTGCCGATTATCGATGATGATGATCATATAAACCGGTCGGATCTCAGCTCACTTGCAGGCCTTGTAAGGATCTGGACCTCAGCGCATGCCACCGTACAGTATTACCCCCTGTTGCATAGTGTGTTCTGGATTGAGCATCACCTGTGGGGGGGAGTTCCGCTCGGGTACCACCTGGTGAACATCCTGTTGCACGCACTTTCCGCACTGCTGCTCTTTAAAATAGTACGAACCCTGAAGATTCCCGGTGCTCCTCTCACCGCAGCTATTTTTGCCCTGCATCCGATTCAGGTGGAAGCCGTGGCATGGATGTCCGAGCTGAAAAGCGCGCTCTCGACTTTATTCTTCTTCGGCTCGATTCTCACCTATCTGCGGTTCGATCGGGAGCGACGGAAAGGTCCCTGGGCGGTTGCCCTGCTGCTCTTCATAGCCGGGCTGATGTCCAAATCATCGATCGCTCCCCTGCCGCTCGTTCTGCCGATTATTTTCTGGTGGCAACGAGGTTCCCTTTCACTGAAACGAGACCTCGCTCCACTGATACCGTTTTTACTCGTCGGCATGGCCTACGGATGCCTGACGGCGTGGGTTGAAAGCACCTATGCCGGCGCGCAAGGGAACGAATTCGATTTTTCATTCATCGAGCGTTGCCTCATTGCGGGGAGGGCCTTCTGGTTCTACCTGGGAAAAATAGTCTGGCCCGGCACGCTGGTTTTTATCTACCCGCGCTGGGAAATCGATTCCACTGCCATCCGGCAATATCTTTTTCCCCTTGCGGCTATTGCATTATCCGCTATCCTCCTGACGGTTCGGAAATGGGGGCGGGCTCCCCTTGCAGCACTTTTATACTTTGCCGTCATGCTGTTTCCCGCCGTGGGATTGGTAAACATATACGCTTTCAAGTACACCTTTGTCGCCGATCGCTGGGTACATCTGGCAGCTGTCGGGCCCATGGTTCTGTTCGCTGCCGGCATGCAATCGATAGCGTTCCCCGCTTTCAGCCGGATTCTCCCATGGGCGCTTGCGGCAATTCTCGGCTTTCTGACCTATAAACAATGTGGAATATATGCAGGACCAGCGGAACTGTACCCCGCAATTGTAAGCCGGAATCCGGGCTGCTGGGTGGCCTACAGTAACCTTGGGAGTACTGTTCTGGCGAATACCGGCGATGCGCAGGAAGCACTGCGTTATTTCCAGACAGCACTGCAGCTTCATCGCGATTACGAAACGTGTCATAATATCGGGAATGTCTTGTTTCAGGAGGGAAAAACTGACCAGGCAATCCCTTATTACCGGGAAGCTGTCATGCTTAGACCGAGCTTTGCCGAAGGTCATAATATCCTTGGTACCGCCCTGCTGCAGGCCGGCGCCCATGAAGAAGCCATTCAGCAGTTCCTGAAAGCGCTGGATCTTAATCCGGATTATTCCAGTGCCCATAATAACCTCGGCAATGCCCTGATACGGGTCGGCCGAACCGGGGAGGCAATCGCTCATTTTCAGGAAGCGGTTCGCCTCAACCCGAACTATTCCTATGCCCACTACAATCTGGGCGTGGCCCTGGAGCAGGCAGGAAAAACGGATGAGGCCGCCGAGGAATTTCGGAAAGCGAGGTCATGTGAAGGATCGCCGTAACCCCTATCGATAGGGTTATGGTACTGAAGCCGCAACTGGCTACCGGGGACCAGTGACAATCCGGAAACCGTAATAAAAGTTTTTAATGTCCGGGAGATCGCTCTCGCGAAACGAAACAGCCAGGGCGCCGGCATCGCCGTAGTTCCATGCTCCCCCGCGCAGCACGCGGTAACTACCTTTTGCGGCGCCGGTCGGATTAGTCTGGCTTCCCGCGGCATATCCCCCGAACCAGTCATTGCACCACTCAAGCAGATTCCCGCTCATGTCGTACAACCCCAGGGCATTCGGCTTCTTCGTAGCCACAGGCCTGGTGCTGTTGGATAAACTATAATACCATACCGCATTGCTGTCTATTGCCAGCGTATCGGCAGACGAGGTCGGCGGATAGTTTCGTCCCCAGTAATAATCGGTAGATGTACCGGCACGGCAGGCATACTCGAACTCCGCCTCAGTCGGCAACCGATACCCGTTCTTCGTATAATCGATGGAAACCGACCCCAGCGTATCGTATTGGGTCCCCTGATTGATGCCGGTATAGGAATAAACCGTGTCCAATCCCATCAGATTGCTCAGCTTATTGCAGAATAGCGCCGCATCGTACCAGTTAACATACTCCACCGGCCAGGTTGCCCCGGAATCGAAATAAGCCGGATTGACGCCCGACACTGCCTTATAGAACGCCTGGGTAATGAGCGTCTGTGACATGGTGAAGGCACCCAGAGTGACGCTATGTACCGGAATTGCCGCTGCACCATTCAAAATTGTTGTATCCGAATCACCCATCTGGAATGTTCCGGCAGGTATGTTTATCATTGCCGGTAATGCCAGGGTAGTAAAGCTCCAGACATCCGACCATCCGCTCGTGTCGGCAGCTTCTATGGCGCGCACTTCCCAAAAGTAGGTAGTACCGGCTGCAAGACCGCTTACCGGAACCGATTCCTCCGTCAGGCCGGTCTGGCTGGATATGGTCGTTGCAAAGGTTGCAACCGGCGATACCCGAATTTTGTACGACGATGCGCTTGCCACCGTTCCCCAACTGACAGTCAGGGAAAAGGGCTGATTGACTGCGCCGTTCGCCGGCAGATCCAACGTGGGAATCTTTATTTGGCCGGTTATACCGCCTTTGCTGCCGCATCCCCCTGGGAGCACCATCGCAATCACCAGTGCGAGAATTGAAATCCCCGAGCACATTCGAATCAACAATTTCTTCATCGAATACCTCCCAACACCGATGGCGGAACAGGGACTATGATCATATTCTAGTATGAAATATTTTTCACCGGTCCAAACAGGGTAACAGCCCGGGTGAGGAATCCTGCACAAACTCTTTCATCACGTTATGGCGAATCAATCAAACCGGACTTAGTGCCCGTTACCCGAAATTCTCACTGCGTCGATAAACGCCCCGATGTTCTCCGAACTGACGCCGGGAGGCATTCCTCCCCCGCTCGAAAAAATGACCTTCGAGGAATCATCCAGGGAGCGTACCAGGTGCAGGGTGGCCTCGCTTACCTGTGCCTTATTGCCGTTCGCCAGCACATCGCGGGGAGGAATGTTCCCGAGCAGGGCGACTTTGTTCTGTGTCAATTGCCGGACCTCGTTGAGCGGAATGTCGAACCCCA
>CAWDOZ010000082.1:0-8483 GCA_963803935.1 uncultured Fibrobacterota bacterium | reverse complement strand
CTCGTATCGCTCGCGTGCCGAGCAACTTCACCGGGAGCGGCCGCGCCTGTCGCAACCATCTGTTCAAAGCGTCGAGATCGTGCCGGGCCTGGTCGAGATTGAGCCTGTCCTGAGCAATTTCAGCGTCGGAGGTCCGCTCGGCCTGGGTGCCGTTGTTCTTGATCGCATCCAGTCCAGACTGCGCTGAACTCACCGCGCTTTCCGCACTTGCCACCTGTGCCCTGGCCGCGACATCGTCAAGCGTGACGAGCAACTTGCCGGCGGGAACCGTGTCGCCTTCCTGCACGTAGACGGCTTTCACGATGGTGGAAATCGGAGAGTAATACTGGTAGTTCATCACGGGCTCAACGCGGCCGTTGGTGCTGACGGTGTTGACGAGTTGCACGTGTTCTACGGTGGCCACACGGACCGGCAGCCGCTCGCGCAACAAATAGCGCGCCGTGAAAAAGACGGCGATTAAGACGATGCCCGCACCAATCCAGAGTGCCCGGCGGCTTTTCTGACCATTTGCTTCAGGCATTGGATGAACCAGAAGTCAGTATATAAGACTCAAAACACGTGCCTAAGTAGCGCATTAATCGTTGCGAACCCGACATGAAACGTGCTGGCGAGGCTCGGCGGCGGCTCATACAATACCGGTATGACAGCGAAAGCGCGATACACGGACCAGCACGCCAAGGCCGGGCTAGACTTTGCATTTCCCGCCATCGAGACCTGGCAAAATCAGTTTCCGGGGTACTAGATTGAGATCGACGATCCGGAACTGACATCGGTTTGCCCTAAAACGGGCTTGCCGGACTTTGGTGTTCTGACCATCCGCTACATGCCGAACGATCGTTGCCTTGAATTGAACCGGGCCTCGATCTCGGCATCTACATTAACCCCTTCGACAGCTACCGCGACTGGATCGGCAACCTGGGGGTATCGGTATCGCTGCAGGACATATTCCCAACCAAGGTCGGGGACTCCCTGATTGGGGTCAACCGTGCGCGCATCGGGCTCCGGTGGTCGGGCCTCAACGAAAACCTGGTCGCGGACGGGGAACTTGAAATCGATAATGCCCTTATCAGCCTGTTCCAGAGCTGGAGCGCCTATAAGGGCATGTTCCAGGACGCCTCCGGGCAGGGCAACCTGGTTACCGTCTTTCGCGAGGGTTTTCATGTAAAGTACCAGTTCATACCCGCAATCTGGGTCAAGGCCGGATGGACGAACAATAATATTCCCTACCTCGGGTTCAACTGGAACACGATGTGGCTGCTTCCCGACTGGATCAACCATGCCGATTTCGACTTCAACCTCGGCTATGCGCTGTTCGACCAGAACACGAGCGCCAGCCAGACCGATCGCGGCTTTACCACGATGTTCAAGATCGGTGCCGATTTCGGGAGGTCGAGGGAACAGGTGCTGTCAAAAAATCTTTATGACGTCCTGATCATCGCGCCCATGGACGCCTATGGCGAAGCGATGCGACTCTACGCTGCCGGTAAATACTGGGATGCAGGGTTCAAATTCGGCGAGGTGCTTGCCCTCTTTCCCACCTTCGAAAACAACGACCGTGTGAAGTGGTACCTGGCCGACTGCTACACGAAGCTGCAGATGGGTACCATCGCCCGCGAGGTCCTGAAGGAGGCGCTTGAGGAGTATACCACCTCGGATATGCGGCCGAAATACATATACGGGCTCGAACGGCTCGATTACCAGGAGGGGAAATACGACGATGCCCTCAAGAACTACTCCTTTGTCACCGGCCTGTTCCCGGAGAGCGACATCCGCTCCGACGCCGACTACCTTGCGGGTGAAATCCAGTTCCAGCGCAAGAATTACAATGTCGCGGAACAGCTGCTGTCGCGCCTGAAGCGCGGCGACCCATCCTATCTGTATGCCCAGTACACGCTGTCGGTTATCAATATCGAGAGAGACAAAACCGATGCCGCAATCGCGAACCTGTCGACCATCGTGCAGGATTCAACCCTCCAGGGAGCCGATCAACTGCTCGCCGATGCCGCGAACCTCAAGCTCGGACACCTCTATTTTGAAAATGCCGAAAAGATCAAGAACGGTTTGAAGCAGGCGGCCCGCTGCTATCAGAAGGTGCCTGAAGAGTCCCCCTATCGGGACGAGGCGGTTCTCGGTATTGCCTGGACCCTCATCAAGGCGCAGCGTCCCAATGAGGCAAAGGATGCAATCAACTACATCATCAGCAGCCTGCCCGAATCTCCGCTTGTGCCGGAAGCCTACCTCATCCGCGGCTATGCACTCATGGAGGATAAAAATTACGCGGATGCCGTGAGCTCCCTTGACCAGTGTCTTGCCGCATGCAGGCACCCTTTTGTGACGGACAGCAATCTGGCCCAGCGGAAGGCCGAGAATGACGAATTCATGAGGAAATTCGTTCCGATCGAAGAAAAAATAAAGAAAAACAGCCTTCGCAAGCCTACCAATAAGACCATCGAAGACCAGGCCGCAATGGACAAGGATTATCAGGATCTGGTCAAGGAGTCGCACGAATATTTTACCTACCAGCTCCTGGCAAAATCGCATGCCCGGTTTTTCAAGAGAAAAGACGAGGTCATGGCCGATGCCGAGTATGCCCTCGCCAAGGCGACAAGCATGCTGAAGTCCCAGAACCTGCGTGAAAAGGTAGACCAGCAGCAGCTGGAACACGAAAAAATTGAAAAGCAGAAGAAGCAGTTGCAGGAAGAAATTGAAAAGCTGAAGAACAAACAGGGCAACTAGCGTTACGCTGGGATGGCCCGTGAAGGAGTAGCTTTGCCCATGCCGAATATTAAGTTCCGACTGATCATCGCGCTTACCGTGCTGTTCTGTGCGGTCCTTTTGCTGCCCTCGTCTACCTCTGCCCGGAGCGACGAAGACCGCATCAAGGAACTCCAGGAGAGGATGCAGAAACTCGATGCCCAGGATTCCATAAACGCGGAAAAAAGCCGCGTGCAGGAAGAAAAGAGCATGCCGGAGCGGAGTCTCGATGAAATCATCGCTCCCTGGGAAGCCCTTCTCAAGGAGTGCCAGTTGTCAAAAAACCCCGGCGGCCGTTGTGCCGATGTCATGTACACGCTCGGAAAGTTTTATTTCGATAAGGCCCGCGACGACTATATCAAGGCCCGCGAGCAGTATGAAACCGCAATGGACGCCTGGGAAAAAAGGCGCGTCGGTAAAGAGCCGGTCAATCCGGTCCCCGATTACTCGAAGTCCCTCAAGCTCTACCAGGACCTCACCAAACAATACCCGGGTTTTCCGAAACTCAGCGAAGCGTATTACCAGATGGGTAATATTTACGAGAAGCTGGGCGATTTCGACAAGTGCAAACAGGTGTATACCATGATCGCGGACTCCTTCCCGGAGAGCCCGCGCGCCTCCATGGCACACTTCAAACTTGCCGACCTTGCCTACATGGACCACGACAACACCGACGCGCTCAAACATTACGATCTTGTAAAGCAGGACCAGGTCGACCTGCAGGTCTGGGAAATGACCCACTACCGCAGGGGCGAGATTCTCTATAACTCCGGAGAGTTCGAGCAGGCGATCAACCTGTTCGAAACCTATGTCGAGCAGTGCGACGCCGGGGTCTATAAAAGCAGGGAGTTCAGAAGCATCTCGCTCGAATACATGGCCATCAGCTTTTCCGACATGGCAAACGGGGCGGAAGCCTGCATCAAGTACTTCGATAAGATCGGCAAAAGGCCCTACGAGGATACGGTACTGTACACGGTCGGCATGAAAAATCATGCCCATGGCCAGTGGGACGATGCCATAAAAGCGCTGACCACCGCGCTCAATCTTTTCCCCTATTATACCGATGCACCGGTCGCCTGCCGGAAACTCACCGAGTGTTATGTCATCAAGAAGCAATTTGACAAGGCGAACGAGGAGCGGGAAAAACTCATCGATAATTACGGTGAGGGAAGCAAGTGGTACGAGAAAAACCTGAATAATGCCGCCGCCCGCGAGCAGGCAGGGAATGAACGCCGCAACACCATAGCCTCCATCGCGCTCTATTACCATGCGCTTGCCCAGAACAAAAAGGACAAGGGCGCCTACGAAAAAGCGATCAAGCGCTATGAGGACTTCTTCAAGGAATTCCCGGATGATAAATGGCGTAATTACGAGTTCCACTACAATGTTGCCGAAATTTATGAGGTACTGGGCGATTACGATCATGCCGCGGAAAATTACGATTACGTCGCAAGCCAGGATATTTCGAAATTTCCGGCCTATGCGCAGGAGATCGATACCTTCGGCATGAGCGCCGAGCAGATAGAAAATCTGAAGAGAAAGGGGCCGAAGGGACCCGTCATTATTTCCCAGGAAGATGCGGCGTACAATGCGATTGTCTCGCTCGATAACAGCCGTAAGAAAATTACCGCCAGCAAGAAGCTCAGCGACGACCAGATTTACAACCTTCCCGAGACCCAGAGCCTCCTGAGCCACATCGAAAAATTCCAGGTAACGTTTCCCAAGAGCACCAATGCCGCGGATCTTGTCTATCTTGCCGGCTCGATCAATTACAATGCAAAGGAGTACGGCAAGGCAGTGCTCCTGTTCAGGCTCATCATCGATAACTACCCGGACAGCAAGGTGCATGAAATATCGCTGCGCATGCTGGCAAATTCCTATGCTAGTCTCGGTCAGTATGAATCGGCAATGATCATGTACCGGCAGCTCATGGCAAAGCAGAAGCAGGACAGCCCGGAACAGCTTGAGGTTGTGGATCTGGCAGCCGGTTCCATGTACAAGAAGGCCGAGGCATTCCGCAAGGATGGCGATCTCGGGGCAGCGGCAAAGGAATTTCTCGCGATAGCGGCCGAATTTCCGGCAAGCCAGCTGGTTGACAAAGCATGGTTCCAGGGCGCTGTCTGTTACGACAGCATGAAGAATTACGAAACGGCAGCCGCCACCTACGACAGCCTCCCCTCGAAATTCGTCAAATCGACGCTTCGCGAGACGGCGTACCTGCATGCCGCAGAAGACTATAAAAAAGCGAAACGGCTCGATCTTGCGGCCCAGATTTATCGGGCAGCGGCCGATACCATCAACAAGCCGGCATTCGCCATTCCCTGCCTGTCCGAGGCCTCGGATTGCTACCAGAAGCTCAACCAGTACGATTCCGCCGGACGCATGTTCGCGCTCATCTACGAAAAGTTCCCCAAGGATACCAATGCCCCGCATGCCCTGCATAATGCCGGCCTGGTTTACGAAAAAGGGAAACTCTTCAATAATGCCATTATCGTCTATACCAGCCTTTCAAAACAATTTCCGGAATCGGAAGACGCTGCGGACGCGTTTTTCGCCATCGGTTTCTGCTATGAAAAGCTCGGCAAGAACGCCGAGATGGCCGCGACCTTCTCCCAGTATGCGGCGAAGTTTACCAACGACCGGTATAAGCAGGTTCAGGCCCTCGTGAAGGCCGGAAACGCCGAACTCAACCTGAATAATCCGGTCGAAGCCGAAAAGGATTACCGTTTTGCGGTTTCGGTCTACGAGAATTTCCATAAAGGCAATGATATCGATGTCAGCGATGTCGCCGAAGCGTACTGCCGGATCGGCGATATCTATTACGGCAAATTCGCCCAGCTCCAGCTTGAGGGCAAAAACGAGAACGAGGTGAAGGAGCGTACCAAGGAAAAATCCGAGGCGCTCAAGGAAACCGGCGAGTATTACGAGAAGGCAATAGAACTCGGCGTCCAGGAGTGGACGATCAGGGCCACGTACATGGTCGGGCAGGGCTTCGTCGATATGGCATCGTCAATTTCCCGGCAGTCGCTGTTCGGGAGTTCCGCCGAACAGATCGCCTCAAAGGTAAAAATCCTGTCGAGCCTTGAAAAGTACTACCAGAAGGCAGAGGGATATTTCCATAAGAATATCGAGTGGTCCCACACCCAGAATATCATCGATACCGAGTATGTGGCAAAATCGGTGGACCGTTTCATGGAGATGAAGTTCCGGCAGGGTGACATCATGGAAGAGGTCGGCCGTATCCTGAAGGACGCGCCGGCGCCGGCGACTTTGACAAAAGATGAAAAAGAGGCGTACGCCCAGGTCCTCGAGGAAAAGTGGCTGGAAGCGCTCGATGCCGCACTTCCGCGCTATGAGCAGGCGATCAAGGCGGCGCAGGAACTCGGCATAGCGTCGAGCACCTGGCTCACCAAGGCCAGGGATCGGGTTCGTGAGATAAAACCGGATGATGAGGCGCTTGCGCTTACCATCGTCCCCTGGAAACCGTCGCCGAAACCGGCCGTCGAAAAAAGCCCTGCAGCGGTCACCCAGCAGAAGCAGGAAAGTGCCATTGCAACCTGGACGCCGCCCCCGCAGGATAAGGAAACCGCCCGCGAGATGCAGCGGCTGCAAAATATCATGACCATGCCGATTTCCTCGGAAGAAAAGGTAAAGCAACTAAACCGGATCGAATCCGAGGCGCAGAGAAATATCGAAATGGAGCAGGAAAAAATCAACGAACTGAAGCAGCAGCTGCAATAATAACGCGCAGCGATTGGTGCGGAATGTTGGTTCCAGAACCGGGAAAAAGCATAAAAAAAGTCAATAGGGATTGTAAAAATTTAGTATATTATATATAGATATCCCATTTTAACATACCTATTTTTTTTCGAGGAGGGTGTTTTTATGCATCTGTTCAATTTCTTGCTCCTGGGTTTTCAGTCCTCCGCCTCAGTCATCATGTGGCTTCTTCTGGGTTTGTTTTTTATCGCCCTGGCGCTTGCCATTGAGCGTTTCTGGTACCTGTTCCTGAAATGCGACAGCGGGACCAGCGCTTTCATGGAAACCGTTTCCAAGTATATCAAGGCAGGGGATTTTGACCGGGCCACCAAATACGCCTCGTCCAACAGAACTCCCCTTGCAAAAGGTGTCGCCAGCGTTCTTGTCAACCGAACCAAGGGTCCCAAGGCGATCAAGAAGGCCGTTGACGAGGTTTTCCTGACCGAGGGTCCGAGAATCAAGCGGAATATCTTCCTTCTCAACACCTTTGCCAACCTCGCCACGCTTACCGGTTTAACCGGGACCATTTACGGAACCATGGAGTGCTTCGACTCCATCGCCAACGCTCCTGCGGCGCAGCGTGCCCAGCAGCTTGCTGCCGGTATCAGTATCACGATGTCTGCAACGCTCATGGGACTCCTGGTTGCCGTGCCGTGTATCCTTATCCATGGACTTCTGAGCAGCAAGGCCGATAAAATCGTCGAAGACCTCGATGAAAAGACAACCAAGCTGATCAATGCGGTGGAAGAATAGACAACGGAGCTTCCGCTCTGCAGTCCAGTGCCGGTACCGCGCCCCTGTTCCCGGTGGGAGGGGTTGAAGCGTTTTGCTATATAACCGTAGGGGAATACTCCAAGAGGATTAACAATTATGGGGCTCTTCGAAAGAAAATCGCTCGTTGCCGAGGCAGGCGAGCAGGATATAGACCTCAAACCATTCATTAACTTTCTGGTGGTTATCATTCCGGTGCTCATGCTTTCATCGGAATTTGCCAAGGTCTCGGTCCTTAACCTGCAGTTGCCGGTAGATATAGGTTCACAGACAACGACGCCGCAGCTTAATCGTCCCCTCGACGACCAGGCAAATAAGCTGCAGCTGACCATGCTCATCACCGATTCGGTCGTCACCATCGGTGCGAAAAACGGGCTGCTGCCTGCCTTGTTCTACAAGGAATTTCACCAGTACGTATCCGCAGCCGATCGCCGGGTAAGAACCACCATTCCCTACGATCCGCGCTTTCCGAATAAGACGGCGATGAATCCGAAAACCGGCAAGCCGTTCAAGATCAGCGAGCGGCAGGATATCTTTCTCTACGTAACCGATGAAAACGCCAAAATTCAGCAGTGCCTTTACACCAGGGACGGATTCATGATTGCGGATGAGGACGGCAAACCGGTTACTGCGGTAAAGGCCGGCGACGTCGTTTATGAGGTCACCAATCCGCGGAAGCAGATCACGGTGCAGGATCCCGATCTTTACCATCTGACGTCACTCTCCGCCTACGACGAAATGAAGAACCGGCTCATGAAAATCAAGGAGCGGTTCAGCGATGCATCCGACGCCGATGATATCACCATTGCGGCCGAACCATCGGTGGCGTACGATAAAATCGTGCAGCTCATGGACATCGCCCGGATAGCCGAGTTTCCTAATATTTCAATAGCGAAGCTGAGAGGATAACAATGTCGAACCGAGGAAGAAATAAATTCGAGACCAAGAAGTCGACGGGGCTCATCATTACCTCGCTCATCGATTTCTTTTCCATCGTGGTAATTTACCTGATGAAAAGCTACTCCTCTGAAGGCAGCATCCTCACGAACTCCGAAAACCTGACCCTTCCCAACTCCTTCTCCACCAGGCACCCGACCGAAATTCACGTGCAGATTGCAGCAACCACGGACATGATTCTCGTCGATAACGTTCCCGTGGTTCCTACACCGGATGCGCAGAAGCTGACAGTCGAAGCCGAC
>CAWDOZ010000081.1:0-123998 GCA_963803935.1 uncultured Fibrobacterota bacterium | reverse complement strand
CCCCGAACACCTGGCGCGGGCATGGATTTCTGGCCGACGCGCTGCCGCCGCGCGCGGGTGTGTAAGTCTCGTGCGAAACGAAAACCATCGACCCGGCGATCTCCTCGCGGTGGATGCCGGCGGGTCTCGGCCTTCCGGACCAGCTCCTCCATGAGCTTGCCGATGTGCTCGATGTCCAGCCGCGTTCCATGGAACGCGCTGTTGGCCGTCACCGCGCTCAGCACTTCGCAAATCGGGCGCAAGCCGCGTTCGGCGGCGGCTTCGGCGCTCTCGATGACCAGCGCCGCCGCGCCCATTCCGTTGATCATGCCGTTGCGACGCCGGTCGAAGGGAATCGCGGTTTCCTCGATCACGTCGCCGGTGGCCGCCGCGCCGCTGGCGAGAAATCCCGCGCCGAACCATCCGATCAGGCGGTCCGACGTGATGTCGTCGGCGGAAACCACCACCACGCGGCGGCAGCGGCCGGTGCGAATCCAGTCTTCCGCCACGGCCACTGCCTGCGTGGTGCTGGCGCACGCAGCATTCAGCTGCGTGTTGGGGCCGCGCGCTCCAATCAGCTCCGCGAATTGCGAATGCCCCATGGAAAGCACGCGGAACAGGAACGTTGTGCTTACCGTCATTAATTAATTAATGACGGTGAGCCAAAGAGCGCCCAGACGATCCACCAACGAACTCGCTTCGAAGCCATGGGGAAGAAACCGCTGCTTTCCTATGCTTGAATATTCGAAATGCCGAAAGTGCGCGGAACAATGCGCGAAGCTATTTAGCCGGCGCTGACACTTCCACAAATTCCCGCTGGATGATCTCGGTGGGTTCGGCCAGCGCTTTCAAACGGTCGAGATCGAACTCCTTGTACAGGTCGAGGCAGAAGAGATCCGGGGCGTCCTTATATTCAACGGGCTCTTCCATCAGGTAGCTCAGGCTGTGCATCAGAACGACCGAACAGCCGCCTGCCGCAACAACCGAGGCCATATCCGCATCGATCCTTCCGGCACTGATGTCATTGATCCATGATGCTCCCGCATCGAGGGCCGCCCGGGCGACTGCTGCGCTGGTCGTATCGACGCTTATCGGGCAGGAAACTCTTCCGGCAAGCCTGGATATTACGGGTAGCACCCGCTGAGCTTCGACCTCAGGCGGCACCACCTGTGCGCCGGGACGGGTGGATGCACCTCCGACATCGAGAATGCCGGCCCCCTCCTCATACAGTCGAATACCCTGTGCAACTGCATTATCTACAGCGACATAGCGCCCACCGTCATAAAAAGAATCGGGCGTGGAATTGACAATACCCATGAGAGAAAAGGGAGGATTCGGCACGTTAATAAGTGCGCTTTGGATTATGATATTATTGTAGCGGAAGAGGGACGCAACACGCGTTCGATCATTATAATTCTATGATCGGCTGAATTTTGGAGGATTTGCAGTGCCGGCGCGATAGTAATGCCCCGCGCGGACGGCACCATCGGCATCAGATGAATCCACCGAGGTTAAGAAGCCCCGGGCTCCGGAGCCTGCTCAGGGGATACAGCTGAAGTGCCGGAACCATCCCCGTTGCCGGCATCGGCGGCATCGCCGGTACTTTGAGCGGGAAGGCTGCGTGACTTTTTTACATTTTCGAGGGAGTCGCCCTGAATTGCCTTCATGACCTCCTCGCGATCGAGCATCTCATGGTCGATGAGCGCCTGGGCGAGCCGGTCAAGCTGCTCCCGATGGTCGGCCAGCAGGGCGGCGGCTCTCTTCATCTGCTCATCGACGACCTGATGCATCAGCCCATCAATGGCCTCGGCTGTCTTGTCGGAGTAGTCGCGGTGCCTGCCGATTTCGCGGCCGAGGAATATCTGCTCATCCTTCTCGCCGTAGGAGAGCGGGCCCAGCAACTCGGTCATGCCGTAATCGCACACCAGCTTGCGCACGAGGTTGGTTGCCTGCTTGATATCGCTCGCTGCCCCGGTGGTTTGATTATTAAAAATCATCTCCTCGGCCACCCGGCCGCCCATCATGATGCAGATGCGGTCGAGCAGAGCCTGTTTCGAATAGTTGTGCCGGTCTTCGCCGGGGAGCGAAAAGGTCACCCCGAGGGCACGACCGCGCGGAATGATGGTTACCTTGTGCAGCGGATCGGCCTCAGTGCAGTAGATATTGCAGATGGCATGTCCGGCCTCATGGTAGGCTGTGGTCTGCCTCTCGGCTTCGGAAAGCACCATACTCCGCCGCTCGGCGCCCATGAGGACCTTGTCCTTGGCCTCTTCAAAATCTATCATGGTGACCTGCTCCTGTCCGAAGCGGGCAGCCATGAGTGCGGCCTCGTTCACGAGATTGGCCAGGTCGGCTCCCACAAAGCCGGGTGTACCGCGTGCAATGGTATTAAGATTTACATCGGGCGCCAGAGGAATGTTCTTTGAATGAACCTTCAGGATGCCTTCGCGTCCCTTGATGTCGGGGATATCCACCACGACCTGGCGGTCGAATCGTCCCGGGCGCAGAAGTGCGGGGTCGAGCACGTCGGGCCGGTTAGTCGCGGCGATCAGGATCACCCCGGAATTTTCCTCGAACCCGTCCATTTCCACCAGCATGGCATTGAGCGTCTGCTCGCGCTCGTCGTGGCCGCCGCCCAGGCCCGCTCCCCGCTGACGGCCGACCGCATCTATTTCGTCGATGAAAATAAGACTCGGTGCATTCTTCTTAGCGGTATCGAACAGGTCGCGGACGCGCGATGCTCCCACCCCGACAAACATTTCGACGAAATCGGATCCGCTCATCGAGAGGAACGGGACTCCCGCCTCCCCGGCAACGCAGCGCGCCAGGAGGGTTTTTCCGGTTCCCGGGGGCCCCAGGAGCAGGACTCCCTTGGGTATTTTACCGCCGAGGCGCTTGAATTTCTGGGGGTCCTTCAGGAAATCGATGATCTCCTGAAGCTCCATTTTCGCCTCATCGATGCCGGCGGCATCGGCAAAGGTTGTTTTCGGGCGGTCAATGAGATGAAGCTTTGCACGGCTCTTGCCGAACGAAAAGATTCCCTTCTGCCCGGCCTGCATCTGGCGCATCATGAAAAGCCAGAAAATAAGGAAGAATAGGAGGGTCGGGAGGATGCTCCAGAAGATATCGCCCCAATTCATTTTCTCCTGCTCGAAGTTATACTGGATGCCGCGTTTACTCCAGTCGGCAAGCATGCCGGAGTCAAGAAACGGCAGGTTAACTTCGAAGAGCTTCGTCTTCATTGCGTTCGAAACGCCGATCCTCGCAAAGACGCTCTGGTCCTTTACCTCGCCATGAGCGACTGCATGGCTGGATGCCTTCTGCAGGACGTCCATCTGCGAAACCGTCGGGTCGGGGAGGGCAAGGAGAGCTTCAAACTGGCTGTAGGAGAGCTTGAGCTCGCGGGAGGTCGAATAATTTTCATAGGCATGAAGCGCCAGGATCGCCATGCCGAAAATGAGAAGCCAGATGACCAGGGGGGGGACGGTGCTTCTTTTCATCGGGGGCTTCTTTGGACCATCGCCCTCTTTCCTGCGTTTTACGGCAGGCGAAAGGGGACCTTTAAAAACCTGTTTCGGCTTTTTATCGTTGCTGATCACGTTTCTTCCTTGTTACAACCTGAGGCCGCACATTTCGGGGCAGCGCTCTGCCGGCGAGGGGGATCCGGCCGGGTGGAGATGGGATACCTGGACGGCGAATTCAGAAAAATACATCATATTATGGGACATAAGGGCGATTGGTACGAAAGTTCGAGGATCCGACCGGTGTCATTGCGTACCCGGACCGCTTGCGCTATCCGTATTCCGGGTACCCAGATGATGCGGCCGTCCCCTGCGGCAACCACGCCGAAATCCGGAAGTTCAACCCTTAAAATCCCCTGCTTCACCAGAAATGACGCTATATCGACCGGTCGGGAGCCTCCGAAAGGAATAAAGCGGTCCTCTTTCCTGATGCTGCGAAAAATGAGCTCGTTTCCGCAGGCCTCCCGATCCATCACCACCGTGAAGTTGTCGGCCGGAAGAGCGGGAGTTGGGGCCTCAAATTCGTTGGCCTTGAATCGGGCCGGAACGGCCGGACACTCCGTAACCCCTTTTAATGCAAGGCGATAGTTGAATTCCCGGGCAGCCGATCGATGGTCGACAAAGAGCACCGCCCCGTTGGCAGGATAGTAGCGCCACGAGCCGCCCTGGAGGAGAAACTCCCTGCCCCTGCGTCCCCCGCGTGCCATGATCTCCCCGATCTGCCGGGAATCGGAGGAAATGCCATACCGCTCGAATACCCTCCTGAGCCCTTCACCCGCATGGAGTTCGTCTCCGAACCCCGCTGCCAGGATGCGGAAGCGGCCCTTCATGCATATCGCGTGCAGGGCAATCCAGCGATCGACGCCGGGTTGCATGGTATCCCAGAGTTCAGCGGTAAGCCCGGCAATCCGAACAAGTTTTCCGCAGGCGCCGGGCTCCTGTTTCTCCAGAATGGGGAGGGCTGCAAGCCTTATGCGATTTCTGTTATAGCTTTTGTCCTTGTTCGACGAATCGGACCGGAAGCCGATAGCCTCAGCTTCGAGCCAGCCGACGATCTCCTCCCGCCAGAGGTCGATAATCGGCCGCACGATCCCATCCTCCCGCCTCGGAAGAATGCCCCGCATTCCACGAAGCCCTGCTCCTCTGAGGATACGCATGAGAACCGTTTCGGCCTGGTCGCTTGCGGTATGGCCGGTGGCGACAACGTCGTACCCCTCGCGGTCCTTGATCTCTAGAAAAAAATTGTACCGTTCCCGCCTTCCCCATTGCTCCGTGCCTGGCGCGTGAAGCGAGCCCCCGCGCAACTTTTTAAGGTACAGAGGGCAATCAAGCTTTTTCGCGAGGTCGGCTACGAATGAAGCATCGGCATCCGATTCCGCCCCGCGCAGCCCATGATTGACATGCAATATGCCGAGGCGCCGGATGCCAAGCTGCCGCCGGTTGCGGTGAAGCAGGTGAAGAAGCGCCGTGGAGTCTCCCCCGCCGCTGGCCGCGACGAGCACCGAGGCTTCGGCAGGGACAAGTGCTCTATAGCGCGCAAGGAAACGGGGGATTAAGGCAGGGTCGGACTTGCCAGGCTTGTTGGACAGGTCGGGCAGGTCGGACCGGTCGGACTGGTTGGACTGGTTGGATTGGTTGAACATAATGTTTGAATAAAAATATAGCAGGAAATTGCCCCGGCTTATTGATAAAAATCGGGTGATTGGGGAAATGCCTGAATTTCGTGCTGCGGGAGCATTGCGTAAAAAGCCCGATAATTTACAAATTCATTCAAACTAAAGAAGGTTGCAATTTAAAAGATTGGATCAGGAATCTTGAATCACCGCAGATAACAGAGGGGAAGCCATTTGAAGGATAAAATTAGCAATAAATTGGCCTCCGTCTAATTGCTGTTCGTCTTTTTTTTTCTTGCAGAGTGGGAAAGCAATACAAACGTTGGATCAATTAATGAAGTTACCTTTTGATTTTTTTCGCAGAGGCTTGTGGGTCCCCGCCGCAGGGTGTCTGTTATAAGCACTCCCACCTCGTGCGGCTGGTTCAATCAAAATCATAATATTCCGTCCATTTTGCCCTTTGGGCAAAATGGGTTGACCCGGCTCAGCCATCCAAAAGCATTTGAATTTTCAAAAAAACCTCCCTGACCTGTAACGATACCAACGCCTATACCGTTTGCCCCCGCCTCATGAATCTTCCCACCAACTCCCTTACCTTTTGTATTCCGGTCATTTCATAGAGCGCCATAACGACTATTCCTGCCGGAATTGCCGTGGCAACGCCCATAATCAGGTTGTTGAGAATTCGGACATGCGTAAAGTGCACCCTGAGCATCTCGTGCTTTACTCCCCATCCGGTCGCCGCGCCGATCAAGCTTATGGCCACTATCGTACCAAGGGTCTTGAGGAGCGGGCCGATGGAGTGCCTGTCCGCATAGCGGCGATACCAGATGACGTAGAGCGTAATGAACTGGACCACCATGCCCGCGGTCGAGCTGGCGGCTATGCCCGGCGCACCCCAGGCTCTGCTCGTTACATAGTAAAGGGGCAGCGTCAGCAGGGTAACGATCGAGCTCACGATCATGGGGATATACGGGCGCTGGATTGCGTAGAAGGGTCGCACGACGAACACCGCGGCCGAAAAGGCGAATGCCCCTATCATGTAGAGCGCAAAGGCGGGAGCGGTCCGTGCCGTCGAAGCACGGGTAAAGTGGCCGTGTTCGTACAGAACCGAAATGATTTGCGGCGCCAGGACGGCCATCAGGAGCGATAGCGGGATGCAGTACCCTGCAATACGGGTCAGCACCTTGTTTACCAGCGAGGTGATCTCGCGGAAGTTCCGTTCTGCCGCAAGGCGCGAAAGATAGGGATAGAATGCCACACCGGACGCCTGACCGAACACCGCAACGACGAACCCCATGGTCCGCAGCGCGTAGTTGATGCTGGAGGTGCCGCCCTCGCCGAGGAACGAACCGAAAAAGCGGAAGAAAATCTCATTCGAAAACGTCATGCCGAGTCCGAGTATAACCGGCGCGGAAAGCAGGATGAATTTTTTCAGGTCCGGATCGGCAAGATCGAACCGGAATCGGAAACGCAGGCCGGCTTTCATCGCGCCGGGCAGCTGCACCAGAACGTTTGCGGCAAAGGCGCCTATCAGTACCCCCCAGGCAAATCCCTCGACGCCGAACCGCCTTCCAAGCAGCAGGCCGCCGAGGATGATCCCGCCGTTTGAAAAGAGCGGCGCCAGGGCGGGAAGAAAAAAACGGTGCCGCGCCATCTGGACCGCCGAGAAGAACGCGCCCCAGTAGAAAAACATCTGGGCCGGCAGGATGATCCGGGTGAGGCGAACGGTCATCGGGAGGGTCTGGGCATTGGCGATATGCGGGCCCATGAGACGCAGAATGTCCGGCGCAAAGATTATTGAGAGGGGAATGATGACCGCAAAGGCGATCGATCCGATGGTGATGATATTCGAAAATGCATCCCAGGCACCCTCCTCATCCGATTCTGCAAGGTGACGCTGGAATATTGGAATGAAGGTTATGGCGAGAAAACCCCCGGCAAGAAAATGATTTAGCAGCTCAGGTATAAAGAATGCCGTCACATAGGCGTCGATAGTGGTGCTTGTCCCGCCGAAACCGGCAATAACCTGCTCCCGCACAAGGCCGATAATCCGGCTCAGGAAGACGGAGGTCATCATGATTGCGGTAGCAATGGTGAGGGACTTCTTTAAGGCGGCTCTTTCGGCGGGTGTCTGGATTGTCACGGGTCTGGTTTTCCACGGGGCGTGAGGAAACAGTGTGTAAAAAAGGCGGAGTCCCCGTTTTCGGGGGCCCCGCCTGTCATTCGAAAGAAGGGTGGTCCCTTACTTCCGCTTCTTCGCCTTCTTCTTAGCGGCCTTTGGCGTATTCAGGATGCGATAGGTCTGGAAACCGACAATTCGAACTTCTTTGCCAGAGCCATCCCCGACATGCCCTGGTCATGCAACCTGAGCATATCCTCATTGCGCTCGACGTTTTCGGCAATCATTGATTCGATTCCGTATTTCTTACGCAGTTGATGCACAGCCTGCCGCGTAATACCGAACTGCTCACCGATTTTCGCATCGGTGCGGAACTTCTTCTGCAGCTTAATGAGCTGCTCTTTACTGATACGTGCCATGATGCATGGCTCCTCTCTGAGGCTTGTGGTGGTAATTTGTTCAGGGATGACCCCCTGGCCACCCATGATACAAACTGTTTGAACCAGACTCCTCCAAAAAAACCGTGCGTTGGCAATGATGGAATATGAAGCGGGTGGCACAGGGTAAGGTACTACCCGCCGTGTGATATAAAAAATACATTACGTTGCTTGCTAATACAAGCGGTATTTACGTCCAATTGTCATGATTCCCTGCTTCGAAAGGAGTATATTTTCCTTGTCCCCGCGGCCCGGCAAACGGAATCCCGATTGTCCCCGTCCGGCATACCCAGAACTATGACTAAAGAACCGCAACCGACACTCCACGACACCATTGTTGCTTTTCTGCGGGAACACCCGGAGGGAGTTCCCGCAGGAGAACTGGGGAGAGGTTCCTTAAGCTGAGAAGTTCGTCCGCAACGGGAGTAGCCGCTGCCATACGCGCCATGCTGCTTCCCGACCGGCGATGTTTCCTGGATGAGCATGGTCTCTGGCACGCCCGTACCGGAAAACCATCGGGGGGACCGGTGCTGCGCGGGCTCCCTTTTTCAGCGGTATACGGGCTCATCCACCCTGAATCGCGGAGGGTCTGGCATCTTTCTCTCTGGGAGATAGCCCCTGCCGCATCCTGCAGCGCTTCGGGATGGCTCATTGACCCTGCTAAACTCCTCTTTGATGACCGTGACCGTCTTATAAACCGGCAGGACCCTCCCTATTCCCCCGATGCCGCGTCCGAACTTCTCAAAGCGCTATCTGCCGCGGAGGACAATCGCATTCGGGTATTCCTCTGCTCAGCCGACCGCGACCGCATAGCCGCAGCCTGTTCTGCAATCGGGGAATCGCTTGCCGATGATTCCATGGTGGTAAGCGAACTGCTCAGGGCTGCCGATTTGCCGGTACCGCGCCCGCTCACGCTTGCCGCCCTCGAACAGTCCGTCCCCGGAGCCCCGGAAATAAAGGCGAACAGTGCCCGGAACTATGGAGAACAATTCGCGTATGTCGTTGCGGAGCTTCTGGGAATTCTCGGCCGGAAGGGAATTGAAACCCGGGGCGATCTCGATGCCCTGCTCCGCAGGGAGAATGCCCCGCTCTTTGCCGGTAAGGAATTCTCGTATGACGACCTTCTCGCCCTGCCGGCAACTCCCGCCGTTTACGCCTTCAAGAACGCTGCGGACGAATATCTTTATATAGGCAAGGCTCGGAATCTCAAGCGCCGTCTTCTCGGTTATTTCTGCGAGACCGACGAATCGCCGGCCAAGCTCGATCGCCTCCGCACGGAATCCCGCCGGTTGATTACCCACCCATGCGGGTCGGAACTCGAATGTTTAATCCACGAATTCCGGCTGATCCGGAAATATTCTCCCCCTCTCAACCGGCAGGTGGAGATTGCAGAGAGCAAAGGGCCCTTCCGGCCGATTGACGATTGTATAGTACTGCTGCAGCATGCCTTGCCCGGCAAGGTCATGTCGGTCTGGGTCCGGAAGGAACAGAAAATTCTTCTCAAGGCACTTGACCCTCTTCCGGATACCTCCCTTCCGATTATAGCCGAGCTCAATGCCTTCTTTTTCGGCGGGAAACTGACCCCCGAGAGCACCGATTTTCCCGAACATCAGATAGCGACCAGGTGGATTCGACGGCACGCGGACGAACTGGAAATTGTGCCCGTGCATCGGATGGCGGACGCGGAGGAGGTCTACGAGGCAATTAGTGCCTCGGTGCAGGAAGCGTTCCTATCGTAACGGGCGCCACCTGCCCTGTCCGGGCAGGTGCATAGAGTATTTTTCGGCTTTGAAGAAGAGGTGTCTCTTTTACATTTTTAAAAGGTAGGCCTATGAAACCAAGTATCGATCACGATCTTTATGTCGCAAAAAACCGGGCTCTGGCCGTAGCAGAGGACATGAAACGACGCGATGAAACGATCGAACGGCCGGGCGACGGCAGGAATGCCGCCCTCACCGGGTCATGTTTCACCTGCAAAACAAAGCTGGGATGCTCGGAATTCAAGGCACGCCGAAGCGGGCGGTCCACCGGGGTTGTTTCCTTCGGCGGCGACGAAAAATTTGTCTGCGAGCGATATGTTCCTGCTCCTGCCCAGGGACGGGCGATGTCGGATAAGCAGATCAAGGCGCTCATGAAAAACGTCAGGAACGGTTATTAAGCGCCCGATGGGGCTGCAAAGGAGCAGGAATGGCAAATACCCCGTTCGAACTCTACGAAGAAGCCTACAGACTTCACTATCGCGAAAAACTGATCCCTGATGCTGTCAAGATATATGAAGCACTTATGCGGGAATTCCCGGATTCCAGCGAATGCGGCTATGCGTTCATCCAGCTGCAGAAAATCAAGGCCAATGAAATAACTGAAAAGTTGCAGACCGGCGGGGGAACGTGGAATTCGATGATTCTCGTCGCCGTCTTTGCAGGTTGTACCGCCCTCATCATTGCGGTAGCCGGTATTCTTATCGCCTTCCATGAGCTGCGGATGGAGCACAATCGAACGACACTCGCCGTCGCGACTCTTGCAAAAATGCAGGCAGGAAATGATGATGAGGCCGGCAAGATCCTTACCGAAATGAAGAAGCGCTATCCGAACGATATTCTGGCTCATGAGCTTTCCGCCGTCGTCGCCGCAGGGGTTCCGGGGATGTCCCGGAAAGCCGAAACCGGGCCCGTCGGCAGCCGACTCTTCATCCGGGGGATCGGCACCCTCCGGTGAAAATGCCGTTTCCGCTGCAGCGCCGGTAAAGAAGGGCAGTCCGGCAAGGACAGCGAGGGCAGTCGCTCGAATGCAGACTCTCCGATCCGATTCCCATGCTGCTCTTATGGAAGCCGCCCCGGCCTCCGCTCCTGCGGACTCTTTCGGCCACTGATGAGGACCTCCCGCATGGCGGCAAAAACGGTCGATTGCAATCGCGAATTTGTAAAGCGCATCGTCTCGGGGTTCGTTCTCGATGACCAGGGCTTGTGGATTACACTTGCCGAAAGGAAAAAAGTCGAAGCGGAAGTTCTGGAGCACCTGATGGCAGGTCGCCTGCTCCAGGGCGGGCGGTGGATGACCTTTGATGAGGTGAAAAACTCCCGTGCGGCGTCGATGGTGCCGCCCGACGATGAACGGGAAGAAACCCGAAGGCTCGAAGCGTAGCCGGTTGACGCTCCCTGCAACCGCAAACCAGCCTGCCCGGTGCCCGCAATGCCTATTCCGCCGTCATTTCAACCCGTTCATCGGCAGTCATGGCAATGTCAAGTACGGTCCCCTGCATCGACGATGTTCCCCGTGAACGCTGGAGTGCCGCCCGTCCATCCCACGGATTCGCTATCCTGAAAAGGCCCGGAGCGTTGGCCTTGACGCTTACCCGGATCACCCTGCCGTTAACGCGCGTCGCCCCGATTTCAAAGGCTCCTTCGGTCCGGATATTGTCAAATGAAACATGTTTCCATCGTTTCGGCGCGCCGGCGAACAGATAGTTGACGCCGCGCCTCGTCTGTACCATCATCTCCGGAATAGCCGCCGTCGCACCCATGCAGGCGTCCATATGCAGCGTCTCATATTTACCCTCCTTGACCGATTCCGGCGTCCCTCGTGTGCTGAATCCCATGAAGATCGGATCCCGAACCGGCGAATGGCCCTCGTTCGTAAACACTCGCTCCCATATTTCGAGCAGGAGTTCGGCCATGTCGGCATTTCCGAGCCGGGTATGGATCATGCCCGCCCAGGGGAGGCTTGCCGAATTCCATGCTCCCATGCCCTGTGAGACCCAGGTTTCAATGGTATTTTCCAGGTCGCGCGCAACTCCGGCATCGTCAAGATCCAGCGTATCAAAGGGGCTGACACCAGCCAGGTGCGTGTGCAGGGCATCGCTTTCGCGCAAAGGCACACCGTCAAAAATACCGAGTTCTCCGTGTGCAGCCCCGCCGCGGCCCTTAGTTTCGTACCGGGCCGTTTTGGGCAGTGTGGCAAGGATCTCGCTCCAGCTCGATGGAGCTGTTTCGCCAAGCAGGGATGCTGCGGCAAGAAGGCTTTCGACCAGAAAATTTATGCAGGCAAGCTGGTAGCCCGGATTTTTTCCCCACTGGCTTTCCGCGGTCCCCCGAAATGCAGGCGAAATGCCGAAGGGCATCCGGTAGGCCCCTGCGTGCTTTTCGAGCATGGTCTCGTACACGCGCATCACGCCGGTCATAAAGGGCCAGGCGGTAGATCGCAGAAAATCGATATCCTGCGTATAGAGAAAATAACGATACATGAGCTCGGCGATCATGCAGGAGGCTCCTGCATCGGGCAGATCGGACCAGGTTCCACCGATACGCGTGCACCGGTCGTCCACCATCGATGGCAGGAGAATGCCGTCCTCGATGCCGAAAACCTGCCGTGCATTCTCCCTGAGCCTGTCCCTCCATGAGTCAACCATCGCAAAGAGCGGCTTGCAGTGGTGCATGAGATTGGTGCGAAAGGCCGGCCAGTAGCACATGCGCAGATTTATCATTGCCTGGTATCCGCCGCCGAAGGGCGGATCGCGGTTTTCATCGATCCACGGACCGTAAATCGTCGGCGCTATGCCTCCCGGGGTGGTGAGCGATGCAAAGAGATAGGTACCATAGTAATAGAGGAATGAGAGTGTTTCGCTCGGGATGTCGATATGCGGAACCCATCTGAAATGATTCGCCCAGAAGGTAGCACTTGCGGTTCGGATAGCATCCGAACCGGCTTTTTTAGCCTTTTCCAGCATTTTCCTGGCCAATTCCCTGGCGTCCTCAACCGAATCTCCGTAGCGCAAAGCGAGGTAGATGTCGCACTTGTCAGATGCGGCGGCGATGCAGAGGGCAGGGTCGCCGGGCCTCTTCTGGACCCATCCCTGCAGGGAAGGCTCCTCGATTGCTACGGGACGTTCCAGCCCGATGGCGGAGAGTGTTTCGGCAACATACTCCCATGCCGAACTGCAATTGATTTTAGGAAGGTCGCGATTCGCCGGCAGGTGGATGCCCAGCAGGGGTTTATCCATTGAAAGGTGGCAACTGACCTGGTAGGCCCCCCGGGAATCGGCGACATCAATAACGATCTTTCCGTTTTTCAGGTGGAGGTAGCCGGTTTTGAGTATTGTATCCCGGTCAAAAACGAGATCGATGCGACCGAGAGGAAGAAGGGTTGGACGCTCGATAGTGCCATTGCGGGAGCGCGGGGATTCAAGTAAACCTTTGAGCCCGGCGAAATTTCCGTGTTCCGCCATGGATCGGATGTTTGTATAGGTTGCGCCGGCGGCAGGAGTCATGCCGTCTTTGTGGAGCCAGAAATCGGAGCGGTTGAGCGAAATGCGCAGGATATTATCCTGGCCCCAGATCATAGCCCCGATCGTTCCATTTCCCAGGAGCATCCCGACCTCGGGACGGGTGAGCGGAAAATCCCTGCGCAGGACCTCGTTCATCGAAGCAATGCCCTGGTTCGGACAGGGAGACAGGGCACCGGGGAGATTATTCCCTCTGCACACAAACGGATCATGCAACCCCCATCGATGGAATAGAAGCTCCCCGCAGCCGGCTGCGGGGAGCTTCTACAGGTAAGGTAGCAAGAATTACTTATTCTTCGCTCACTATGCCGGCTCAAACTACGATTATTCATCGATACATCGGGCTGAAACGGGAAAAAATCTATTGCCCATTATAATAAAGAAAGGCCGTACATTGCCCGCCCGCGGCTCCATGGCCGGCCACTCACCTGGTGATTACCTATTTCTTGCTCCTGGCAGCGGGAATCTTGACGCCGCTCGGCAGTCCTTTGAGTCCGGCGACAACGGTCTTGATCCCGGCGGCGCGCATCTCCTCTTCAGCGCGAATGAGCGGATTGTAATTCTGGAGGTTTCGCTCGCCGTTCGGGGCACCCGCCTTGAACCATACCTTTCGGCTCACTGCCCCGAACAGAAGAGGCATGAGCGGCAGGAATTCCGATGATCCTTCGGTTCAGCGGTGGGAAAAGAAGGCCGAGAAACCGTTTTTTGCGATATTCGCAAGGGCCTCGTCGAGGCTTTTCACACCGACCTCCCTCAGGTCCGCCAGCACTTTGTCAAGATCGCCGCGGGTGGTGAGAAACTCCTTGACATCGGTTTTATCGGCAATGCCGAGCACCACCTGGGTGGCAAGCAGGGTTTCGGTGAAGGTTCCGGCCTGGTTGAGCTTGATCAGCACGGAGTTGCCCGCCCGGTCCTTGCGGGCCTTCGCAGCCAGGAAGGGGATTATATAGCGCAACTGCGTGACGGCTGCATCGTCGATCACGATCTGCACGCGGTCGCCGTACTTTTCATTCATGAGTTTATGGGCCGGGATATCGGTCTCTGATCCCGGATCCTCCATGGTTACAAAGTTCGCTGCGCTTGAGACAAGCGAATAATCAAATTCGATGAGCTCTTCGCGCGTTTTAATTCCCAATCCGGAAAAGCGCATATCGTATTTGTCCTGCGCCCGGAGTTCGTCGGTCTTCTGGATTTCCGAAAAGGCGTTATCCGTTCCGATAGCGTAATCCTTCTGGGTCAGACCGAGCTGCTTTGCGCACTCCTGGATGCGGGTGAGCCCCTCGAAGTTATCCTTGACCGGGAAAACGAAACCGCGTTCCTTTGCCGTTCCGGTGGGAAGACCGTCGCGGACGAGGTTTTTTTCGAACTGGCGGAAAAACTTCGTGCCGGTTACGAACACGCCTTTGACCGATTTTTCATTCGTCGCAAAGAAAAACATTTCCTGAACATCCTGCTTTGTGCCCGGAACATGCTCACCGCCGCAAACCATGTTGAAAGCGATATTGGGGAAGTAGAATGTTTCAGGCTTCTTACCGTTTGTCAAAATTTCCCACGGCTTGTATCCCGAGGCCTTGAGCAATGTCTGGAAAAAGACCGTTGAAGAGGCAAGGCAGGCATTGCCGCCCCATATGCGCTTATTGGGACCGGCATTTGCCACAAGCCTGAGGTCGAAATCCCGAACCGCCTTGAGGATGTCGGCAGGTTTCCGGATCACCACTTTTTTCGGCAGGAGCGGAACAATGTTTTTTTCGATGGAGGCAATGGCCTTATCGTTGGGAATATAAATCGCTTCGTTTTCGCCGTCCGATGTCCCTTTAGCGATGCCGTTACGCTCTTCAATGGTCCAGGTGTCCTTTCCGCGCGCCACCCGGGCCGTCATGACGCCCTCGATAGTCATTGCGGCATATGAGGAGAGAATCTCCCTGCCCTTCAGGGTAAACTTGGTAATAACGGTTTCTTGAGCCATTGTGAGAAAACCTCCGTAGTGGGGTTATAGGAGAATACTTGGGTGCGATCACCATAAAATACCAAGAAGCGGGAGTTGCAGGCAATTCCTTCATTTTTCAATGAAAAAAAAGCTTTAATAAAGATAGTTACTACCCGGAAATTTTAAAGTCGAAGCAGCGCTTCGAGGTATCAGACCCGTGAGATTAATCGTTCCGGGTCAGGAATCGCTCCGACGATACCCCTGTGGCGACAGGTTCGGAGTTTTTTTATGCCTGCTGTTAAATTGAATAAGGGAAATCCCGGGAAAAAAAATCACCGTTGCCCCCACTATGGGAGTCATATACCGCACTATGGACAATACCGAGATTGTCATCCCCCAGAAGTAGCAGACGAGAACCATTCCGGCAACCACGATATATCTCGTTTCAGGGCGTTTTCGCCACAGCAGCGTAATTGACAATAACAAAAGCGACACGAATAATGCCTGCATGATAGCGAGAGACTTTTCATTTCGGTTGCTATTTGTTCCATACCAGCTCCTCACGGATTTAATTACCACCAGCTTTGAAAACGCCAGCGGTTGTGCTTTTGCCTGCATGCATAAGAAGCCCTTTAAATCGGTGATATGGTTGCCGTTGCCATATCGAGATACAATCTTATTCATAAGATCTTTCACATCATCCGGAACCTTTACGCCTTTGCGAAATCCATCGGAGTTTAAAACAGCAAATGTCAAACCGTCATAGAAACTGAAAAATGCCCTGCTTCGGCATAACGGAAGGATTTGATGGGTTTGAGAAAAAGCCCACGATTCCCAGGGCAAAACGGCAAAAAGATTTCCCGCAATAAGACAAGCGCCCAAAACCATTCTTCTTCCGAAGACATGCCTCCTGCCAAGCATTACCAATACCGCAACGACTACTCCGGCTCCGATTGCAATTGGACGAATGAGCATTGAAAGCCCTATCGCAAATCCACCGGCCAGAAATAAATACGCACTGTATTTCGATGTATTCCACCCCTTTAAAAATAAAAAGGCTGCGACATAGAAAATAACCGCGAAAGGCAGCTCGGTCGAAGGCCATTTAATGGTCCATAAGTTCAGCGGATAGCAACTCCAGATAAGGGATGCTATCAGGGCGCGATAAGGATCCCAAAGCATCCTGGCTATGATAAAGATCAAAAATGAACCGAACGCGAATAAACAGGCGATCCAGATTCGCAGCAAAAGCTCCTCATGAACAGGGGTGATTTTTGCCGGGAAAAGAATGATGCTGAGCAATAGCGGATAGCCGGGAGGATATTCGATGGCAGGTTTTCCATGTATAGTAATTCCTTCTCCGTTATTGATGTTATGCGCTACGGGGAGGAAACAAAGTTGATAATCAGCGTCCTCCGGGCTTTGGAAGGAGTTTGGGGTAGTGATCCAGAATACCATTGCAACAAATAGTGAAAAAAGGACGGGCACGGCAGGCACGCAGGCCGGGTTCAATAATTTTTTTAAGCTGGCGAAATTCATCGGCATCCTTGCATTCCGGGTTGTACCATACAGAGTACGTTGCGGGCTCATGTCGGGCGCATGGCTAAACTCATGACACTATAAGAATATAAGTCCGCTCCATTCCCGCTCCCAATATTTTTTCAGTATCCGCCGGTCGTGTTTGCAGCCCTTTATTTACCGTCTGTCACTGCTGCGCATATCTTTTCCTGAATGGCTTTCAGAATCCTCTTGAAGCTCAGGCAGATGCGCCTGCCCATTGGTTATTTTTAAGCCACATGAAAAGGAAAACTCTATCGTGGATCCTCATCGCGATCTGGTGCGGCGTAATATTTTACATGTCAAGCAAAAACGGTTCCGCCTCTTCCTCCATGAGCATGTTTGTCGTGCACGCGCTGGATAACTTCATGACGGTTCTATTCGGAAGGCCGATCTTCCCGATCCCGGAACATTTCGTGCGTAAGGCAGCTCATGTGTTCGAATACCTGGTACTCGGTATACTCCTGCTATCCGGTTTCTATTCGGGCACCGGGCCGATGCGCAGCTGCATCGCGGCGTTCCTTTGCGGCCTCGCCTACGCGGCGTCGGATGAGGCACACCAGATTTTCATTCCCGGACGTACAGCATCCCCTGTCGATGTGGGAATCGACAGCGTTGGGGTTTTGGCCGGGATAGGTGCCTGTTTCTGGTGGTACGCCCGACATCGCCACTCCCCCCGCGGCGAACCAGAAAAAAATTGAGGATCCGCGCCCCCAGATTCGGGAACCGCTCAACATCCTTCCCCTGGAAAGACAGCGGGAAGTACCGGTAATTCGCCTGTACCAGCGGGTTCATTACTCCTGAAAAATTACGTGACAGGCAGCTCGCTCGGGATGCTTTTCAAAGTAGCGCTGGTGATACTCCTCAGCAGGGTAAAATTTTCCCGCCGGAACAATTTCCGTTACTATCGGTGACCGGAATTGGCGTGACTCCTCCAGATGGGTCCTCATGGCAATGGCTGCCTGCTTCTGCTTCTCCCCGGTATAAAAAATTGCGGACCGGTACTGGGAGCCGATGTCCACTCCCTGGCGATCCGGTGTTGTAGGATCGTGCATTTCCCAGAAAATTTCGAGCAACCGATCGTACGAAACAACTCCCGGATCGAAGATAACCCGTACAGCCTCGGCATGCCCTGTTGTATCTGAACATACCATTGAATACGTCGGGTCGGGAACGGTACCTCCCGAATACCCGGCAGTCGTCCTGACAACTCCCTTTATATGGCTGAATGAGTACTCGACCCCCCAGAAGCATCCCGCCGCAAATATAGCCGTATCGTAAAGTTCGGGAGCTTCCCCCGCACTTCTGAAAAGGGAGCTGAATCGTCCATACCCCTCCCTTTCGAGATCAGCGGCGGGTATAAACTTCAAAGCTGCCGAGTTTATGCAATATCGCAACCCCTCCGGCGCCGGACCGTCGTTGAATACATGGCCAAGATGAGAATTACCACGAGCGCTCCTCACCTCAGTGCGCGACATTCCATGGCTTGCGTCGATTTTCTCCAAAACACGGGACTTTTCGATGGGTTTTGTGAAGCTCGGCCACCCCGTACCCGATTCAAACTTATCAAGTGAACTGAAAAGAGGCTCCCCGGTGACAATATCCACATAAATGCCCTTTTCATGATTGTCCCAATATTCATTCCGGAACGCAGGCTCGGTTCCGCACTGCTGGGTCACATAGTACTGGAGCGGAGATAACCTGTCGCTCAAGGAATCGTTTTTCATAAAACCCTCTTTCGAAATCGAAGGCGGTTACAACTCGTCGTCCAACCCTCCCCATCAAAACCGCTCGCACCCCAATTATTTGGTCAACACTCCCCGCCTCACCTGCCTCATTAAAATTACGGGGATATACCGTAGATTATGACACAATCCGGACGGGATACCGAGAGCAGCCGTTCATTATAAGAGGCGAAGTTCCTAAGGCGGTCCGGAAGCCCTTGATCAAAAGAGTTCCGATTAAAAAGCCTGCAGGACCAATCCGACCCGAAGCTCGGGCAAAAAGGCGGAAGTCGATCCATTGAGGGATATTCCCGCAGTCCAGGCAAGCCGGCCCTGAGGCTGAAAAAATTTAACATAGTCGCAGCTGAGGGTTACAAAATTGTGCGTTTCGAATTTCGGATTTGCGCTGGACTCGCTGGATAGAAAGAAATTATTGAGGTAATAAAGGCTGTAGCCGATCCCTGTCAGGAGCATGCTGTTTTTCACCCCCCCGAAATCGTGGAATACCCATCCGCCGGAAATATCCGCGGTCCAGGCGCCGGATTCAAGAAGGAAACTACCTCCCCCAATCTGCAGGTAATAAGAGGCATCAGGACAAAAAATCGCTCCCGCGGTTGCCACATTCGGCAAACCGGTACCGAGCGTTACATAAAGTTGTGGATCCTGTCCCGACCGGGTAGAGGAATCTGAATAGGCGAAAGGAGTCATAAGGAGGAAAATAACCGTCATGGTTCGAAGTGCAGTAATTTTGGCAGATGAACGGTTCATAGACCTTTCTCCTCATGAGCTGAAATCCGATTGGGCAAATCGGGTTCGTGAAGGTTATTTGCTCCCCGTAAGTCTGCATATGAGCCGAGCGACCCGAGTTGAGCTTTTTCAAAAAGCAGGATTCAAACAATATAAATATTGCCCTTACGGAACACTTCCTGATTTCAGAAGATGGTCTCCGCGTGGATCGTGAAATGCCCGGGAGCGAGGATACTCAGGCCGGCCGGCTCTATCGAAGGGGTGAATTTCCTATCCGGAGGAGTTCAATGAGGCCCTGCATATCTTCCCGCATAGGAACCTCTATGGTGCATCTCGTCCTGGAATAGGGATGCATAAAAGCCATCGCAGTGCAATGCAGAGCCTGCCGCGGAAACCACAGGGGATCGGGTCCACGCGTTTTGTCATCCCGCCAGGCAAGATAGTCGGCTTCGCTCTGACCATAAAGTTTGTCCCCGACAACCGGGTGGCCGATAGCGGCAAGGTGGACACGAAGCTGATGTGTCCTGCCGGTAAGGGGCTGCAGCGTTACCAGAGAATACTCCCCGGACAGTGCCTCCGTTGCGATGACCTTCGTGCAGCATGCCTTGCCGCTTTCAATAACACCGAATTTATACGGAATCGACGAATTCTCCAATTTTCCGATCGAAAGCTCGATGGTCCCTTTCGGGGCAATTCCATGAACGATGGCATAGTAGCATTTTTCGACCCTCCCGGCATCGAACTCCCGGCCAAGCGCGATTCTAGCCTCCCTGGTTTTACCAACCATGAGCGCACCGGACGTCTCGCGGTCTAGCCGGTGTACGGGATGGGCGCTCGGAAACGCCGGTGAATGGACATGCCTGAGCTGATGCATGAGGTTATTGTGAAAAGAGATGCCGGCACGATGAACGAGCAGGTTTCCTGGTTTGTCAATGCAGAGGAACCATGAATCCTCCCAGGTGATACGATAGGAAAGGTCCGCTGCAGGTTCCTCGAATTCGCCTGCATCATACGATACAATATCTCCGGGAGACACGGTATCCCCGGCAAGCGCCGGAAAGCCGTTGCGTTGAATCCTGCCCTCGGCCATGCGCACCAGCCACTTGTCGTAATCGAAATAGGTGAATCGCGTTGCCAGGTAACGGGCGACCGGAGTCTCCCGGGGAAAAGCCGTGGAAACTTCGGAATATAAATTCATAGAGTAGGGCACCGGAGGGATAAAATTAGTACGTTACGCAGGATGAGCATGCAGAAATCCGGGTCACCCTTATCGGCCGCGGATATCCCTTTGGAAGGCTGTGGAGGTGACCGGAGGAACCAAACGATTGGTTCGCCAGGGATGGGAGATGGATCGCTCAAGGCATCAATAGAGACAGGATTTCTTCCAGTTCTTTCTTCATCTCTCCGGCATTGCCGTTTTTCGGCATCGTCCGGGATAACGAATCGGTGAACATCGTTTCTCCATCGAGAGGACGTAATTCCGCAAGTTTTTTCTTGGCGCCCGGGATGGTGAACTTTTCCTCATAGAGCAGATGTCTGATGAAACGGATAACCTCGATGTCCTTATCGCGGTAGGCACGATTGCCGGCACGGTTTTTTTTCGGCCGTAACTGGGAAAATTCACTCTCCCAGTAGCGAAGAACATGCGGTTCCAGGCCGGTCTGCGTGCACACCTCGGATATGGAGTAGTAGATTTTTTTTCCGTTTACCATAGTGTCGATTTCGATCTCTTCGATGTTTTCCATAGCATACCACTCCGGCAGGAAAAAGTCAATTATCTTTCGAACTTCCGGGGTATCCGCTACCCGCCATATAATATACTTTGCGTTTTTTTCTCCGGCGCCGGGATTCGGCCGGATTGCGCGACTGCTCACAAGCTATCGGATTTTCAGAAACAGAACAACACCGATGACGAGGCATATTACCGAGATGATGTGAAATCGCCAGATAATCTTCGATTTGATCTGGAATTCTCCTCCAAAAAGCCCGCTGGTGCGCATTTTAATCTGAAAGTGATGGTGGATGGGTGCCATGAGAAAGAGTCGCCTGCCGGACAGTTTAAAACAGCCTATCTGAAGAAGAACGGAGATAAATTCGAGCAGGAAAATGCTGCAGACGATGGGCAGGTAAAAACCAGCTTTTGTAAATACAAAAATAATTCCGATGAGGCCGCCGAGTCCGACCGACCCCGAGTCCCCCATGATTATCGAGGAGGGGGGGAATTGAACCAGAGATAGGCAAGGAGTGTTCCGATGACCGAGCCGATGAGCGGCAGCAGCTCCTGCAGCCCGATGATATGGGGAATGAGAAGATAGCTGCTCCAGACACGATTACTTGAAACGAATGAAATGATGCCCAGGAACAGGAGACCCGTAATAACCGGTACGGCGGCAAGCGTGTCGAAGCCGTCCGTAAAGTTCACCCCGTTCGCGAGGATGGCGATCGTGATGGTCATGAACGGAATAAAGAGCCATACCGGCAGATAGGGGAACTTCTTTACGATACTGAAAAACGGCACATTGATCGTTCCGTTGATATTAGGAATATATTTATAGGCAAGGATCGCCGCTGCAAGGGAGATGAGGATATACAGAGCAAGGCGTAAGCCCGATGAGATCCCGTCCGCCTTGTATTGATAATCCTGCCTCGTGAGAAGCCCCCGTCCCACCCGCCGTTTGTTGAGGACCTTGACAATATCGTCGATCGCCCCGATAATGCTGAAACTGACATAGATTACCATTGCCGAAAGCACATACGAATTGAAACGGACCGTTATAAGACAGGTTATCATGACGATAAAAAGGAAAAGAATTCCCGCCGGCATTACCGGTTCCCGACCACCGTGGGTTGTCGCGAATTCTGAGGAAAACTGAAGTTTCTGCAGGTACCGAATATAGGGCGGAAAAAGGAGCATGGCCAGCAGAAATGAGATCACGGTTGCCAGGCTGGTGCTGAAAAGCCGGCTCAGGAGAAGGTAGATGCCGGTATGATGATAGAATAGCTCAAGGAGCATTGTTCAAAACTTTCTGGGCCGCTAATTGGAGATAAATGGCATTCCTGTAAAAATATTAAATGATCGGAATCAAATCGGGGATATTATTGGCTGCCCGTGCTTTAGGTTGTAGGGTGCTTCGTTCCTCCCCGGCCGATTTTGCAACGTCGGCGATTATTTTAACGACAGAGTATAGCAACACGTTGCCGGAGCAATTTCGGATATAAATAATTTACGGGAATCGATTATTAGAAATCTCCTGCCCACAGCCTTCGAAAAACCTGCATCCGGATGATCCCATATCAGCCTGGCCGAGGATGGCCGGGCAACGCTTTGCCCTAAAGCATCAGCGATCCTCCCGAAAACTGCGGTGGTATCATCCCGGTATAAATTATACCCGATGCAATGCACCTGAGGAAAATAGTAATGCATAACGAGGATATATCTGCTGTTTATGAATACCGGGGTGGTATCCGCCGCTAACAGGCGCAAATCGTTCAAGGAGGATACATCATACGGCATGCACTGGAGCGAGGACGGAGCAATTTTCAGGAAGGAAAACAGGTCCAGGACAAAAACAATACATAGGGCGAAAAGAAGAGATCTTCCTATCCAATTCCGGAAGGTGCGATAGAAATAAGCCACCTCCGCGACTCCTACCAGGTAAAGCGGGGGAAATAAGGAAGAAAAATATGTTGGGTAAGGCGAATTGTTTCTCAGCGCAGTCACCAAAAGGCAGAATGAGTAAATTAAAAGCGGAATAAGATAGGGCATTTTCTTAAGGATGAAAGGTATGACAATGATAATTAACAGCAGAAGGAGGTATTCCGCCGGTGATTCCTTGATTTTCATAAGCCATATAGCCTCCGGCGAAAGACTTCCGTAAGCGCCCGGACGGACGATTGTCAAATACGCAAGGGAGAAATATCCCTTTAAAAAAGATAATTTTATAAGCCCACCCGGCCAGAGTACGGCAAGCGGGGCGAAGAAGCATAGGCAAGAATTGAGAAAAAATCGGATTTTTTCTTTTTGGGACTTTTGAAGGAGTGGTTTGCCATGCATAGCCAGAGTGCCAAGAAGGGTGAGGAGAAGGAAGGCGGAGTACTCAATGGTCATGAAGGCGAGCGATGCGGCAAAGATTGATAAATACCAATATTTTACACGGGATGTTTTGCAATATATCGCCGCGCACCCCAGGCAAACCAGGGAGAGGACCATGTAAAGGCCATGGGGCGACACATGATTAGCGGTCAGAATGTTTGAAGGGCTTGCCATCAAAACGAATCCCATTATCAGTGCCGGAACCATAAACCCGGCAGGAAAAAGTTTTGCGGCAATTATAACCAATGCCGCAGCAGCTATTAACAGGAACAAGAGGGACGCATAGCGAAATTGTATTTCCTTGGTAAATCCAAGGAGCTTTGCCATGTTCAGCCAGTAAAAATAAAGGGGTCCATGGAAATGGCGATAAAAGCAAATATCATTACTTTCTCGTATTGATTCCGACAATTTGCTCCACTCCGATTTCCGCAGGCCGACCTTTAGACCCGTAGTTATAAACGAAGAGATAGATTGCGTGCCTTTATCGACGTAATTCGCGAAAAAACCTCTATCCCCTGCGTACATATAATCGGCTTCATCGGAGGAGAACAGGCCATTGGGAAGCAGAAATGGATTTCGGAAAGATTGAATGCTTAATAGTAAGAATACTACCAGAAGAATGAAGCAGGAGAGAATTATTAATCGTGAATTATTAATAGCAGCAGGGGACTTCAACATGGGGAAAAAAATAATTCAAGGCACCGGTGAAGTATTGATTTCATCTCAAGCTCCCTTGAAAATATCGGAGAACCCCTGAAAAAGCCCACTCACCGAGTACCGGATTCATTGCATGAACCATTATTTGCCGGTATCAAACCCGGGCGCGATTCGCCACCCGGCAACTTTCTTTCAAGGCACCTCTCCATAGAAGAAAATGAGGTGTGCAATAATCGGATGCTGAGGAGTAGTATATTTTATGGACTGAATACGGGCAATTCTATCGGTAAGGAGTGATCAATAATGGTATCACCGCTGCTTCTGAATGGGAGATCGGTCTCAAAGGGTATTGAAGATCAATTGAAAATCCGGGTCGAACGCTATCGGAATGATAACGCCGGAGCAGTGCCGACCCTTGCCGCCATACTGGTCGGAAACGACCCGTCATCCGCCACCTACGTGAAAATGAAAGGCAATGCCTGTGCCCGGGTAGGCATGGGATCACGGACGATACGTCTCGCTGAATCTACAACGACGGCCGAATTGATCGAGGCAATCGATCTCCTTAACCGCGATCCTCAGATACAGGGGATCCTGCTTCAGCATCCGGTCCCGCGGCAGATCAACGAACGGAGCGCCTTTGATCGAATAGCACTGGAAAAGGACGTCGATGGGGTAACATGCCTTGGATTCGGACGCATGGCGATGGACGAACCCGCCTTTGGAAGTGCCACCCCCGCAGGTATTATCCGGCTTTTAAGTCACTACAATATTCCGATTGAAGGCAAACGTGCGGTTGTCGTCGGAAGAAGCCCGATCCTGGGCAAGCCGATGGCCTTAATGCTTCTCAATTTAAATGCGACAGTCACCATCTGTCACTCCAGAACTGCGGATCTTCCTGAAATTGTGCACGAGGCGGATATTGTCGTCGGGGCGGTTGGAAAACCGAAATTCATCCAAGGAGGCTGGATTAAGCCGGGTGCAACCATCATCGACGCCGGGTATCATTCCGGCGGAATCGGCGATATAGATCTTGAAGCGGCAATCCCTCATTGTTATGCCTATACGCCCGTACCCGGCGGAGTCGGTCCCATGACTATCGCTGCGCTGCTGATTCAAACCATGGATGCAGCGGAACGATTAACCGGCCTTATGTCGCCTCAATAAAGCCGGGAGATCATGGTTCTGCCGAATCGCAAAAAACTCCTTGTCACCGGAGCGGGCGGATTCCTTGGCTGGAACCTCTGCCGGATGGCCTCAGGACGATATGAGGTTACCGGTGTTTACCATCGGCGCCAGGTAGATCTCCCAAATGTTTCTATGGTGCAGTGCGACCTCACCAGCTTTACCGACGTGAAGGCGATGATGCGGCAGATCCGCCCCGAAGCGGTCATTCATGCGGCGGCTATTGCAAGCCCCGACAGGTGCCTTGAAAATCCCTTCGCTTCCCGGCATATCAATGTCGATGCTGCGGTTTCGCTTGCCGGGTTATGCAGCGAAGCAGAGATCCCCTGCCTGTTTATTTCCACAGATCTGGTATTCGACGGTACCGCGCCTCCTTACTCCGAAGCCAGCGCCCCCTCGCCGATTAATCTTTACGGGGAACAGAAAGTGGAGGCGGAACAGGCAATGCGCGCACGCCACGGAGACGTTATCATCTGCCGCATGCCACTCCTGTTCGGCGACGTTCCTCCGGGAGCCCTGAGTTCGATCCAGCCCCTGATCCGTGCATTGACCGAAGGAACCGCGTTGGCGCTTTTTATCGATGAGTTCCGGACGCCGGTAAGCGGCGCAACGGCTGCGTCAGGACTTCTTACCATGCTGGAGAAGAAGCCGGGGTTGATTCACCTGGGCGGGAAAGAGCGGATATCGCGTTATGATTTCGGTAAGCTTGTTGCAGCCGCCCTCGGGAAAGATGGCTCCGCAATCCGGGAGGATCAGGCCGCGAACAGCCGCAGACCGGCGGCTCGTCCACCTGATGTTTCGTTGGACAGCAGCAAGGCATTCTCGCTTGGGTATCGGCCGCCGGCTATCGAGGAGGAAATTGCCAGGCTGGATTGTGTTCGCCTGGCAAAGGGTGACCGGTAGCGGCCCACCGGGGACTATTCTCATGGTGTTCTTGCAAATTCATCAACCCCCGGCAATTTAAATAATATAGGCAAGTTGCTTTTGCAACGAGCACGCGACGCTTTTCGGAATTCGGATGCCGAACTTTATATCATTGTCTTAACGATATCGCAAGCGTCGCTATTGAAATAAAAATACTGGCTAGTGGAAGAAGGATAATCGTAAGGAACCGGTATTGCTGAGCCATCGGCACTACGATTATATCCCCGTCTTCCACGTTCTTCCGCGTTGAGGCCTGAAAAACATCCCCGTATACCTCTGCAATGGTAATGTTGTCTCTATTTGCTCTGCTGGTCATTCCCCCGGCGAGATCGACATAATACCCGATTTTCTTATGCGGGACAAACTCATAGGCACCGGGACGGTCAACGCTTCCGCTTACATAAATCATATGCTCGGCGCGGGGAATTATCAGCTGGTCGCCCGGTTCGAGAATGGTCCCGGGATGGTCCTTTATCAGGATTACCGTATAATCCTTGGTCGCCGTCATCATGGCCAGGCCGGAACTGAGTTCCGGGCGCATGGCGGCGAGCGGTTCGTTCACCTCCTGCGAACTGCCGTGGGTGAAGAGGGTTGAGGGGATCTTGGTGCGCCGTATGACGGCGGCTTTTTCTACATTTGCAAAAGGAGTGTAGTCACCGGCAAGGGTCAGCACCTCCTGCACCGTTGTTTTGCGTTTAGATATGGGATAAACTCCCGGATGGTTGACCTCGCCAAGTACGGTTACGATGAATATCTCCGAAAAGTCTTTTACATAGGGAACGGTGATGATATCGTTGTTTTTTAAGAGGAAGTCCCGACTTTCCTTCGCTGAAATATTAATGGTGGTGATCTGGTAATTGCGGGATTCATCCATCCGTTGAATGAGGATGTGCTCGGAATCGGCATTCGGATCGAAGGAAAAGAACGAGAAGAAGTCCGTAACCCGCTCGTTCTGATGAATAGGAACGAGCCCGAAGAGAACGCCTTTGATCCCTCCGCCGATATAAACGCGGTCTGTCGCGGGAAGGATCCTGATAAAATCGCCGGGGTACAGATACGGGTTCTGAGAAAAATCGCCCTTGAGCAGATAAACCAGGAGATCGCAATTGGTCAGTGAATCACTTCCCAGGTGTCCCACCGCAACCGATCGAAGATTATAATCATTTAGATACAGTGAGGTAGCAGGCTGTTCCCGCTCCTTATTTGCCAACTTCAAGGCATCCCAGAGGCGCAGTGAGCCGGGAAGGGTATAGGTCCCGGGGCTCGCAACCGATCCGGATATGGAGATAGTGGCACTTTTAACTTTTAGAAGCGAAACATGGATATCGATCTGCTTTTTCAACTTTGCTTTTATGGAATTGGCGATGACCTGCTTCGCCTTACCCAGGGTTATTTTCCCGAGCGAAATGATGCCGATCGACTGCAGATACAGATCACCGTTCTCATTGACCGCTCCCGAATAGTTTATTGACGGCATGTCGGATGCATAAATACGAAAAATGTCCCCGCCGCCTACATAATAGGTATTTTCGTCGATAGAATTATCCATTGATGCCGGAGACTCTAATCCCGAAATGCGGTAATCCGGCGAGAATGCATAGTTGCCCCCTGCACCCGCTGATACATCGGTGCCGCCCTGGCTGCTCTGGGTGCCCTGGTATCCTCCCTGTGAAGCGGATTGCGTAAGGTCCTGGCTGCAGATGGTTATGGAAATCGAAAGCAAGGTAAGTACCACAAGTCGCGCGGTAAACAACCATCCGATTGCTATCCTTGGAAAAACCATCGGGTAAATTCTCCTGTTATAAAGAGGGCTGTTGAATTTCTGGCTTCGTGGTCAAACCACGGACTCCGGCCGAATTCCGGATATCCAGCCGGGGTAAAAAAGACATGCATGACAATGTTGAAACAATTAAAACCATAAAGGTGAAATACGCGATGGAGGAATCAAAAAGGCTGTGCACAACAAATGAAAACAGGGCAAATACAAGAGCATATTTCAAATAGCTGTTGCCAGCTTCCAACCTTGTTTTCCTGACGCGGATAAAGGAACCGATCAAAAGACCGATCCATCCAAGAATCCCTGGAAGACCCCAGCCGAGCCAGAACTCCAAAAAGGTATTATGGGAGGACAGATTACCTTTCGAATCAAAAAAAACGGGAAATCCATAGTGAAGCTTTTCCCTGCGAAAATTGTCTATACCTATGCCGAAAAAATAGTGATTATCTTTTAATATGGATTGTGCAGCTTTCACCAATTCAACTCGACCCATATTGGAAAAACTGTCACTCCGGGATGGCTTGAGTATACGCTCCCCAACTCGGCCTCCAAAGGTGCCCAAAATGCCTATTGTTAATGTCGCAACCGTGACCCAGACAAGAACAGAACGTGACCTGATAAGGAAAAACAAAGGGATGGCCAGTATGCCCGGAACGCTGCCGCGGGAAGAAGTAAGCAACATACAAAGACCATAAACCGTGGACAAAATTATAAAGAATATTTTCAAATACGTTTTTTTTTCACCAAGCGCCAGGAACAGGGCGAATGGAAAACAAAAGTCAAGGACCTGTGCCAGGTAATTCGAAGAATAATGACCGGAATTGGCGCCGAACCTCTCGGTAAGAAGTATCGAAACCCCGCCCTCTTTACCGATAGTGTAAACTACATAGAGGACCAGTGGAAGGGCGGAAAGGGTTAGTGCTATGAGGATCTGGCGAACTGAAATAGCGTTAAGCGAAAGCAACAGGTAGATGATAAAAAAGACGGCAAGGCCCAGCAAAAACGAAAAATCGGAGGCCAGGAAGTATTCATAGATCCCGCCATGGACAGCGGTTTGATAAATAATTGATATAATAAATCCCGATACCATTATGACGATACAGCCCATCCCGGGCACGTATTTTGGCCTCACCTTTTTAAGGTACCGCTCAATAAGTATAGGAATAAGTGCCAGGAGAACGATATAAAAATAGAAATCAACCGGAAAACCGAAAATGAAATAAAAAAGCTGACCGGAAATGAGCATGGCCAAAACGGGGAAGCCGGTACCGCTTATTATTTTTTTCTGTTGTAACACAATCCAGCACAAAATTCCCGACATGGCGAATACAAGCACCGCCAATGCCTGTTTTTGATCGCCGACCAAATACCCCAACTCGAGGCCGATAAAAATAAGCAGGGCTAAATAAACTCCGGTGTCTCTCGGTAGTCTGACAATCCGGGCCATTACGGAGAGCTCTTGATATTTTGAAAGAATGTCCGAACGCTTTCTTTTTTAATAAATACGTTGGAATAATAAAACATATATGCGAACAACAGCAGCATGAAAAAATGCTCTAATACCAGAAATTGGGCAAAAATCAACATGCGCTTGGGACGGGCCTTATAATCGGCAATATACGGATGGTCAACGACGACGAGCGGGGACACGGTTTTGGATTCTTCGATTCGGGCCGTTTCAACCTCCCGGGACAGCAGCAGTATTACCTGCTCCTGGACTTCCATATCGCGCATGAGATTTGTGTACTGCGGAAGAAGCTTTGCCGACAGCCCCAGGCTTGGAACTACATCAGGCTCCTCATCGGATTCGATCTGGGAGAGTTTCTCATTATAAATAGTTTCATTGTTTTTCAATTCATTGATTGCCGGTAGATCGCCTTGATATTCTCCCTGGAGCGATTTCATCTTCAATTCGTTCAATATGGATGCGGATTTTATTTCGGCATAATTTTTCAGGGCAAGTTTTATCTGTTCCGGCACGACAAAGGCCTTGTTGGTCACCTGAAATCTCTGGAAGACCTGCTGAAGGCTGTCGAGTTCCGATTTATGTAACTGCAGCTGATCTTCAACAAACAGCCGGTTGCCGTGGGCGCGGGTCACCGATATGCTGCGTATCGTCGAATCGAGCAATGCGAATGCGTACGAACACATCATTTCTGCAGTATCGGCGGACGGATGATAGCAGGTAATCGAATAGCCAAGCGTTTTTTCAAGTCCCATGCTCCCTTTCTCTTTGGACTCGAGCACTATGTATTTTTTCAAAATTTTGTTAATCATCTCAAACCTTCCACTCACCTTCGAAATCTGGAAGAGATTGTAGAGGTTGAATTTCTCCACAATCCGTCGTGTAATGTCGTGGCTTTCGAATACCATGGGAACCTGTTCGTTGAGAACCGAGCCCCCGGACATTGAGGGAATCGATATTCCCATAAGGGAAAGTGCGCTTGACGACCCTTCCGAGGACGGGAGGAAGGTAATCTGTGAGCGATATTCCGGCTTGGCAAGAACAAAAGCGTATAATGCCGCGAGGGAGAGAACTACCACAAAGTTGATACCGATAAGAATGCGCCGCTTCCACAGGAACAACAGGAATTTATCCAAATATTTCTCCTTCTTCGGGATTGCGAAAAAGAATTAAAGCTGCGCTATCTCTCACGGAGGATAAGGTGCAGTATGGGCCTCAATTTAAATTCATGAATACATAAAGATACTATATAGGCCTTGCGCCCGGTCATCACAGCCTCTTCAATAGATTCATAATATATACAACAAATTAATTCGTTCCGGAGACCTTGAAAATTGTGCGGAATGCCTTCCACGCCAGAGCAATAGAACTGTTCTCAGGAATGCTTCAGCCGGGCATAGGCCTCAGGATCCATGTGATGAACGTTTTTTTCTTCCGGGAAACTCCTTGCCTCGACAGCTGCCCGGTAGGCCTTGATCGCTTTTATCGATAGATCTCGAAAATTTATGAAGCTTCTGGCATGTCGGTACGTTTTTTCCGGGATTCCAAGTATATCGTGCAGAACAAGTACCTGACCATCGCAAAATCGCCCGCTACCAATACCGATAGTAGGTATTTTGAGCGACTTTGTTATTAGCCCGGCAACCTCCTCGCATACTTTTTCCAGCACAATGGCGCACGCCCCTGCTGCTTCCAGTCTCCGGGCGCTTTTAACCAGGAGTTTAGCCTCATCGAGCGTACTGCCGAATACTTTTGGCTTCATTCCATGGAGTTGAGGGTTATACCCGATATGTGCGCATACGGTTACGCCCTTCATTACGAGGTGCGTGACGATATCCGCCTTCTCCATCCATCCTTCAAGCTTTACCGCCTCCGCGCCGGCACCAAGAAGGCACCGAGAGTTCTTTTCGGCTTCCAGAGGCGTTTCAGCTGACCTGAAGGGGAGGTCCGCCAGCAACCAGGCGGTTTCTATGCCCCGGGCAACGGCGGCGGTATGATGCACCATATCGGCAACCGTGACCTCCTGCTCGCTTTCATACCCCAGAACGTTGGTGCCGACACTATCTCCTACGAGAACGGCATCAATCTCCGCAGCTTCAGCCATTCGAGCCATTGGGAAATCATAGGCCGTAATCATGGCGATAGGTATTGAATTTTTCTTTTTTTCCCGGATATACTCGATTGTATTCTTCATTTTGAAAAAATACTTCACTGCGACAGGTGCACTCTTCCAACCCAGGTGCTTTAAGGGGTCATTCCCCGCCAATCCCGGAATAAAGCAGTAAAAGCGGATAAATTATAGTATATTATTCTATTCGGTTGTCTTAATTCAGGCATTCGCAATTACCGTATAGCAGTTGGAATACATGATCCGATTGAAGAATATTATCTCCGGCGGACATATGCACGAGAGATTCTACCGGAGCTTCTATTTTTATTAATTGCTGCTCCATTCACCTTCATTACTTGTCGGACCAAAAATACCCAATGAAAAAGATCCTCATAACCGGCGGCGCGGGGTTTATCGGGTCCAACCTGGCGGTTGCGCTGCAATCGGAAGGCAACCGGGTAGTATGCTTCGACAATCTTTCCCGACGAGGGTCTGAAATACTTTTGCAGCGCATTCAGGAGCACGGCTGTTCCTTTGTCCATGGCGACATTCGCAATACGGAAGATTTTTTAAAGCTCAAGGACTCCTTTGATGTGTTGGTAGAGTGCAGCGCAGAGCCGTCGGTTTTAGTAGGAGTTCATGGTGACGATGCGCGATTCCAGATCAACAACAATTTGTTCGGAACGGTCAACTGCTTCGAATTTGCCCGGGTCCGCCGCATCCCTCTGTTATTTCTTTCAACATCAAGGGTTTATCCGTATTCGACTATCAACCAACTCAATTTTCGTGAAGATGAATCCCGATTTGAATTAACCGATAGCCGGGCCGGAGCAGGCGCCCGGGGAATCTCTACCTCCTTTCCGCTGCAGGGCCTTCGATCTCTGTATGGCGCTACGAAATTATCATCGGAATACCTGCTTCAGGAATATGGCGGGCTCTACAATCTGCCAAGCATCATCAATAGATGCGGCGTCATTGCCGGACCCTGGCAGCTTGGAAAGGCCGATCAGGGAATATTCACCTATTGGCTGCACCGGCATTATTATTCAAGGGATCTTAAATATATCGGCTACGGTGGTACCGGAAAGCAGGTGAGAGATTTGCTGCACATTGACGACCTGATAGCTCTCATAAAAAAACAGATCGAGGTTATCGGTCGATACCGGGGAGAGATATTCAACGTTGGAGGTTCCCGGTATGCAAGCCTGTCCCTTCGCGAAACTACGGAACTATGCCGCAGGATAACCGGAAATACCGTACCGATAGCAGGCATTGCCGAGGACCGCGCGGCCGACCTGAAATGGTATATTACCGACAATGGAAATACCGAAGCTGTTTTTGAATGGAAGCCGCAGAAAAATCCTGAAGCAATCCTGAATGATATTTATGCCTGGTTAACGGCCTACGGCATTAAATTTTTCAGCCTTTTTGGAGAACCTACATGAAGACAATTCTCGTTACCGGATGTGCAGGGCTTATCGGATCCGAATCCGTCAGGTTTTTCAGTGAAAAGGGATATTCCGTTGTCGGCATCGATAATGACATGCGTCAGTATTTCTTCGGGCCTTCAGCTTCTACAAAATGGATGATGCAGGAACTGAAGGAATCGTATACCGGATTTCGTGGTTTTACAATAGATATCCGTGATTTTGAAGCAGTTCAGGGAGTTTTCCGGGAATATCAAAACGACATCGAACTCGTGATACATACCGCCGCGCAGCCCTCCCATGATTGGGCGGCGCGTGAGCCGTTCACGGACTTTTCGGTGAATGCAACCGGTACCCTGAACCTCCTGGAGGCGACACGCCAGGCATGCCCGGATGCCGCCTTCATATTTACTTCAACAAATAAAGTTTATGGGGACACCCCCAACCGGCTGCCGCTGAAGGAACTTGATAGCCGATGGGAAATCGACGCCGACCATCCGTATTTTCAGAATGGCATTGATGAGACAATGTCCATCGATCAGACCAAACATTCGATTTTCGGCGCCTCAAAGGTCGCTGCGGATATCATGGTCCAGGAATACGGTCGCTATTTCGGGCTGAAAACAGGCACGTTCCGCGGCGGCTGTTTAACCGGCCCGTCCCATTCCGGTGCCGAACTGCATGGCTTTTTAGCCTATCTCATGAAATGTGCCGTTACCGGGAAGGAGTACCGTATTTACGGGTATGCAGGCAAGCAGGTGCGCGACAATATCCACAGTCACGATCTGGTGAACGCCATCTGGCATTTTTATCTGAATCCTAGGGCCGGGGAAGTTTATAATATGGGCGGAAGCCGGTTCAGCAATTGTTCGATGCTCGAAGCAATTAAAAAATGCGAGGAAATTTCCGGAAATCGAATGAATACCAGGTACCTTGAAACCAACCGGATCGGCGACCATATCTGGTGGATCTCCGACGTCGGCAAGTTTCAGCGGCATTATCCGGAGTGGCACCTGACAAAAAACTGCGACGACATTCTTTCAGAGATATTCCTGTTAAACAAAAATCGCTGGCTTCAGGAGGGTTGAAGATTCCCCGCCGCAGGCTGCGGAAAATTTTCTACTGGTTATCCTGCCGGCATGTTTTTCATCGCGCATCGAGCGCCAAGTATGCAAAACGGGCGGATTTATAATGAAACTTTCAATCGTCATACCTGCACGTAACGAAGCCGGTAATATCGGTGAAACCGTAGACAAACTGGTCACCCGCCTGAAACGGGACCGTATTGAGTACGAATTGGTGGTAATTGACGACGGAAGCAGTGATGGGACCTTCGAGGTAATCGAAAGCCGTGCACAGGCCGACCCCGATATCCGGCCGATCCGCAATCCGGGCCGCCCCGGTTTCGGCAATGCAATCCGCTGCGGGCTTGATGCATTTACCGGGGACGCGGTAGTTATCGTCATGGCCGACAATTCCGATGATCCGGACGATGTGGTTAAATATTATTATATCCTGCGCGATAAGGCGGAATGCGCCTTTGGATCGCGATGGATACGCGGCGGGAAAGTTTACAACTACCCGGTGATCAAGAGAATTGTCAACCGATTGGCGAATACTTTCATCCGCATATTATTTCGCCTGCACTATAACGACGTAACCAATGCATTCAAGGGATATCGCCGATCCGTTATCGATGGATGCCGCCCGCTTTTATCGCCCCATTTTAATTTGACCGTTGAAATACCGTTAAAGGCAATCGTCCGCGGGTACTCGAATGAAATTGTTCCGATCAGCTGGAAGAACCGGAAGCAGGGAACTTCGGCGCTGAAAATCGAGGAAATGGGCACCCGGTATCTATTCATCGTTTTAAATATCTGGCTTGAAAAATTGCTGACCCATCAGGATTATCACCGGCCTTCAAGTGAGACCTTTATTCCTTTGAAGTAAATCGGCAACGGGTTCCCTTCAAAGAATGAACGGAAACTTTCCGGCTGCAGCGTAGAAACTTTTCCGGTCCTTCGAAAGTATCTTTACAGACAGGATATGATCTCCTTTTCCAAGGGAGCGCACCGATATTGCCCTGTTAAAATTGGGCCGGGGAAATTGCCGTGTTGAAAAATAGGGACGATCCGCCTTTCCCAGGGCGCCGTAATAAGCCGGAAAAATTTTCCCATCCACATCAAGATATACCCCGCCGATGGCCTCACGCGTCTTTTCAGGGTAAGCATATCCGGTAATAACCACAAAGGTGTCCCCGCCCGCGTTGATCGTTTTCTCATCCGTAATACCGATATTTATTGCAGCCATTGCAGGCCGTTCGACCAGAGCGCTTATTTCCGGATATTTCCGGGACAGGGCATTAGGTGAAAAAACATTGAATTCGATCCTCTTTAAAATGCCGGCACAATTTTTCAGACGGTCCGCATCGGGATAGAGGCGTTTCAGAAATTCATCGGGTTGGGACGGGTAGGTGTACAAAATAAAGGCGTTCTCCTTGCCCTCCCTTCGGGCATTGATGCCATGCAGGAAACCGGAACAATCTGAAAACGCAATGCCGGCAAGAATAATGATTCCGAAATATCCGACGAACGGCACGTTGAAGTTACTTTTTCCCGATATTCGTAAATCCATGAGGATGGTGTAGAGTCCGATGACCAGGAGCATTGAAAAGGTGGCGTATCGGGATGATAATGCCTGCCCCACGCCAAACCCCGCCCGACCGACCGCAATGCTGACAACCGATAATACCGAAAAAATGATTATCGATAGCCAGAACGAATTACAAGCCGCCCTTTTGTTTTTATAAAGGGAGATACCGGATAGGAGCACCATACCGGCGATAAAAACGCCTATTACGATACAAATCCATTTTTTACCGATCAATGCCCCGCCATGACAGGCAATAATGTACTCTATGAAACTGAAGGGGTGATGGAGAAGAAAAAGAGGGCTTGGATGATGAGCGAGCGTCTTGTAATGATGCGAATAAATATGCCAGTGGATACCCCCGATGATCGCGAAAACGGAGAGGTATTTCGTCTTGTTAATTTTATCCAGCGACGATACGAGCAACAGCGAACATCCGGCGATCCAGACGCATATCCCCATGCTGCTGGAAAAGGAGGAGATCGAGGCGAATACCGCTGCCAGGAAAAAATATATGAACCTGCTTTTTGTCCGGGAGGTCCCGGTGAGAAGATACAGGAAATAGCAGGCGATAACGGCAGCGGTCTGTGCGAGGACAAATGCAATTTGGAATCCCCACAGCATATTTTCTTTTTGAACCAGGCTGAAAGTCATAAAAGAAACAGGCGCCATCCACAACGGAACCGTTGACAATCCGAACCCGAATTGTTTTTTTGCGGCTAAAAAGAAAATAAGGCAGCTTATGCATAACAGCATTTCCGAAGCGTACATTTCCGCCAGAGTATTATATCGGGTTAATCCGCCCAGTGCAAGCATGAGCAGACGGGGGAAAAAAATTATATGTTCATTATGCCTGGCCCAAAGATCGGTGAAGGTGAGTGTACCTGACCATAATTTTCCAAAAAGGGGAACGGTTCCATCGAACTGATCCCAATAGGGTACGTTTACGCCGCATAGAAAAACATATAAAAACCCCAGCGCCACCGGCGTCATGCAAATGATCAATATGACGATATTCATCTTATAAATCGGTTTTCCGGAAATCATACCGGCTCCTTCGCCTAAAAGGTGTAATTTGTTTACCAGGGTTAATGGACAATGTTGAAGTGCTGTCAGTTTTTATGTCTATGTATCTGCCTGATATCTCTAAAAATTTTGTCCCTAACAGCCATGGTTTTTTCCATTCCGCCAGGTTTCCCGAATGAAAAAAATGGTCCTCAATGCCCATCAGTAGAATACCTCCGAACAGGCTTTCTCCCGATACCAGGCCGCAGGGATCTCAACGGGCTCCTGTATCCATGACCGAACCAGGCGAACCGTATCCATGCCTCTCTTCTCCACCAAAGCGTCAAGTTTCGCGAGAGTGGATTGGGATTGCAGCAGCGGCGGATCTGCAAGCAGCATACCGCGGATTTCATAGACCTTATCCGGATAGAACGTCGGGGTTCCCCAGAGCGTCCGTCCGAAGGGATGCGGGAGTATCGCTGCCACACTGGTACTGTCATAGAACCAGGCAATCATGCGATCGGTCGCCGGATACCCGATAAGAATAGTTTGCTTATGTGGATCCTTGGTCAGTCCTCGAAATGCGCCGAACAGGGAGCGATCCATCCGCTGGTGCCGCAACTCGTCGAGAACCTGGCCCCGCCGAATCTCCAATCCGTGGAACCCGAGGGGATACACCTGGATGAAAGAACTGCCGGCCATGAGGAGCACTGCGACCGCCAGGAGAAATCGGTGCCGCGCTTTCAGGCCCACGATGAACAGCAGCATCATGCCGGTTAAAAACGGGAGAAAATAAAAATCCTTGTCCGGATTGAGGATATAGCAGCCCGTGCTGAGAAAGGAAAAGAGGAAGATGGTACGGAATCCCCAGCCTCGCCTGTGCCACAGCTGGTCAACCAGTCCACTCCTCAAAGTAAGGATTGCAGTCGACGTAAGCGCCAGAAGCGCACCGCACCCGACCATTCCTCCGCAAAGACCGATCAGTTGGTATGATGCGAATTTCAGGGCATACGCAAGCGAGGTATGTACATGCGTGCTGCTCAAAAAACCTATTCCGCAGGTATCGAACGCGGGTTTGTAAAACCATAGGGCACTTGCGGCAGCGGTAAATACCAATCCGGAAAGGACCGCGACTTTCTTTGCCGCAATAGTGCGTTTATCAATAATGCAGGCAGCGGCCGCAGCCGGAAGAAATACCGCCGATGTCAACCTCGATCCTATCCCGAGTCCAAGCAGCAAGCCTGCTGCAATGGAGATGGCGAATGCGCTCGTTACGTTCCGGGAGGAACATAGTTCCAGCAGCACTGCGGCGCCAAGGACAAAAAGGAGAGCGACACTGTAATCCATGACCATGAATGAGGACTGCAGCCAGAGCGGGACCACCGCAAGGAGGGTGCCGGCAAGGAGCACGATCCGCGGGTCTTTACCGGATCGGAAACCCAGCACAAGCAGAAGAACGACGCATGCCAGCGAACAGACCGCCACCGTTGCCTTTGCTCCCCGTGCATCTCCCGGCAAGGCCACCCATGATACTATGCGTTCAAATACCGGGAATCCCGGCATACGGGAGGGTTCCCAGGACAAATGATGTGAAAGACGCAATGCTGAGATGGCAACGAGATAATCATCACGATCCGAACCATAGGAAAGCCTCTCCGAAAAGAGCGCAAGCGAAAGGTAGAGACCGGCGAGCAGGATCATGACAACTATAAGCGGACCGAATGAAGTCCCGCTCCGTGCCGATGCCGACAGAGATTCCTTTTCGCCGGGTACTCCTGCCGGCTCCGGTTTCTCCATAATATGCTCCCTGCCTTCAGTATAAGAAAAAATGCTTTAAAAAAATCTCATTCCATCAATTTCGGCGCATCGGCGCCATACCGTCCTGACAAGCAGTCTTCCAGAATCCGGCACAGTTCCATCGAAGGTTTTTTTGCGCCAAGGCTTTCACGAAGCGCAACAAGGCGATCGACCGTATCATTGAACAATTCAGGCGACTCGATGAACCGACCGAGACGATTTGCAATCCCGGCCGCCGTCGCTTCGCCCTGGATGCACTCCGGCACGATCTCCCCGCCCGCGATAATATTGGGAAGTCCTATATGCGGAATCTTTACCAGGCGTTTCGCAATTGCATAGGTTAAGGGCGAGGTACGATAGGTGATGACGTGCGGAATGCCCAGAAGCGCCGTTTCAAGCGTGGCGGTGCCGGAGGTGACGATGGCACAATCCGACCGGCCGAGCAGGTCGGCAAGCGGTCCCTCGAACAGTTCCACCGTCGTGTCGCCGATGCAGCTGCGATACAGCTTTTCGGGAATAGTATGGTAGCGGGAAACCACGGCACGTACCTGCGGAAAACGCTTCCGGAGCAGGGCAAAGGCTTTAATCAGCACGGGAAGATGCTCTATCTCCTGACGACGGCTTCCGGGAACTATCGCCAGCCTGAACGGACCGTTGCCGGGATGTTTCCGGGGAGCTGCCGCAAAAGCGCCCCTCGATTCAAGCTCCTCGACCGTCGGGTTTCCGACGAAGCTGACCGGGGCGCGAAACGGCTCAAACCAGGGAACCTCAAAGGGAAAAATTACCGCAATATGGGAGGCATAGGCGCCCAGTACCGCCGCTTTCTTTCTTTTCCATGCCCATACCATAGGCGCGATATACCATACAACCGGAATCCCGAGTTTTGCAGCGGCCTTCATCATGGGAATATTGAATCCGGAGTAGTCGACGCAGACCAGTGCGTTCGGACGGGTTTCCTGCATCATCCCAATAAGCCTGCGCTTCGCCTGCAGGAAAAACCGAAGGTGTTTCGCAACCTCCAGAAATCCCATGCAATTGAACGGGGCGAACGGCATGACCGGCCTGAACCCCTCGTGTTCCATGGCGCTCCCGCCGATTCCCCACAGGTCGGCGCCGGGCATTTCATTACGCAACCGGCGGATAACCGCACCGGTATGCTCGTCGCCGGAGGGGTCGCCCGCTATGAACATGAGGGAACGGACGGGCATGGACACTTAAAACAGCCGAGGTGGGAGGGCTCCGGAACTTTTCATTGCAGAAATGTACTTCTTGAGCTCGGGAAGCTGGGTGCGCGGCACGGCGAGCACCGCGTCATCGGTAACGATGAGGGTCAGATCGTCGCAGCCGACGGCGGCAACGGCGAGGGAGGAACGGTTGACGATAATGCTCCCTGCGCATTCCTGCTCGTAGATACGGTTTCCCGAGACGGTCGTACCGGACGCATTGACCCCGTGAATCCGTGACATCGCCTCCCAGGAACCGATATCGTCCCAGGAGAAGGAGCCGGCAACGGCACTCACGCGATCGGAACGCTCCATGATACCGTAATCGATGGATTCCTTATCCGCAACGGTATAGAACTTTTCCAGCGCCCTCCGGGAAAATTTTCCCCGGGCCGCTTCCTGAACCTGTGCAGAGAGCCCGGGCAGGTATCGCTTCACCTCTTCAAGGAGGACGGAGGTTTTCCAGACAAACATGCCGCTGTTCCAGCGGTAGGACTTGTTGCGGCAGTAGGCGGCGGCGGTTCGGGCGTCGGGTTTCTCGACGAACCGTTTGACCCGGTGCCACCCTGCCCCGTCCTTTTCTCCGCGCAACTTGTCGAGCAGGAGATACCCGTAGCCGGTTTCGGGCCGCGTGGGGGCCACGGCGAAAACAACGAGGTGATTTTCCCGCATTGCCAGTTCGCAGGCGAAGCGGAGGGCTTTACCAAAGGTCGCAAGGGGCCGGATGGCATGATCGGCCGGAAGTGCCGCCATGATCGATTCGCCATGACGGGCCTCAATCCAGGCCGCGGCCAGCGCAAGCGCCGGGGCGGTGTTTTTCCCCACCGGCTCCACGATCATGTCGAACTTCCAATTTTTTGACAGGACCTTCTTCAATGGCACGGCGATGCGATTACTCGTAATCACCAGAGGCGGGATATCCTTCGAAGCAATGCCCCTGGTACGGGAGAGCGTCTCTTCGATCATTGTCCGGCGCGTAATGAGGGGAAGCAGCTGCTTGGGATGCGAGGAGCGCGAAAGCGGCCAGAATCGTTCGCCGATACCGCCTGCCAGGATCACGGGAACGACAGGCTTCATCAGGTAAGTTCCTCATGCGCTACCATGCCCAGCTTATCCTTCAGGCTGCGTACGGCGCTGTAGGAAACCTTCGGCGTTCCGATTTCCGATTTGTTATGGCTGCAGTTGTGAAAATCCGACCCGCCGGTAATTGCCAGCCCGTTTCTCCTCGCAATTTTGAGGTAATTCTGCTGGTCCGCGGAAGAGTGCTCGGAATGATAGACCTCTATTCCCTGAACTCCCGCATGGATAAACTCGGGAATACGATCGTCGATTTCGGTCACTCCCGGATGAGCAAGCACCGGAACCCCGCCTGCCTGCTTGACAAGATCGAATACCTCGCCGGGCTTCATCTTATACTTCTCGACATAGGCGGGAAGCCCATAGCCGAGGAATTTATCGAAGGCTTCCCGGAACGAGTAAACGAGCTCCTCCTTCAGAAGCGCGGCGGCGATGTGCGGCCGCCCGATGGCGCCGATCCCCGCGGTTGCGAGCACGGTCTCGAAGCGCAGATCGATGCCCTGCCGGTTCAGATTTTCCACCATTTTGCGGGCCCGGATATAGCGGGCTTCCTTCATTTCGCCGAGCTTCTGTTGCAGAGTGGGATTATTGATGTCGATGAAATAGCCGAGGATATGAAGGTCCATGCCTTCACTCTCGCTCGAGAGTTCAAGGCCGGGAATTACCTCTATCCCCAGCTGCGAACCCAGTTCAAAGGCCCGCGGATATCCATCGATACAATCATGATCGGTAATGGCAATTGCAGAAAGCCCTTTTTTAGAGGCGGCGTCCACAACCTCGTCTACCGTCCACGAACCGTCTGAGTGTATCGTATGAATATGAAGGTCTACATATCTCCTTGGTGATTCCGGTGCTGTCTGCATCCTGGCGCATTCATGGTAAATGGTTCTGGGTGATTTGAAAATATAGAATAAGGAATATACCCGATAGAGGACTGCGGGTCAAGGAAAGGCCAACGGTAATGGAAAAGGATGAGGGATGAAGGTTGAAGGATGAAGACGGTACTGACTCTGGTGGGGGAACCGATTTAAAGGCTTTTGGTGGGGGAACCATTAATAAATGGTTCCCCCTGGTCGGAGTCGCGCAAAGCCGCGTCTCCGACTCACCCCTTCCTGCGGAAGGGGGAGGCGATGTTTGCCTGAAGGCAAACGCCCTCCCCCTCCCGCAACGCCCTCTTTTAGGGTAGAAAACACAAATACGGCAAACCAAAACCCTATAAGCCTATACGCGTATATTCGTAAAATAAAAAGAATTAAAATCTTTCCCGCTATTCATTTCTATGCATTTAGGCTTCTACTTTCTTCATGTTCTTTTCGCAGAGGCCTCGTGGGTCCCCGCCGCAGGGTGCCTATCATGAAGCACTCCCACCTCGTGCGGGTGACCCGGCTCAGCCATCCAAAAACATTCGGATTTGCGTTTGGATTCCGGCCCGGCTATGCCGAGAGCCCGGCGGAGGCGCGCCGGGTGGCACCCTTCAGGGTTCCACCCGGAACGCCCGGAAGTTGACTTTGACTTTGCCTTTGGATCTCCTCCAATGATGCTCCAAATTAGTTCGTTCTCCCATGGAAAACGATTTCTTTCTCTATGAGCGAAAAATCGTTGCTATTTCCCGAAATAGTGATTACATTATTAGTGAAGGGCCACCGGGGAGGTTGCCGGTCCCGAGGGCGGAGACGGTAAATTTGCACATTATTCCAGGGAGGATCTCTATGAAAAACTTAATGGCGATCATTCTGGCGGCTACATCAACCTTTGCCCTTGAGGCACCGTATCTTATCGGCGCAACGGCGGCCGGCGATACCGGGGTAGAGCTCTCCTGGCGGAATAACGATGCCTCCTCGACCGGCTATCGCGTGCTGCGGAAAGACACCACCGCTTTGGATTATAAATTGATCGACTCGGTGAAATCGGCGACCCAGCTCTCGTTCCTCGACAACGCGGGGCTGAAGCCGAGCAAGCTCTATACCTACCAGGTCCAAGCCTACGACGCTTCTGCGGTCTCGGATACCTCGAACAGCATACAAGTAACGATGCCCGCAGCGCCTGGTTTTATTGATACATTCGTAGCCCCGGGAATAAGTGTTACGCATAGTTATCCGATAACGGTTACTATTTACGATTACTCAAACAGCGAAAAAGGGTACCGGATCTACCGTGCGCCTGTCACTTCATCATCATTCACGCTTATCGCTCAAATAGTAAGCGTAAATCCGGCACATAAGGATACCATTACCATCCACGATACGGCTGCCGCTCCAAATACCTGGTACAACTATATGGCTGTCGTTTATAACGCCGCCGATACCATTTCTTCCCCAATCACGACGGTTTACACGTTTCAATTTTCCGGGCCGCGGACATTGGCCCGTTTTACGAAGCTGAGCAATTTCCCCATTTCCGACTCAGGAGGATGGTCTGCGCTCGCAGGGGATTCGGTAATACTTAAGGAGAGCAATGCGCCGACCGGCAAATTTACCGCAATCAATGTTGCAAATCCGTCGGCCCCCCAATTCGCCGGGTACCTGGATTCTGCAACGCTGCTGTCGTATCCCTTGAAGACCCTTATCCCGGTTTATCTTCACTTTGGCTTGGTAAACAGCTATATGAATAGTGAAGGTTTCCCGAGCTATAACGTTTTTTGCTCTAAAAACGCCTACGCGATTGTAGCCACTACCAACGGCATTCAATCGTATGCGGTCATCAACAACAGTTTTACTTTAATCGGCAGCGTTCAGCCTTCGATAGAAGAATTATCCGTGGTAATGGCACTGAATGATTCCTTTTTCTGCGCCTTAAATTCCCAGTACCCCACGTATTTATATCCTGTTCGGGTATCGGCTGCCGGAGTCCTTCTCATGGATTCATCTCTTGAGGTAGGCAGTTTCAGCTACGGAGCGGGGTATGCAATCGGGCTCGATCCCTACATTCGGGGTCTCTGCAGCAACACCCTGCTGGTGGGTGAGAATTGGTATGGTTCTTCCGGATCAAGCAGGTTGTCGAATCAATATATGGTTGCCTATGATTTAAGCCTGAGCCAACAATTCGCTTCAAGCTCTGTCAGTGCTGCTTGGCTGAATTATTCCGGTATTCTTCTCTCGAACAACCAGTTTCTCAGCTTCGATACAGCCCACATCTATGCCGAGGATCCCCGCGATCTCAATGCCTACCAGACAGCTCTCGCCAATGACGCCGTTCTCACGGATTCCTTTTCCAGCCGCCAGAACGTCCTCGTCGATACCGTCAACAAGAGGCTTTATATCCTCTACAAAACCAACATGTCGATCTTCAGCTATGCCTTTTCCCCGGTCGGGGTAATAAATAGAGCGGGCAAGCCCCTGCAGCTTCCCGGCGAACTCCGGATTCTCTCAAGCGCCGGCCAGTCGGGCATCACCATCGTCTTCCCCGGAGCTGCGCGCCACGCCGACCTGGCCTTCTACGACCTTTCCGGCAGGATAGTCGACAGGCTGACAGCAACCGGCTCAAACGCTGTCCTCTGGAGGCCGAAAACTCATGCGTCGGGTTGTTATGTCGTTTCGGCAAAGATCGATGGAGAGACCTATTCCGCGAGATTCATGGTGCGGTGACTTTCGGATTAATATTTGACCTTAAGGAGGGTGTATGAGAATTTTTCTTTTTTTGTTATCGGCAGCCGCCATTTCCACGGCTTCAGGTTCATCGGGCGTTCCCGATACCCTTGCGGCACCGCAGGTTTCGTATAATTTGAGCCTGCCCGATTACAACTGCGTAACGGTAACCATCTACGATAAATCGAACTGCGAAACCGGGTATCGCATTTATCGCGATTCCGGTTTTACCTCCAATTATCCTCTTATTGCCCAGACAATCAGCACCGAGCCGGCGAATCACGACACGATTACTTTTTCGGATTATACCGTGAAGGAACACTCCGTTTACCATTACGTCGTTGCGGCATACAATGCCGCCGATTCGATTTCCTCTTCGCCGGTCGAGATAATCAACGCCCCGCTCTATGTGGTGAACCGGCTGGAGGATAAGTCTTTGCCCCGGGGGAAGCTCCAGGCAATATCGGATATCTCCCAAAAGAGCGTTACCATCATACTCCCCTCCCTGAATATCAACAATGCGGAACTCGTTTTTTACGATCTCTACGGCCGGATTGTCGAGAAGATGAGCGGCATCAACGCGAACTCGGTAACCTGGAAGCCTAAGCGAAATTCAGAAGGGGGGTATATTGCAGCGGCAAAGATCGATGGGGTGCGGTATCTGGCGAGATTTATAATAAAATAACGGTTCGGATTCAAACTCAGTAAGGGCTATAAATGCAGATATTATCAAAATCAGCCTTAGAGGCAATAGTTGCGGTGTGTGCAACGGTGGGACTGGCATGGGGGGATTTTGTAGCGGCAACGGTGGCGGTAGGAAATTCCCCGAATTTAATTGCTTTAGACTCTGTTACCAATACTATTTATACAGTGAATGGCGACGATAATAGTGTCACGGTCATTAATGGATCAACCAATGCAACGACTACCGTATTCGTGGGGTCTAACCCCACTGCAATTGCGGTGAACCCGGTGACTAACATGATTTATGCGGCGAATAATGAGAACTACAATGTCACTTCTATTAATGGATCAACCAATGGTACAACCACCATAGGCGTGGGGTCAGAACCCTCTGCAATAGCGGTGAACCCGATGACTGACATGATTTTTGTGGCGAATAATGGCGACAATAGCGTTACCATCATTAACGGATCAACAAATGCAACGACTACCGCAGGTGTGGGGGCAGACCCCGTGGCTATAGCGGTGAATCCAGTGACTAACATGATTTATTCAGCGAATAATGGGGGCAACAGCGTTACCACCATTAATGGATTAACCAATGCAGCGATCTCAATAAGGGTGGGCTTAAGCCCCTCGGCAATAGCGGTGAACCCGGTGACGAACACGATTTATACGGCGAATAGTGGCAGTTCAAGTATTACCATTATTAACGGATTAACCCATGCAACGTCTACCGTAGGCGTGGAGTCAAACCCCCAGGCGATTGCAGTGAATCCGGTGACGAACATGATTTATGTCGCTAATGGGGGAAGCAATACCGTCACGGTAATCAATGGAGCGACCAACGCTGCATTTACTATACCCGTAGGAGCGGACCCATGTGCCATAGCAGTGAATTCTCTTACCAATAAAATTTATGTCGCCAATTACAATAATCACAATGTCACCATCATCGATGGCGTCACGAACACGCCCGCAACAATAATGGCTGGATATAGTCCGGTATCAATTGCTGTGAATAGTATCACGAATAAGATTTATATTGCAAATAATGAGGGCAACAGTGTCACCGTCCTTGATGGATCTTCTCTCCCTCCCGGAGCGCCTACCCTTCCAACACCTTCAATCGGATCATCGAACCTTTTTCTTCCCATTACCTTTTCCGTGCAGGATGATACCAGCAGTGTGACATCGTTTACCATGGAGTTTTCTCCCACCGCTAATTTTTCAAAGGCTGCCGATATAATAATCAATGACCCGTCTACAGTTGTCAATGGTCCATCAATAACTATTAATGACTCATTAGCATTGGTGTATGGCCTTAATACAAACTCCACCTATTTCTGGCACGCAAGGGCAACCAACCAATATGGTACAAGCACCTGGTGCGCAATTTCTAGCTTTTCCACCGCATGGGTTCCCGATACCCTTATTGCTCCGGGAATTGCTTTTTACTGGAATAACGATACCTCGACCTCAGTGCAAATGAACCTTGCCGATAATTCGAATTGCGAAACCGGCTATATAATCTATCGGGATTCGGGGTTCTCAGGACAATTTAACCAGATCGGATCGATTACGAGCAATGTTCCGGCAGAGCATAATTCTTTGGTCTTTTTCGATAGCATGGTTTCACCCAATTGCTGGTACCGATACAAAGCCGCGGCCTACATGCGGGATAGTTCGGTCTATTCGGCTATTTGCACAACCTACACCTTCAGAAGTCAGAAACCGAACCAGATTGCCTATTTTACGAAACTCAGCAATTATCCCATTTCGGACTCAGGCGGATGGTCGGCATTAGTGGGAGATTCCGTAATACTTAAAGAAACATTTTCGCCCCCAGGACAATTCGCTGTGATAGACATGCGGAATCCCGCGTCTCCGGCGCCTGCCGGGTATCTCGATTCGGCAGCGCTTATATCATACCCCCTCGCGTCGCTGATTCCGGCTTATCTGAAATTCGGCGTGGCTAATGGATATGGACCTGCGGGGACAAAAATTATGTATATCGGCGGTAAAATCCTTGTTGCGCAGGATTCAATAATTCGAATGTACCAGACTTCCGGAAGTAGGCTGTTACAGGTGGACAGCGTCAGAGAAGATACTAATCCCGGTAACTATTCATATTTCCCTGAAACTATCAGTGGGCTTTTAAGGCTTGGTGATTCATCGCTTGTCGTTTCGGAATCATATGGGGAGATATATTATGGAACATCTGTCTATTGTTTTCCTTTATCAGTTTCTGCAATAAGACATACCAAATATGGCACAATGGAAATAGGAAGTTCATATGTGCATAATGTTGAAGAGGATTATGAAACACCCTGGATCCGAGGACTAATCAATGGTAAGATAGAAATTCCGATCACTTCGAGCTATGATATGTGTGGATACATAGATTCGAGCGAGTCCGTCCTTTTTGACGATTTAGATCAAGGGTCCTCGCCTTATTCCATTTCAATAGATTGTTCGTCAAATTTTCTCTCATTCTATGGTAACACGGGTTACTATCTTACCCCCACTGAGTTTCTCAGCTTAAATGACACCGCTCTCTGGGCGGAGTATATCCCCGACCTCAACGGCTATAAGACTGCCCTCTCCTGCAATGCCGTCTTGCATGATACTTTTTCAAATGTCCAGAATGTGCTCCTCGATACCGTCAATAAAAGAGTATTTATTGTCTGTCAGCATAATCTTTCGAGCTACAGCTATACTTTCGGAGCAGCCGGCGTCAAGAATGCCGGCGCCCGGCATTTAAACCCTCCCGGCAACTTCCGGGTTCTCTCAAGTTCCGGTCAGTCGTCCATCACCATCGTCTTTCCCCAAACCGCGCGGCACGCCGATCTTTCCTTTTTTGACCTAACCGGGCGCATGGTGGATAAAATGACTATTACCGGCTCGAATGCGGTCGTGTGGCGGCCGAAAACTCACGGGTCCGGGTGCTATGTCGTTTCGGCAAGGATCGACGGGGAGAGCTTTTCGGCAAGGTTCATGGTGAGGTAATAAAGAGGAAAAAGGCAGACGAGGGCCGCAAGAAGGCACTCAGCCACAAAAAAGGCACAAACGCGCCGGCGGGCACGTCAAGCTATCTCTATTCCAGGAAAAGTGTGGAGACGCGGTCTTTCTGCATTATCGGTTGCGAGGGAGCAGGCCGTCCATCATTTTAAAAGTTTTCTTACTTTCTTTTCCGGCAATTCCTTGTAATTGACGGCAGAGATGATTTTCCGTCCCGAACGCTTTTCGAGTTCTTTCCGGGCATTCCCGGCAACGGAACCGCCTTCGCCGGCGGTTATCTTATTCGCTTCAAATCCATGAATGTCCTTGTTGCGCGCTATTTCCGTGGTTGAAGCTTCACCGAGCATCGTAAAGATCGGTTCAAGGTCCGTCATATGGTCGCGCAGGTTGTCCGACGGCCTGTCGAGCCCCTTATGCTTCTTATATTCGTCCGGAGTCATTCCAAAAGCCGCCTGGCTGATTTCAGAGGATTTCAAGAGGGGTACAAATTGTACCCCAGTTGCCGTCAAGTTGCGGATCGCGTTGCCGCAATTTTTTTATATATTGTTTCGGGTCCAGACTATCGATCAGTGCCTCCACAATATCTGAAACCGAAAACCACCACTCGTTTTTAAAGAGCGTTTTGCGGATTTTACGGCCTTTGAAAACGGCCATTTTTGTGGAAGGGGTTTGTGCCTTCTATCTTTTAATATCCGTGAAATGCTTTAATCCGCGTAATCTTGGTTCAGATATCCTTTTTATCTTCCCTATTTTCAAATTCTTAGCTATATAATAGCTTTATATAGCATTTTTCTATTGACTTTCATCTAAAATAGTGCTATATTTATCCTGGAATAGCAGGCATACTGCGGTGAGCAACGGGGCCCCTTGGTTCCCTCTCGCTTCCGGAGATCATCCCTTCGGCGAGGTACGGTAGATAAGAGGCGCGGCCTGACGTTAGTGAGTATTCTTGCCAAGATTGGTGGATCAGCTTAGTGTCGGCAACAGGGACAGAGGTGGGCTCGCTTCTGCCCCGCCAATCGCCTGTTCTTTGACATTTTCGGATTAAGGGCGAAGCACATCTGTTCGCAAGCCCTTGACCTCTTTCCGGCCCAAAGCGGCCGACCCTCTGACCGCTCCCCGTTCCCCTCCCCCATCAGGGAGGGGACAAGACAGAGGAGAGAGGATCGCGCTTCGCGCCGGAAGGCCTTTTCTTCTTTTGACCCTCTTCCGCGAAGCGGGTCTTCCCTCTCATTATGATTTGTCCCCTCTCCTTGTGGGAGAGGGGAACGGGGAGCGGTCAGAGGGCCGGCAGCTTTGGGCCGGGGTGAGGTCAGGGGTGAGGCGATAAGGCCATAGCATGAGCTATGCCCAAAAATGCCCCGTTTTTCAGGGATTTTTACCATGCGGCAGTCGTTTAATTCCCTTTGCCAATCATTCATAATTCACTCATGTGAAGGTGCAGCTGAATCCATAAGCCTTTGTTTTTTTTTAAATTGTCTCTTTCGCGTCTTCTCTTTTTATGCTCTGAATAGTTTCTTAAATCAATCATCATCAGCCCTGAATTTTTTACTGTTGAAGTTTTGGCACTCCCAAATTTACAAAAACGCCGGAAATTCGTGCTATTACGCTGATTTTAATGGCCTTGGAGTTTTGACCCAACATAGGCACCCTGTGGGCCGAAACCCCCGGAAAATGAGGCTCCTCGAAAAATAAATGTCAAGCATCTTCGTTGTTTGCAGGTGCGAAAAAGGCAGGGGGGAAGGCAGAAAGAAGGCACAGAGGCACAAAGAAAAAAAGATAGAATAATGAAAAGAATTTCCCTGTTTTTTCTACCTTAAAAGAGGGCGTTGCGGGGGTGGGCAAGCGCCTGCTGAGTGTAAGCGAGGCAGGCATCGCCTCAAGGTTTGGACTTTTTTGCTTTTAAAAGACCTCTCACCTATGATTTGTCCCCTCCCTGATAGGGGAGGGGAAGGGGAAGAGGTCAGAGGTCCGGCCGCCTTGGGCCGGGGTGAGGTCAGGGGGGGGTGCCTGAAGATGCGTGCCTTTCGCGGCTTTAGGCCAGGGGCCTTTGAATTAAGCCCGATTCCCCATCGGCAATAAGACTATTACTTTTTATTATTACCGGTACATCTTCTCCCGGCGGCGGAAAAACTTGACCAGCGACTCGATATAGTCGGTGCCGGTGGAAACCGGGATCTCATCCACCCCGTTTACGGTAAAGGCCTGGGTGATGGCGGCGGTACGCTCGTCCATAGCCTTCTTGTAGAGGTTGCGGAACTTGAGCGAGGAGGAGTTGATGAGGCGGGTTTCGCCGGTTTCGGCGTCCGACAGTTCGACGAGGCCGATGTCCGGGAGCTCGTGTTCCCGGGGGTCGCGCAGGGTTATGGCCACGAGGTCGTGGCGCCGCGCGCTGACGCGGAGCGACTTGGCAAAGGGCGGGGCCATGAAATCGGAGACGAGAAAGACGACCGCCTTGCGCCGCTGGACGCGGTTGAGGTAGGAGAGCGCGCCGGCGATGTCGGTGCCCCGCTTTTTCGGCTCGAAGTAAAGCATCTCGCGGATGACCCGGAGGACGTGATTCTTGCCCTTTTGCGGGGGAATGTACCGCTCGACTTCCGAGGTAAAAATAATGAGGCCGACGCGGTCGTTGTTCTTGATTGCCGAGAAGGCGAGGAGGGCGCACAGTTCCGCTCCCATCTCCCCCTTGAACTTGTTGACGCTGCCGAAGCTGCCCGAGGCCGAGGCGTCGACCACCAGCATGACGGTCAGCTCGCGCTCTTCGACGTGCTTCTTGACATAGAGTCCGTTCATCCGCGCGGTGACGTTCCAGTCGATGGAGCGGATATCGTCGCCCTCGACGTAGCCGCGGACTTCGGAAAATTCCATGCCGCGGCCCTTGAATACGCTGTGATACTCGCCCGACAGGATCGAGTCCACGACGCTCTTGGTCCGGATCTCGATCCGGCGCACCTGTTGTAAAACTTCGCGGGGTATCATGGTTCCCTCATCATTGAACTGCCCTGTGCACGCTGCACGATTTGCAAATACCGGTTACAGCCTTCGCTCCCCTCTCAACGTGAGGAGAGGGTATTGGGTATGGCCGCGATCATGGCACTTCGACACGGTCGAAAATCTTCTGTACGATGTCTTCGGGGGTGATGTTTTCCGCTTCGGCTTCGTACGTTATGATGATCCTGTGGCGCAGGACGTCCATGCCGATGGATTTCACATCTTCAGGAGTCACGTAGCCGCGGCCGCGGATGAAGGCATGGGCACGGGCAGCGCGGGTCAGGTTCAGCGTGGCGCGGGGCGAAGCACCCCAGGCGATGAGATCCTTGAGCTCGGCAAGGCCCACCGATACCGGCTCCCGGCTCGCAAAGACGAGATTGACGATGTAATCCTCGACCTTCGGGTCCATGTAAATTTCATTTACTACGGAACGGGCCGACAGGATTTTGTCAACCGTTATGATTTTTTGAACCGAAGGCACCAGATCGCCGGACATCCGTTCGAGAATCTGCTTCTCCTCTTCCCGGGTGGGATAGACGATCTTCAGCTTGAGCATGAAGCGGTCGACCTGCGCCTCGGGCAGCGGGTAGGTCCCCTCCTGCTCAATAGGGTTCTGGGTTGCAAGAACCAGGAAGGGCTCTTCAAGGGGGTAGGTGGTGTCGCCGATGGTTACCTGGCGCTCCTGCATCGCTTCGAGCAGGGCGCTCTGCACCTTTGCCGGAGCCCGGTTGATTTCATCCGCCAGGATAATGTTGGAAAACAGCGGCCCCTTCTTGGGAACGAATTCACCCGTTTTCTGGTTGTAGACGAGAGTTCCGACAAGGTCGGCGGGCAGGAGATCGGGAGTAAACTGAAGCCGGCGGAAGCCGGTATCGATAGCTTTTGCAAGGGTAGCGACGGCGAGGGTTTTGGCAAGTCCCGGGACACCCTCCAGAAGAATATGCCCGCGGCACAAAAGACCGATGAGCAGGCGGTCGATCATCCTCGACTGTCCTACTATTACCTTGCCGACCTCACCCTTAAGAAGCGTTACAAAGCTGCTCTCCTCGCGAATACGATCGTTCAGCTTTGCAATATCAACACTCATAGTACCCCTCCGTTTTCAGGACCGTGGAATCGTTCGGATATGTCGCACCGGTTCGCCGACGCATTAAAAATCGCATTTTTTCAGCTTGTGCTGCAACCATCAGGGCACTGCCACCTCTTTGGACCGCTGATCCAACTTGGCGCTTCCCGGGGTTGCCGCCTGAAATATTTTTACTACGTTCCGGCAGCGGATTTATTAAAGGCGCCTTGTATGAGCATCATGGGAAAATTTCTCGATATAATTCTGATAGTGCTGATTGTCCGTACCATACTGTCTATGGTGTTTCCGCGCCACAAACAGAAAAGCGCGCCCGCTCCGGCAGCGCCCGTACCCAAACCGGATGAGGAACGCTTCGGCAAAAAGGCGGACATCGTCGACGGAGACTTTGTAGAGCTTAAATAGCTCCGGCCCTTTCGCCGGATTTGTCAGCCTGCTCAGGCCCGAGATCCGGCTAAATGTTTCCGAGTTCTCAAGATTTTTCAATTAGTGACCGGAGGGAAGTGATGGAGCTGACCGCCGAAACAATCGGATCGTTCACGGTTTTTAAGCTTGCCGGCCGCATCGACTGGGCCGGCGCCGGAAGGCTCGATAATGAAATTGGCCGGCACATCGAGGCAGGAAGTCTCCGCCTTGCATTCAATCTGGATGCGGTAACCTGTCTTTCGAGCGGCGGCATCGGCGCAATCGCCTTCAATACCAATCTTGTCCGATCCAGGGGCGGGGCGGTCCACATCATTTCTTCGAATCGGTATATCAACGATCTGTTCGAAACGCTCAAGCTGACGCTTGTCTTCAAGGGATCGTGGCACCCATCGCCTGCCGAATTTGAAACTTTCGTTCTGAATACGGGATCCGGTTCCCCGCTATAATCCACCCTTGAAGGGGCGCTATGAAGATCCCTGCGGAGCCGATTTTCTTCACACCGATTTACAAAGAGACGCTCTGGGGCGGAACGGCCCTGGCCACCCGCCTTTGCCGTCCCCTGTCCCCGGCGCGGCGGATCGGCGAGTCGTGGGAGATCAGCGGATCGGTCAGCGATCAATCGACGGTCGCCGCAGGCCCGCTGGCAGGAATGAGCCTGAGGCGCCTTGCGGATGAATACCCGCATGAAATATTCGGCGAAGCGGAATCGTCGGGCGGCTTTCCGCTGCTGTGCAAATTCATCGATGCCAGGGATCGCCTCTCGGTTCAGGTTCATCCCGACGATGCACAGGCGCGGGCGAACGGGTGGGGCGAATTCGGCAAAACAGAATGCTGGTATATCATCGATGCAAAAGAGAATGCCCGATGCATAATCGGGTTCAGGCGAAATCTGACGGTCGAGGAGTTGCGATCTGCCGTTGAATCGGAAACGCTTCCCGCCGAACTCTCGGAGGTACCGATTAAACCCGGCGATGTGCTTTTCATTCCTGCCGGAACCGTGCATGCAATTCTGGAAGGATCTCTCATGTACGAGGTGCAGGAGACGTCGGATACCACCCTCCGCCTCTATGACTGGGGCCGTCTCGATGCCTCGGGCAAACCTCGTCCTCTCCGGGTGCGGGAGGCATGTGCCATTGTCGACCGCTCGGCTTTGCATACCCATTCGCTTCCCCCGATAAATCTTGCCGGAAATGGTTACAGCCGGAGCCTCCGCCTCGCCTGCCGGTACTTTGCCATTGAGCAATATGCGTTCAGCGAGGCCTCCGAGGCCGTCATGGAGGCCAGGCGGTCGTTCAGAATCCTCACCGTGGTCCGCGGCGGCGGGACCCTGCTCTATCCGGGAGGGAAAACCGAACTAAGCCTCGGCGCAACGGTGCTGCTCCCTGCAATTATGGGGGATGCTCACCTTGCCGGTGCGGCAGGCACGGATATTCTGGTATCCTGGGTGCCTGACCTTCTGAAGGAAATCGTTATTCCGCTCCGCGCGATGCGAATTCCGGAGGAAGCCATCAGGCTTCTGGGAGGGGTCGGCTCCCGGAACGACCTGATGCCCTTTTTGAATAGCTGAGGCAGGAGATAGCGGTATTTCCCATTGTTGTTGACTTCGAAATCATCCTGCATTAATTTCCATTTTGGTAATGCCGCACACCACTCACCATACCATTCATGCAGGAGGGATCCCTATGAAGGTCAACAAGTGCATCCTGAGGCTCTTATGCGCCGGTTTCGTCGGCGTGACTATCCTCTTGACAGGCTGCGGTGGAGACAAGGCAATGGTCGACCTTGAGACCCGGCTCAAAGCCCTGGAAGACAAAGGAACGCCCGACAGTGTCCTTTCGAGCGCAAGGGTCGATCTTGAGAATGCAAAGGCCGGGAAGCAGCGGGGGGACGGTACCGCGGTCCAGGCAAGTATCGATTCCCTGAAAGTCCATGTTGCGGCGGCCGAAAAATGGGCCGAAGGGGTTATGCAGGTCAATAAGGACCGGGCCGACTCTCTCGCCAAAGTGCTTGCGGATCTTAAGAACGGTTTGACCGGCATGCAGTTGAAAGAAGCCGACAGCCTCTACTCCCTGATCGATTCGTACATCAAGAAGGCCTGGTATCTGCAGGCAAGGGCGGCGGCCGACCACCTTGATTCGCTGATGCCGTCGCTCCTCAAGGATGAGGACCATGCGCGGCAGACGAGTGGAAAGATCGTGGGTGTCTGGAGCATGGTTAAGCAGCATCGGGAAGATGGCGCAAATGAGGTGGAAAAGAACAAGATTTCCTTTATGAATGACGGCACTTTCGAATATGATGAACAGATGAAAGGCCAGACCAACGATGTCCTGAAGGAGGACTGGCAGTTTATTTCGCACGGGAACTACGGACTCAAAGGGGATACAATCCTTCTGATGACACAGAATGAGAAATGCCTGCGCCAGATATACTGGAACCTGAATGATAAAAACCAATGGGTGAAAAATGAAAAGGCGCCGTACGACTCGGTGATCAAGGATGGCAGCAAAGATCGGTCGATTGCTTTCAGTTACCTGAAGGAGAATTATCGCAAATAGCGAACGCTCTTGACTCAAACGAATATTCGAGAGGCAGGTCGCGCCAAATGAAAAGGGTGGGAAGCATTGCTTCCCACCCTTTTCCTTGAAATAATCGGATTTTTACCTGGTTCGGGAGGCACCGGGGGTGCGATCAGACCACGTCGTCGATTACCTCTTCGTCGATATGGTCTTCATCCCCATCAACAATGTGCTCCAGTTCAAAGTTCTCACCTTCCTGTTTCATAAGCTCAATAAGATCAGGACGATTGATGAGCTCAAGATGGCGTATCCGCCGGTATTCGTTCCGGTGTTCAGGACAGTATTTCGGGTAGATATACTGGCGTGGATAGATTTTTACCTCGAATTGATGGGGGCACCCCTCAAGGTCACAATTCATCACCATGGTTACCACTTCGGTGTAACTGTGCTTGAACGTCTGGTTCTTTATATTGACATCCTCAGGCTTCGTCCGCTTGCGGATCCTATAACGATCCTGTCGATGCTCCGGGCAGTACTTGGAAATATGAATTCCAAAAAAAATCTTCCCGCACCCCGGATAGAGGCATTTTTTTTCGCGGAGCTTCTGTTGACGCCTGGATTTAGGAAGCTGCATTCTTGATGCTTCTCCTCTGGCTTTCGCCTTGAAAGGATGTTTGGGGGCAGTTTGAAATAATTCTTCGATCACATAATAGAAAACGGGTATAAATATAGAGCCGAATGAAAAAAAATGCAATCTATTTATAGAATTATTTTTCTATAAGTTTTTTTCATTTCGCAAAATCAGCATTTAAAATTTTATAATTCAATCGCTTATACGGTTGCACCCCAAATTTATCAAAAATTAAAATACGTCATGCCAGTTGATATTCAGGGAACCCTTTTCGTCAATCATACGCGGGCATACCGGCAAAAAAGGTCTTTAGTGTCGCGTGTTATTTAAAGATTTGGGGATAGAGTTTTTTGACGGTTAGATCCTGAATCAAGGTTTTGCAAATGCTTGAGCGCGCAGCAAAAACTAATTTTGAGTTGTCTGAACTTGCCCCTGGATCATCATCCCATTCATGGAGGAATACTTATGGCGCAATGCAAAATCAATCTCGATGACCGTCTGCTCGCAGATATAGTGAAACCCAGCGAAATAGATGCCTATGCGCCGGCTCTCGCCGCTGCTGAAAAGATGCTCGTTGATCACAATGGACCGGGCAACGAGTATCTCGGCTGGCTCGGCCTGGCTGATCAAACCCCTGGTTCCCTTATCGATGCCATCAACGAGAAAGCAGTGGAGTTGCGAAATAAGGCCGACGTACTAATCTGCATCGGTATCGGAGGCTCCTATCTCGGCGCCCGGGCCGCCATCGACTTTCTCTCGCCATCATTCGAAGACCTTCGATCGCCGCGCGTTCTTTTTGCCGGAAATACCATCAACTCCGACTATCTCGACGATCTTCTGACCCTTGTAAAAGACAAGGAGGTGGCCGTCAATGTAATCTCCAAGAGCGGCACCACAACCGAGCCCGGCGTGACCTTTCGCGTAATTCGTCAATGGATGGAAAAGCGCTACGGAAGGACCGAGGCGGCAAAGCGAATTGTGGCAACGACCGACGCGAAGTCCGGCGCGCTCCGAGCGCTTGCAGCCGAAGAGGGGTATGCAACCTTTGAAATCCCCGGCGACGTAGGCGGGCGTTTTTCGGTGCTGACGCCGGTGGGACTCGTACCTATCGCCGTAGCCGGGATCGATATTAAAAAACTACTCGGGGGTGCAGCCCAGATGGCCGGTTTCAGCGCCGGGAACGATGCACAAGGCGGCTTGTCGGGCCGCTATGCGGTTCTCCGCAATATTCTGTTCCGTCGCGGATATGGCATTGAAGTCATGGCTTCCTTCCAGCCGCAACTTCATTTTGTCGGAGAGTGGTGGAAACAACTTGCTGGAGAGAGCGAAGGGAAAAACGGTACCGGTATTTTCCCGGCTTCGCTCGACTATACAACCGATCTGCATTCAATGGGTCAATGGATGCAGGAGGGGGTACGGATGGTTTTTGAAACATTCCTATTTATCAAAAAAACCCGCAGCACGCTGACTGTGCCCCGGTTCAGCGACGATAGCGATGAATTGAACTACCTGGCCGGAAAAAGTTTCGAAGAGATCAATCACCAGGCTTATGCCGGAACGCTTTTCGCCCATATCGACGGTGGGGTTCCGGCATCCAGTATCATGCTTGAGGATCGTACTGAAGAGACTCTCGGTCAGCTCTTTTACTTTTTCGAAAGGGCAATAGGGCTCTCCGGATATCTGCTGCGCGTCAATCCTTTCGACCAGCCCGGAGTCGAAGCCTACAAAAAGAACATGTTCGCATTGCTCGGCAAGAAGGGATTCGAGAAACAGCGGGAAGATCTTGCCGGACGAATGAGCAAAGCAGGCATGGCATGACCAGTCGGGCAGCTTACACCATCTTATCGGAGAGTTCTCTATGACAGCATTGCCTGCCATCGGCGTCATCGGATCGGGACGCGCTATTTCACCGGAACAATCGGCCCTTGCCCACGAAATTGGTGCCCATATTGCGCAGCGTAAGATGCTCCTGATTTGCGGTGGGCTGAGCGGCATCATGGAGGCGGCGGCGAGGGGTGCGCATGAAAACGGCGGCCTTGTCGTCGGGATCCTGCCCACGGCTGTCAAGGAAGATGCCAACCGCTACGTCGACATTGTGATCCCGAGCGGACTCGGGAAGTCGCGCAATGCGCTGGTTGTGCTCTCCTCCGACGTACTCATCGCTTTCCCGGGCGCCTTCGGTACCTTAAGCGAGATGGCGCTTGCCTTTGATCTCGGCAAGAGCGTCATCTGCATGCCGGGCGGCTGGGAACTCAAGAAGGCGGGCAGGATGGAGGGGGCGAGGATAATTGAAGCTTACGATGCCAGGCAGGCAGTGGGAATGGCTCTGGGAGAGCTTGCTAAAAAAGGATAACAGGGTAAGCTGCAAGAATCAATCGGTAGAGAAAGATAAAAAATTAAATGGTTGACCCCGGTACTGAGCCAATGCAGGACAATTCGCGCGAACTTCTGGACGAGTGCGATGTCCAGACCTTCCGCGCAGGCGGTAAGGGCGGGCAATATCAGAATAAGACCGAGAGCGCAGTGCGGCTCGTTCACCGGCCAACGGGCATCACGGTCATCTCCCGCGACGAGAGAAGCCAGTACCTGAATAAGTCGATCTGCCTCGAACGTCTCGAAGAGAAGCTTCGAAAATTACGGGAAAAACCAAAACCGCGATTTGCAACCGGAGTTCCCCGCGTGGAAAAGGCAAAGAGAAAGTTGATAAAAAAGAAAACCGGGATAAAAAAATCAATGCGGAAAAGGCCGGAGATCGAGGAGTGAATGTTGAGGGTAAAAGATTCTTTGTTGCATCCCTCTTATTATCTTTCAATTTCAACTATATAGATGTTTTTCCACTTCTTCCCCGTCAAATAAAATTTCCCGGTTTCATTATTGTACGCAATCCCGTTGAGAACGTCGTCGGAAGAGGTTGCAGCCTCCCGCTTTACCAGTTCGGTGCAATCAATAATGCGCTCAACCCTTCCATTCCCGGTGTTTATTACGACGATCGAGTCGGAGTACCAGACATTGGCGTACAGTTTTCCCTTGACCAGTTCGAGTTCGTTCAGGTTGCGAACGGGCCTGCCCGCCAGCGTGACCGGGATCTTGCGTTCGAGAGTGAAGGCCGGGCTTCTGACGAAAATGGTATCAGAGCCGTCGCTCATATAAAAAAATTTATTATCGCTTGTCAGACCCCATCCCTGGCCGCTGTAAATAAAGGATGGGCCGGGCGAGAGGTTGTCTATGTTCCAGGAAAAGGCGGTTTCCTCGCGCCAGGAGAGCTGAACGAGGGAACTTCCCATCCGTGCACATCCCTCGGCAAAAATGTGCGGATCCATGGGTACGACCTTAAGGAGTGCGCCGGTTTCCGCGTTCAGAATACATATCCGCGAGCTTCCATAGAGACCGTCGCTCTCATAGAGCCTGCCGCGATCGTAGAATATTCCCTGCGTGAATGCCGCGGAATCATGCGGAATACTGCCGATTATCCGCGGTTTCAACGTTGGAGGAACGGATACGCTGTTGCAGAAAACGAGGGCCGCAAGCAGGGCGGGCATACAATGTACAACAAGTCGTCTGGTTGGATGCATGGATGGAAGTAAAATAAATTGCCGCGCCATGCCCTTTCTCGCAAATGCTCGAAAAGATTTGCAGAACCTTGATCATTTCTTCTCCATATCGTATTTTGGTCTTTATTGGCAGCGTAGCTCAGTAGGTTAGAGCAATGGAATCATAATCCATGTGTCCGGGGTTCGACTCCCTGCGCTGCTACCAATAAAAAGGCTCTGGAATCCGGCGGCTCAAAGATTCCGGGGCCTGTTTATTTTGACCCTGCCTTTCAAACGCTGCTGACCTTCCGTGCTATACTTCAGAGCCAAAACACCGCGGCCTGAATAGAACTATAATGACGATCCTGATGACCTGCATGCCCTATCATTGCCGATTTGAATGAAGAATTCCGGATTGCGGGCAAATAAACTAAAAGAATCTATATAATAAGCCGCAAAAATATATTTTAATTTTTCACTTCATAATAATGAAATCCGCTTGGCTTTCTTCCTCGAACCCTAAGAGGAGTGCTATGCAAAGAACCGTAATGCTGTTCTGCTCTTCTCTCTTTTTCGCTTCTCATTTTTGTGCTGCCCATGCCGGAAGTGTCATGAAGGATACCACACTGGGCGGATTGAGGATTGAATTGCATGTCATGCCGGCAGAACCATTTTATTCGAGGAAGGAGATCACTTCCCAAAATATACGGGCGGGCATGCTGGTAGTGGGAGGGGCTCCGCCGGTTGGTCTCCACACAAAACCATCTCCAGATCATCATCTTGTTATTCACGTTTACGATACCAAGTCCGGAAAGGCGGTAACTAATGCCAGGGTTCGAATATCGTTTCGTTCCCTCGGCATTTCCCCTGGCCATCCGACGAATGTTCCCGTTGCAATCATGGAGGCAATAGGCAAAGGTGAACAGTCTACTCATTATGGAAACAATGTGATAATGCCCGATGGTTCATATTCTGTTGCAATTGTTATTAACAGGCAGAAATTGACATTCACTATTGCCCTGTCCGATTCCGCTATTTCTTCCATGGGAGGAATGGATATGCATTAACTATGGTGCTCAAACCTGAACGATTTACCATAAATGGGCTCAATGCACCTATTATTTTACCTTCAATTTTCATTATCCACCTCATTCAAGGAGTGCCATGTCTCTCACACAATCGCAGCTCATTGAGCAGCTTGCCTCTTCCGATGAATTACTCAGCAAAAAACAGGTCAAGGTTTTTCTTAGCGACCTTACTGAGCTGGCTTACAAAGAGGCTAAAAACGGTTTTACGCTTCCCGGGCTTGGGAAAATAGTACTCGTGAAGCGCAAGGCCAGGCTCGGCCGTAATCCGGCAACAGGTGAATCCATTAAGATTCCCGCAAAGGTGGTTTTAAAGTTCAGGGTAGCAAAAACCGCCAAGGAAGCCATAAGCGGCGCTGCAAAAAAACCGGTTCTGGCAGCGAAAAAGTCCGTGAAAAAACCGGCGAAGAAAAAATAACCGGCACAAGCCGCGGTGAGAACGATGGATGTGCAACGGGAGGCGGGAATTCCGGCCTCCCGTTTTTTATGCGCGATTTTTTGTGATATACGTCATTAGCTGAATTGCAGCCGCCCAATACAAAAGCAAGGGGGAACCTGCGAGAATCCTTACAACGGCACAGACGGAAATTTTTGCGTTTTTCAACCCATCGGTGCCGGTAACTTTTTTATCCCGGTTATTCGTAATCCAAAAGGTGTGGCAGCGCGAAGCTGATGAAGTGAATATGGGAACTTCATCTTTTCCAATGAATTCATTAAACCGGGGATACCATTATGGAAGCGAGATCATACGTGGAGATTGCGGAGTTTGAAAAGGATGAACGCAAAGCGAAGGTAATGCGAGGACGGGACGTGGGGTATATAGTTTGCAAATCAGACTCAAAAAAATTCAGCGGTATGAGGACATCACAATATTCCACCAGAGAAAAAGCAATCAAAGCCGCAAAAAATTTTATTAAAATGCCGGTTTTATGGACAAAAGGACGGACAGAACATTTTCCTTACGTTGCTGAAAAACGTATAAGCAATGAACATCAAATCAGAGAAGCTACAGGCTATGAATGATGCTATGTGAGGTACGGGGAAACGTAGTGCGTGAAAAAGGCCGAACAACGGGGCTCAAAGAAAGCTTTTAATCCCGCGCGGATCCGTCAAGGTAACGGCAAGATTCAATGCGAAAATTGGCCTATTAAGTTGTCCTTGTTGTTTCTCAAAAAGTGAAATAACGCATTTTTGATGCTTCTTTCCCCTATGCATGCATTTACTTCGGCAGCGAATGCCCATGCCACCGTCGAGGTGTCCCAAGTATTTTTACCAGGGAATAAACTATGGATATCCAGCCCTTTTCCACACAATGGAGTTCGCCATTCTTCCCAGCTGTAGAGCAGTGGCTGAAGAAGAAGCCGATTTGCACACAGATCAAAGGGCTTGCCGGCTCGGCAGACAGCCTTCTCATAAGCGATTTTTTTTCAGCTTCGGGCCGTCCGGTCTTGATTATTGTGGAAACCGCAAGGAAGGCCGAAACGCTAACCGACGAGTGCCGGACCTTCCTGGGCGATGAGGCGGTTGAATACTTTCCATCGCGTGATGCGGTTCCCTACAATATGAAGTCCCCTTTCGGGCCTACGACCGAAGCCCGCTTTCGCGTGCTGGCGCGTCTTCTTGAAGGGAAAGGCATCGTTATCATTGCGCCGGCGGCAGTGCTCATGCAAAAGATTCCTCCACCGAAAACGCTCTTCAACCGAATCGTTCGCCTAAGTCCCGGCGATGAGGTGTCGATCGATACGCTCGCACGGTGGCTCACCGAGATCGGATTTCATCGCGAAACACAAGTTGCAAACCTTGGCGCTTTCGCAATACGAGGCGGCATTGTCGACATCTATCCCTTTCTCACCGAAAACCCGCTTCGACTCGAATATTGGGGCGATACCATCGATTCAATCCGTGAATTCGATGTATTCACCCAGAAATCGCTTAGTTCAAAGACGCGCGTGGAATTATACCCCATGCGGGAGTTCTGCTTTTCGGATACCGATGTCGCCGCAGCTCTGATCAACATGGGGGATCATGCGGCCGAAGCTGGAGGCGAGCCTCTGACAATCGGCAGGTTTGAGCATCAGTGGAAGGGGTTAGCCGACCTGGAAGGAGTTGAATGGTTCCTGCACTGGTTTGATACGCCCGTTGCCTCGATCCTCGACTATATCACCGAGCGGACGATTGTTGTGTGGGACGATTTCCTCGGACCGACGAGGCGTTTCGAAGAGACTGTTGAAAACTACGAACGCCACCTTTCAAGGGTACCTGAAATAATCGCTCCGTTTGTTTCGAAACCGCACGATCTTCTCCACCGGGAAAAATTCATCGAGGAACGACTCCGCGACTTTCAACAGGTCTATTGCGATACGCTGGATGCCCCTTCCGACAGTCTGCCCCTGCAGCTTTCCGTCAACGCGCAACCAGAGTTCACGCGGGAACTCGCCCCGCTCGTGGAAGCGCTTGCTTCGCGTAATGAAGAGGGGTATCGGTGCGTTCTGCTTTCACCGAATCTGGGCCATGCGGAGCGGATGCAGGAACTCCTCGGTAACGAATGCCCCTTTGTCGAGTTCGCACTCGGGTATCTGAGCCATGGTTTCAGCGCAGCCACGGAACGATTCCTTCTTTTTTCGGAAAACCAGATCACCGGCGGCAGTGAGCGACCGGTACAGATCCGGAAGCGCAAATCATCGATTCCGATCGCCGGATTCGATGCCCTTTCGCCACAGGATATCGTGGTCCACGAGGACCACGGCATTGCGAAATTCATCGGCGTAGAACGAGTGCTTGCCGACGGAACGCACTCCGATTGCATGGTGCTCCTCTTTGCGGACAACGCCCGGGTCTACGTTCCGATTGGGGATTTCCATAAAGTCCAGAAATACATCGGCAAAGAATCGGTAGCCCCGCCACTTTCCAAGATCGGCACAGGACAATGGGACCGGCTCAAAAGCCGAACGCGGGAATCCCTGAAGGAAATGGCTTCCGAGCTTATAGAGCTCTATGCTAAGCGCCAATTTCTCAAAGGGATCGCTTTTGCGCCCGATACCCTCTGGCAGAAGGAGTTTGAAGACGCGTTCGTCTATGAGGAAACCATAGACCAGTTGCGCGCCATCAAGGAGGTCAAACAGGACATGGAGGAGCCAAAACCAATGGACCGGCTTGTCTGCGGCGATGTCGGCTTCGGCAAGACGGAAGTGGCAATGCGGGCAGCTTTCAAAGCGGTTTTGTCGGGATACCAGGTAGCGCTCCTCGCGCCCACAACGATTCTCGCTTCGCAGCACTTTGCGGTTTTTTCCGAGCGCATGGCCTCTTTCCCGGTAAGAATCGCCCCACTCAGCCGCTTTCAGCGCTCTTCCGAACAGAATGCTACGGTGGCCAGGATCGTTGCGGGCGAAATCGACCTGGTGATAGGCACCCATCGCATGCTTTCCGAGGATGTGAAATTCAAGAATCTGGGGCTTATCATCGTCGATGAAGAACAGCGGTTCGGGGTAAAGCACAAGGAGAAGCTCAAGCAGCTCCGGCATACGATCGATGTCCTTTCTCTTACAGCCACGCCTATACCGCGAACGCTCCATATGTCCCTTGTTGGCGCACGCGACCTCTCCATCATCGCCACCCCGCCGCGAAACCGCCTTCCGGTGGAAACAACCGTGGCGGAATACCATGAAGACCTCATCAAGAGTGCGATCGAGAACGAGCTTGAACGCGGCGGCCAGGTATACTTTGTGAATAATCGGATCAAGAATCTCGATGCTCTCCAGGATACCATCAATCGTCTTGTGCCCGGTGCGCGAGTCGCGAGTGCTCACGGCCAAATGCATGAGCGCGAGCTTGAACGCATCATGAAGGAGTTTGTGGCCGGAAGATTTGATGTGTTGCTGTCAACCGTTATTATAGAAAACGGCCTCGATATTCCAAATGTTAATACCATCATTATCAACCGTGCCGATACCATGGGGTTGTCGCAGCTCTATCAGTTGCGAGGCCGAGTTGGGCGTTCTTCGGAACAAGCCTATGCCTTTCTGCTCACTCCCCAATTTCGGGAGGTGAAGGAAGATTCGCTCCTGCGGCTGCGCGCCCTTGAACAGTATACCGACCTCGGCAGCGGTTTCCAGATTGCCATGCGCGATCTTGAGATTCGCGGGGCAGGGAATATCCTGGGTACCCGCCAGCACGGTTTCATTGCTGCCGTCGGCTTCGAGATGTACTGCAGGCTGCTGCAGGACGCCATGCGGGAGATGAGCGGCGAAACTCCCCCCCTTGCGCCGCCGGAGGTGAAGATTGAGATAGCGGTCGAAGCTTATCTCCCATCTGAATATATAGCCGATGGACCTACAAGGATCGAGATCTATCAGGAACTATCCGGCGTCGGATCGATCACAGCGCTGGTCGAAATTGAAAAAAGTCTTGTTGACCGGTTCGGCCCGATCCCTCTCACTGCAGAGTCACTTCTGGCACTGGTCCGCATTAAATTCGCTGCCCGTGACCATGGCGTAGTACGGGTGGCGATTAATGAAGCCGGGGAGCTCGCACTTTATTTCGAAGGAGATGCGGAAACCGTTCGTGAATTGCTTATTCGGTTCATGAAGCAAAGCGCCCGCCAATTTGAGGCGACCGCTCCTGCGGCTACCGATCCCCCGCAGGTAATCCTTAAAACAAGGCTTGCAGCTCAGGAAAAGAGCGATCGGCTGCTCGAAGCACTGGCTATTCTTGAACCGCATCACCCTGGCTGAGGACCCCAGCCTAAGCGGAAGCGGTGCAGGTAAAATATTGCGCATCAAAGACTCATACCCGGCCTCCATGTCTCTAACCCCATTAAATTCTTGTATCATTCGGATCCTAACAAGGTATTTTTCTTTCTATGCCCTATATTTATGAAAGGGAGACAGGATATTTGCGATCAGTGGTGCCATTTTACACGTAGCTTAGGAAGCTGAAAGGAATGCATGACAGGTAATTTCTTTAAATTGAAGGTAGCTTTTTTTGCAGGTTCTCTTTGTATTGCTGCTTTTGCCGGGAAACCGGTGCAGTTGGATGGAATTGTCGCAGTGGTCGGTGATGAGGTAATACTGAAATCAGATCTGGACGGTTACACGGCGATGCGGCTTTCGGCAATGAATGTTAAGCCGGACTCGGCGTCATTGGCAGAGTACGAAAAAAAGTTTCTCGATGAGCTGATCGACGGCAAGGTGCTTCTAGCGCATGCAAAAAACGACACTACTATCACGCTTACCGATGAAGAGGTTGACCGTGCCCTTGAGAACCAAATTACAGGAATTCTGAAGCAGAATAATCTCACCATAGATGGCCTCGAAGCGGCCCTTGAGAAGGAACAGGGCATAACGCTTGCAAAATTCAAAGTGGAGGCGCGAAAAAACCTTCGGGATCAGCTCCTCAAGCAGAAGGTCCAACGCCAGTACATTCCCTCAATCAAAGCAACTCGTCGTGATGTTGAGGCCTTTTATAACCAATACCGTGACAGCCTCCCCAAGGCTGGAGAGAGTGTTCTCCTGTCGCGGCTTGCCATCACGGCCAAAGCAGCCCCCGAGGTCCGCCAGGCTGCATGGGATAAGATTACTTCGATTAAGAGGCGTCTTGATAATGGTGAAGACTTTGCCGAAGTGGCAAAAAAATATTCCGAAAGCCCGGAGGCGGATTCCGGCGGCGACCTCGGATTTATCGAGAAAGGTTCCCTCAATCTGGTAGCCTTCGAAGAAAAGGCGTTTTCGATGGAGCCGGGACGGACGAGCGATCCCTTTGAAACCAGGCTCGGGTTCCATATAATCAAGGTCGTGGCCAGGCAGAATCAGCAGGTACATGTGCTGCAGATATTCGTTAAGGTAGCCCCTCCGGCTGAGGAAACAGCCAGGATAACCGGCCTGCTCGATTCAATTCGACACACCTGTACTACCGCCGCGAGTTTTGCTGCAGCCCTTCGTCTTTACAGTAATGACGATGCCTCTAAAGTGGCTGACGGACTTCTCGGATGGAAGTCGATTATTACCCTGGACGGTCCAATCAGGGCGGCAATCGATACGCTGGGAAAAGGGGCCATAACACCGGTAGTAAGCGAAGACAAGGGATATGCCATATATCGCATCAACGACAGGGTTCCTGAGCGAACGCTGACGCTCGACGATGACTGGCAGGTGCTCGCCGATAAGGCTCAGGACATCATGGTTCAGAAAAAGATGATCGAGCTCGTCGGACGGTGGCGCAAGCAGGTGTTTGTCAGCCTAAGGATGTAAACCGTGCTTTATGATGCGCTGTCACCCATTTACGATAGAATGATGAGCCATGTTGTATACGAGGAGTGGGTCGAGCTCATCGAACAGGTCGCAGACACCTATTTGTCCTCATCCCGGCCTTCCGTTCTGGAGCTTGGCGGAGGAACGGGTGTTCTGGGAGCCCTGCTGCGGCGGAAGGGCTTCCGATACCTGGGATCGGACCGCAGTTTTGGCATGTGCCGACAATCGAAGAGCCGCAAGGCCATTGTTGCCTGCGCCGATGCGCTGGCCCTGCCGTTAAAAAAACGCTTCGATCTTATCATCTTTCTGTACGACGGCATTAATTACCTGCAGTCGCTTGACGATTACTCGTGTCTATTTGCCGAAGCAGCCGACTGCCTCTCGCCGGGCGGGTGCTTTCTTTTTGACATTACGACCGAGGCCAACTCCCTCCGCCATTTCCGCGACTATCTTGAGAGTGATGATTGGGGCGATTATGCCTATATCCGCCGGAGCTATTTCAGCCGGGAAACCCGCCTGCAGCATAATGACATCACCATCTTCAGGCGGCTTACCGAAAAGGCTCCCTTCTATCAAAAAAGCACCGAGCGCCATTGCCAGAAGGTGTTCAGCGCCAACGCAATCGCCGGTGCTGTCCCAGCATCGCTCTACAGCATTCTCGGCATCTGGGATGGTTTCTCCATGAAAGAGCACCGCCCGCAGTCCGAGCGGATACACTTCCTGCTGCAAAAAATTGACTCATGATTATCTTCGAGCAGGTGACGAAGGCGTATGAAAACGGCGTCGTTGGCATCGAAGATCTCTCCTTTATTGTTGAAAAAGGCGAGTTTGTATTTCTTTCCGGCAACTGCGGTGCGGGCAAAACGACGGTGCTGAAACTTCTGACCATGGAGGAATTCCCAACCTCGGGAAGGATAGTTGTCTGCGGCTACGACTCCGGCACGGTCCGGCGTGGCGATATTGCAGGCCTGCGGCAAAAGCTCGGCATCATTTCGCAGGATTTCGGGCTCCTTGCCGATCGTACGGCGGTCGAAAATGTGGCCTTTGTAATGCGCGCAATTGGAACACCTGAACGGCAGGTCGCCGGCAGGGCCTTCGATATCCTTGCCGAAACCGGCCTCGGACATAAATCCGAGGTGCCTCCCGACTGTCTTTCCGCAGGCGAGCAGTGGCGGTTGCGCATTGCCCGGGCGATTGCTAACGATCCCTATCTTCTTCTGGCAGACGATCCTTTCGGCAACCTCGATCCCAATGCTGCAAGGGAAATATTTGCGCTTCTGCAAACTATCAGTCTTCGCGGTACCACCATACTTGCCGCCACTCACGAAACCGAATTCCTGCGCTCCTTTCAGCAACGGCAAATTCATTTGCAACAGGGTCGGCTGGTAGATGGGGAGGAGCATTAAATAATCGGCGGAAGCAGTGACCGCCCCGAAAAGATTTTTCCTCTAAATCCAGCGTGTGCGGAGCAGTAGAATGTATAAACCTGTAATCTGTGTTGTCGGTCTCGGCTATGTCGGATTACCTCTTGCGGTGGGGCTTTCACGGCAATTTCAGGTTTATGGATTTGACGTCAAGAAGTCCCGGATTGAGACGCTTGGAAGACATGAAGACCCCAACCGTGAGGTTGCCTCCGAGGAGCTCAAAGCCTCGAATATCGTCTGGTCGAGCGACCCATCCATAATCGGAAAAGCCGGTTTCATTATTATCGCGGTTCCCACTCCCATTGATAAAAATAAGAAACCCGACCTTTCGCCGCTCCACCGGTCATCTGAGGCCGTCGGTCGCTACCTGCAAAAGGGGGCGGTAGTTGTCTATGAGTCGACGGTCTACCCCGGCGTGACTGAGGATGAGTGCGTGCCGGTGCTCGAAAAATCCTCGGGAATGAAGTGGAAGGAAGATTTCTCTGTCGGCTATTCGCCTGAACGCATTAATCCCGGCGACAGGGATCACACCTTTACCGGCATTCTTAAAATCGTTTCGGGCGACACGGCGGAAACGCTCGATAAAATCGCTGCGGTTTATGGCGCTGTTGTCAATGCCGGTATTTATCGTGCCCCATCCATCAAGGTGGCGGAGGCGGCGAAGGTCATCGAGAATACCCAGCGGGATATCAATATAGCTCTTATGAACGAGCTTCGCATCATTTTTGACAAAATGGGAATCTCCACGCGCGACGTGCTCAAGGCTGCGGGAACCAAATGGAATTTCCTTCCCTTTGAACCTGGCCTTGTCGGAGGTCACTGCATCGGCGTGGACCCCTACTATCTAGCCTATAAAGCCGAGGAGATCGGCCACCACCCGCAGATCATAATGGCCGGCCGCAGGATCAACGATGCCATGGGCCGTTACTTCGGCCGCGAGCTCGTCAAGATGATGATCCGCCGCAGGGTGAAGGTCATGGACGGCCGGGTGCTCGTCTGCGGCATCACGTTCAAGGAGAACGTCCCGGATATCCGGAATTCGCGGGTCATTGATATTGTTAACGAACTGCAGGAGTTCGGTATCGCAGTCGATATCTGGGATCCGCTTGCCGATCCTGCTGAAGTCCTTGAAGAGTACGGTATTTCGCTTACAGCGCATCCGCTGAAGGGTACCTATGACGCGGTCATTTTGGCGGTCAAGCATGCCGAGTTCATTGCAGAAGGCGCAGCCGGACTCCGCTTATTTGCAAAAGAGAACGGCATATTTTACGATTTAAAGGAAGCTTTTGATTAAAAGACGACGCGGAGACGTCATTTGCCCTGCTGTTCTTTTCCATTAGTCCACCCATGCCAATCCGGCTTCCTGATTTGTACAAGTATATTGTCATCGATAACAAAATGAAATTTTGTAAAATCCCAGACAGTGGCAAGTTTTTCAGGCCATTTTTCTCTTATTTCGGCCAGAATTTCCGGATCAAGAACAGCTTGGTAAAATGATTTAACCCCGCTGAGATCGGAATTCCCAAAATTGACACCCCGGAGGTCGGATCCGTCGAACGTGACTCCGCTCAAATTAGTGCTGTCGAGGGTGGCTTCGCGTAAATCAGACCTGCGAAAATTAGCCTCCTGCAAGTCCGCTCCCCGAAAATCGGCTTTCCGAAGATCGTCCTCTTCCATGTAGGTTTCAAAAAGGTTTGCTCTCTGTAGGTCGGCTCCCTGAAGGTCTGCTCCTTTGAAACCTGCTTCCCGAAGATCGACCCCTTCAAGATTGGCTCCTTCAAGTCAGGCCCACTCAAAGCTTCCCCCTTTAAGATGGCCACCACGAAGATCGGCGCTATCAAGGTTAGCGCCCACAAAGGAGGTCGAAAGGGACAAGGAGTCACTGTTAAGATTGGCCTCCCGAAGGTCAGCTCCCTGTAGAAATGCGCCTTGAAGATCCGCTCCACCGAGGTTGACTCCGTGAAGATCAGCTCCCTGGAGGTCCGCTTTCTCAAGGTCGGCGCCCTCAATGTGGGGCGTGACACCCGGGTTCTGGTCTCTCCAATTGTTCCAATTATCGACGCCAGATTGCAACATTGCAATCTGGGGGTTGGTACCGGCGCAGCCGAAATCCAGCACAAGAATTGCTAATACAGCAAGGACATTCTTTAGGATCATCGGATTACCTTAGTAAATGTATGAATGCCTTTAATTAGCTTAAGGTACTTCCTCCTTGCGGCCACTCGAAGCCTCATCAGATAACAACGATGTTTAAAATAATATACAAAAAACCGGGCCGGGATAAGCAACCAGTACATTATTCGCATGGTAACATTAGTAAAAAAACCTTTCAAAAAATTACTGATCCGACCATTGTTCCCCAATACTAGGTGCTTTTTTATGCCCCAGGAGCTATAATTAAGATTCTGAAGCAGTTACGCTGATTTTCAGCGAAAACAGTGACTCGTCATTGGTTAAGGCAATCGGTATGGATACGCTCCGGAAAATTCCCGCAACGGTTATCATGCTGCCAGAGGATCTGGACTACTCATGGGTTGAGCAGTCGCGGATTTTGGATCGGCGCGAGCAGAATCTGGTTCTCGATTTTTCAGGCACGGACCGCATCGATTCCGCCGCACTCTGCGCAATCAGACTCCTGAACGAACTTGCAAAGGCGCGCAATGACCACATGATCCTCCGCCATGTATCCGGAGAACTCCTTTCTCTTCTCGAATCCTCCTCCCTCCCGGTTGAGTTGCCCCAAACTCCGGAGGGAAATTCGGAAGGTGGCTTTTTTTCGGCTATCGGCGGCTATCTCGTTGACTCCAGGGATAGCTGCATCGCGGCTCTCAGTATATTGGTGGAAATGCTGTATTGGGGGACGATAGGGCTCCTGAAAAAGCGCGAGTACCGCAAAGGTGTGCTTGGTGAACAGATGTACCTGCTCGGTTACAAGGCTCTCGGGATTGTCAGCCTTCTCTCCTTTCTGATCGGCATGGTTCTGGCGATCCAGGTAGCTATGCAGTTGAAGGATTTCGGCGCTACAGTGTTCCTGGGCCCACTCATCGGAATCACCATGATCCGCGAGATGGGGCCGATAATCACCGCCGTGATCCTTGCAGGGCGCACCGGAAGCGCCACTACTGCCGAGATCGGTACCATGGGGGTCGGGGAAGAGCTGGACGCCCTCCGAACCATGGGAATCAACCCTATCCAATTCATTGTAGTACCGAAATTCTGGGCGATATCCCTCACCATGCCGGTTCTCTCCATGATCGGGACCGGGGCCGGGATCCTCGGCGGATGGCTGGTCGGGCTTTTTTACCTCGGCCTCTCCTCCTCTACCTTCTGGGGACAGCTTTCCGAGAATCTTCATGCCGAGGATGTGATGACAGGTTTCGTTAAATCCATTGTCTTTTCCTGGCTCATCATCTGGATCGGCTCGTATTTCGGTTTCAGGGTGCGAGGCAGCGCCGAGTCGGTAGGACGCGAAACAACCGCAAGTGTTGTCGCCTGCATTTTCATCATCATCGTCGCGGATGCGGCATTTTCCTTTATCATGTAACCCTGCAGCGGGACTATGGCGCCACTTTCCGAAAAACCAATTGTCTCGGCGACCGATCTTTCGGTCCATTATGGTGCGGTGCGCGTGCTCCATGAAGTTTCGGTTGCAGTCCGGCACTCTGAGATCAGGGTGATTCTCGGCGCCTCCGGATGCGGGAAAACCACGCTCCTGAAAACCCTTGTCGGGCTTCTCAAACCCACCTCCGGCTCCGTACGCCTTTTCGATGTGGAAATGGGCGAGCAGGACGATCCGGAAACCATCGCGGTCCTTAAAAAAGCCGGTGTGCTTTTCCAGGGCGGCGCGCTTCTGGGCTCACTTACCGTTGAGGAAAACGTGGCATTGCCGCTCGAAATGCATACCTCGCTGCCTCCCCGTCTCATCAAGGAGATCGTTGCCTATAAACTTTCGCAAGTCCGGCTGACCGGGAGCGGGCCGCTCTATCCCGCCGAGCTTTCCGGCGGCATGCGCAAGCGTGCGGCGCTGGCGCGGGCGCTTGCCCACGATCCCCCCCTTCTTTTCTGCGACGAGCCCTCGGCCGGCCTCGATCCGATAACAGCGGCCGGGCTCGACCGGCTGCTGCTCGATCTCAGGAGAACCCTCGGCATCACCATCGTGGTAGTGACTCACGAGCTCCGGTCAATTGAAACCATTGCCGACAATATTTCATTTTTACAGAACGGCTCGGTGTTGTTCGACGGATCGTTGGCCGATGCGGCCAAATTGACATACGGTCCGGTGCATGAATTTTTCACGCGGACCGAACCGCCTCCCCCTGCCGGCTCGGGCAGCCCCGGATACGCGTTCATTGTGGAGAGTGACTCATGAACATCTCAAAGGCCCAGCGGGCGAGACTCGGAGTATTTACGGCGGCAGGATGCGCGGTGCTCGTGATCCTGCTGTCCGTTGCGATGGGCCTCAAGCTCAACCAGAGAACCAAAACTTATTGGGCATTTTTCAAGGGGGAATCGATCTCCGGCCTGGAACGTGGAGCCGATGTCAAGTTCAGCGGCGTACCGATCGGGCGAATTGAAGGGATATCCTACGATGCCTCCGACCTATCCAAGGTCAAGGTCTCCTTCAAGGTGCAGGCCGATTTCCCCATGAAATCGGATATGTACGCAACTACCGGCCTGCTCGGTATCACGGGACTTAAATATATCGAAATCATGGGTGGTACGAATGCCGCGCCCACCCTTAAAAACAACGCTGAACTGCCGACGCGCGTATCGCTCATGTCCTCGATCTCCGGCAAGGCGGAGGCGATCGCCGTCAAAGCCGAATTTCTCCTTAACAACCTTAACATTTTAACAAACCCGGACAGCCTCCGCTCGTTCAAAATGCTCCTCGACAACATGGCCGCAGTGACGGGCGATGCGCGCGGGATGGTCGCCTCCATGACACCGAAGTTCGATTCCATGGCCGGTACCGCCGTTTCGGTCATGGGGAAGGTCGACCGGATCGCCGGCAACGTGCAGAGTATTACGTCAACGCTCGATCACTCTATCTCGGCCGGACAGCTTTCGTCCACCATCTCGTCGATCGATTCCGCTGCGATTTCCCTGCGGCAGGTATCGCAGACGCTGTCGCTCATCGTGCTGCAGTCCCACGACGATTTCTCCGTCAGCATGCGCAACCTGCGCGAGGCCTCGGAAAATGCCGACCAGCTCACCCAGATGCTCGTCGAGAATCCTTCGCTCCTGCTTCGTAACGAAGCCCCGAAAGAAAGGTCCCTGCGATGAATCTTCGCCGGCGTCAATGGTTGACCGGTTGTGCAGCCCTCGCCTTTGTTGCGGCATGCGGATCGATCCCCCTCAAGCATTATTACGAACTTAATTACCTTCCGTCTGCCCACTGGGCGCGCCTGTCGCCTTCTCCCTATCCCTGCACCATCAGGGTGGCGGATTTCGGCATCGAGCAGGCCTACAACCGGCCCGAAATCGTTTACCGCCAGAGCCCTTTCCAGCTCCAGTACTATTACTATCGGGTGTGGGCAGTCAAGCCCGACCGTATGGTAACCGACCTGGTCTATCATCACATTCTCAATTCCGGCCTGGTTGCCAATGTCATCCGCCGGTACGATCAGGCCCCGAAACCCGACTACGATCTTGGCGGCGACCTTGAGGCGGTAGAGGAATACGATTCCGGCGAACTCTGGTTCGCGCACCTTGCCCTGACGATTAACGTGACAAGAATTTCCGACGGCACCTCGATTTATACGCGGCGGTTCGATCTCCGGAAGCGCGTCTATCAACATACGCCCGAATATGTCATTCGCGAGATGTCGTCGCTCTTCGAGTACATCATGACCCAGGTCATCCACGATCTCGACGGTAAATTCGCCGTCGCTTACCATATTCCGGCGCCGGCATCCGACAGCGTCGGTCCCAGTCCTGAAACCGGCATCTCCCCTTCGACCCCTGAGATCAAATAGGGAGGACCGATGACGCTAGGTTCAGGAATCGGAAACGCACTCATGGTCGCCGGCCTCTTCTTCATGGTTGCCGCGGATCCTCCGCCCGATATCCCGGGTAAGGAAATACAGCAGGACGACCTCATTGCGCCGGTCCCGCAGGACTCGACCCAGAAGGCTGCCGGACCAAAACCTGCCGGCGTTGCCGGCGCTTTACTTGATGAACAGCAGAAGACCTGGGATGCGCCGCCTCTGACCGAACAGATGGGAGGGGCCGAGTCCTTTGTCCCCATCGGCATGGGGGGCATCTTCGTTCCCCGATTCACTGCCGCCAACCTCGAGCCCATCGTCCTGGTTCTCGATTCAACCGGGCATACCGTTGCTTCGGGAAATCCCGGCAAGACATTCAGCGTCGAGCCGGGAAACTATACGGTAGTGTTCGGCAGCGGCGCGCACGAGCAGCGCATCGTCAAGAAGGTTACCGTCGAGGAAGGAAGAACGGTTCCGATCGTGCCGGACTGGTCCGGATTGTCAATCGAAACCGTCGACTCGCTCGGCGTCTCGTTCCGCGGACAATATGAAATTGCCCGCATCGACCAGTTTGAGACCTATGGCCAGGGCTATGGAGCGCATCCCGAACTCGGTGAGGTGGTAAAGACCTGGATCCTTAAGCCCGGCGTTTATAAAATTATCGGTGTGGGAGACGATTACAACACGCTCACCGGCTTCGTTACGATCCGCCTTGACCCCGGCGAGCTTTACCGGTTTACCCTGGTGCAGGATTCCATCAGTAATCATATCCTCGGCGGCGGAACGGTCGACGTGACTCCGGAATCCAAGCTGACCAATGCGTGGAAATATGGCGCCAGCCTTGGCGGCACGGCTAAGTTCAACGCTACGCTCGATGAACATCAGAAGCCATTTGACACGGTCACCAATACCAACCTCGGCCTGCTTGCCATGCTCTGGCTCAACTACCGGAAACCCCCCTACGAATGGCAGAACCACATCCGTCTCAATGAGGGGTTCAATTTTACCGGACTCAGTGCGGATAACCTGCAGACCGATATCGATGAATTTCTGCTTAATTCGCTTTTCATCTATCGTTTCGTTTCGTGGCTCGGTCCCTATGCAAACATGCAGCTTCTGGCAAGTTTTCTGCCGGTGCAGGTGCTCCAGACCAGCTCCACCCCGGACTTCTGTATACTTGACGGACAAGGAAACATTCAGGGATTTGATTCAACCCTCAAAACCTTCCGGCTCAAACCGCCGTTTAATTCCCTCCTTCTTAACTTTGGAGCAGGTCTCAATGCCGATGCGATCAATTTTACATTTCTCGAAGCAAAAGTCAGAGGGGGGTTCGGCGGCTCCTACTCTTATTTTCCAAGTCAGGATCAGGTCGGCGACACCACCTCGATTCTGGGCTATGACACCATGCACCTTGCCGAGAGGGCGCAGATCGGGAAATCCGTCATCCTGGTTCCGGTATCCGAGACCCATGTTTTCGACGTGGGGCCCCAGGCCGCTATAAGCGGACTCCTGCGCCTCGGTAGATTCATTACGGCCGATGGCGAGGTCGATGTCATCGATCCGACCAATCGGCTGAACCGGCCTGATTACAACATTATTTCCACGATAAGCTGGCGGCTTATCCGCTGGCTTTCGCTTGACTATGACTACACCTACCAGCGGCAGCAGCCGAACCAGGTCGCCGCGCAGGTCAACAAGACAACCTATGGAGTTTACCTCCGGTTCTCGTATTCGAGCAGATAGTTTTTCCTGAAACAGCTATTATTCTTCCGTCGCCGGAACCAGGATGACCGGCACCCGGGAACGCGAGCAGATCTTCGGTGCGACGCTTCCTTCGAACGCGGCGCTCAGTCCCGAGCGTCCATGGGTCCCGAGTACCAGGAGATCGGGCCGGTGTTTCGCAATTGTCCGCAGCAGCGCCCTCTCCGGGTTTCCCCTTACCAGGAGCGTTGACACCGTCAGGCCGTCCGCTTCGAGCCGTTGACGAATTCCGTCGAGATACGTTTTTCCCTGGCCCGCAGAGATCTCAAGCAACTCCTCGGTGGCACGGGGGAGCAGTCGGCTGATGGCACCTAATCCCGCCCCCGCTTCCGCAGACCGGGGCACGGCGAGTACCGGGAAGACCACCGCCTTGAATGCGCCGCCAAGGACCTGCGCAATCGCAACCGCGGGCTCGTGTTCTTCCCTTCCGTCGAGCGGAAGCATTATCGACCCGCAAGTAAAGGCGCTTCCGCCCTTGCCGTCCTGCGGGGGGATGAAGAATACCGGAACCGTGTGGGTCGCGGCAACCTGCTGCGCGATTGAGCCCCAGATAAACCGCCGGATATCATTCCGGCCATGCGTGCACATCATGACAAAATCCGCACCGAGCTCATGTACATGAAGCGCGATGCCGGCAGGAACGTTCGAAAGCTCTCCGCGATGGACATGGCAGGTAACCGCAACCCCTTCACTTTCGAGCGATACCTTCAGGCCGTCGAGATAAGCTTCGGCCTCGGGCCAGTCCTGAAGATGGCGCTCGTCATGCACCGCCTGCGGGGCATTTTTTTCCAAAACATGCACCAGCGCCACCGGGGATCTGCAGGCGCGGGCAAACGCCGCAGCCGCCGGGAGTACCGATTCGGCCGAGCTGGATCCGTCAAGAGGGACGAGGATGCGGGTTATCATGATTTATCCTTTGAAAAACAGTCGATAGAGCAGAAAGACGTTGAGCGACAGGATAAGCGCCGCAACGATGACGGCAATAAAGGTAGTGGCGGGCCGGTTTACGAGCCGCCCCATGATCGATTTTCTGCTGGTAAACAAGATAAGCGGCACCACGGCAAACGGCAGGCCGAAGGAGAGCACCACCTGGCTCATGACCAGCGACCGCGTGGCATCGATCCCGAGGCTTATGACCAGGAGCGAAGGGATCATGGTCACCATCCTGCGGATCCAGACCGGAATGCGGCGCTTCAGGAATCCCTGCATGATCACCTGGCCGGCGCTGGTGCCGACCGTGGATGAAGAGAGCCCGGACGCGAGAAGCGAGATGGCGAACACGAGGCTTGCCGCTCCGCCGAAAAGCGGCTTCAGGGTCAGGTGCGCGTCTTCGATGGTTGCAAGGTTGGTCATTCCCTTGCTGTAAAATGCCGCCGCAGCCATGACAAGCATCGCAAGGTTGACCAGTCCGGCTATGGTCATGGCGATACCCACGTCGGCGACCTCAAACCGGAAGAGCCGCCGCTGCCGCAGGGGATCTTTCACCACGATCCGCCCCTGCATGAGGGCCGAGTGGAGAAAGATGACATGCGGCATAACCGTGGCGCCCAGGATGCCCGACGCGAGGAGCACCCCCTCGCTCCCCCCGAATTCCGGAACCAGGCAGTGGCGGCCGATGAGTGCCCACTCGGGCTTGCCGAGGATGATTTCGATGAGATAGCTCACGGCGATAACCCCGACGAAGCCGGCAATGATGCTTTCGATGGGCCGGAACCCGAACCGCTCGAAGAAGAGAATCGCGAAAGTAACGCACGCCGTAAGAAGGCCTCCGACGAGCAAGGGTATACCGAACAGGAGATGAAACCCGAGTGCAGCGCCGATAAATTCGGCAAGGTCGGTCGCCATGGCCACAATTTCCATGAGGACCCAGAGTGATACGGTTGCGGCCCGGGGGAAGCGGAGGCGGCACTGTTCGGCGAGGTTGAGACCGGTAGCGATGCCCAGTTTTGCGGAGAGCCCCTGAATGAGCATCGCCATGAGGTTGCTGGCGAGCACCACCCACAGAAGCTTGTACCCGAGGGCGCTCCCGGCCTGGATGTTTGTCGCAAAATTTCCCGGGTCAACGTAGGCAACGCTCGCGATAAAAGCCGGACCCAGGAAGGGAAGCAGCCGCAGAGGAGAAAACCCCCGCTGCTGATGGCTTAATATCTGCTCGGCGGCGCGGACCGTTGAGGCGGAGGAGTTATTATTTGAGGAGGGCGTATTATTCATCATGGTTCGAAGGTAAAATAAAATCGGATTTAGACCAATTCAAATGCCTCTGGCGGGGGAACCGCCTACGGCGGTTATCCATTTTCCCCAAAAGGGAAAATGGACGGATTATTATTAGTTTTAATTGTACCAGCCCCTGGCCAAAGCCTCCGCGCCCGCAAAGCCGGGCTGCGGAGTCTTTGGCACACCCCCTCCTGCGAAAGGGGGAGGCGATGTCTGCCTCCGGCAGACGCCTTCCCCCTTCCGCAACGCCATCTTCTAAAGTAGAAAACACCTGAAAAACCTGTAAAAAAGAATCGTGTGGCCCGGGTCTTTGACCCGGGTGCTTTTGAATTTGCATGACCCACCAGGGCACGGCACGCCGTGCCCCTACAGATTTGTGGTCATTACCTGATTCATTGCATTATTATCTTTCCCCTGGCTCCCGTCTTTTATGCCTTTCTGCCTCTGTGCCTTCTTTCTCCCTTCCCCATTCCTTCTCCCTTCATCTATCGCACCTGCAAACAATTAAAACACTTGACATTTATTTTTCAATAAGCTCAATTTTAATGGGGTTTTGGCCCACCATGGAGCGGGGGTTGGGTCAAAACTCCAAGGCCCGGAAAAACCAGTGAGATAGAAGAAATATTCGGGCGTTTTTGTAAATTTGATGGGCCAAAACTCCAACAGTAAAGAAATTCCCATAATGATGATTGATAGATGAAAATATATTGAACGTTAAGAGAGATACATTCAGTGATGTAATTAAAAGCCATACAAAGACTTACAAATCCATGGACCACTTCACTTGCGTGAATATTTAAAGATTGGCAAAAAGTAGTAAATGACTGCCGCATGGTAAAAACCTCCGGAAAACAGGGTATTTCCGGGCATAGCTCACGCTATGGCTCGGTGCTTCCGGTGGGGAAACCATTTACATGGTTTCCCCTGGTCGGAGCCGCGCAAAGCCGCGTCTCCGACACACCCTTTCCAGCGGAGGTGCGAGGTGATGTCTGCCTCGCTTGCGCTCAGCAGACACTCTCGCACCCCCGCAACGCTCCCCTATGGTAGAAAAAACATAGGAAATCTAAAAGGGCCCGAAAGGCGAAGAAAGAAAAAAAGTGCTTCGCCTCATCCGAAAATGTCAAAGAACGGGCGGTTGCCGCGGCAGGGCAGCGCTTCCTCTGCCCCTGTTGCCAAACTAAGCCGATCCACCAATTATGGCACGAATACTCACTAACGTCAGGCCGCGCCTCTTATCTACCGTACCTCGCCGCGGGGATAATCTCCCGAAGCGAGAGGGAACCAAGGGGCCCAGCGCTCACCGCAGTATGCCAACTGTTCTTAGATAATATAATACAATTTTAAGCTAAATGCAACACAAAAATACTAATGAAATTTATAAAAAGCATAAAATGTTGCTATACATGAAAATACAATTAGTTGGCCGGGTGCGGAGATAGATTTTTTAGCGACCGGACGGCGAGAACAGGGATTCCATAATGATGGGGCGGGGAATTCACCGGGAAATTAAGCAACCGTTCCACCTGCCTGGGTGGTAGCCGCAACATATCTAATCACTCTACATCTTTTATTTCAATGAGGCGGGTGCTCCTGCGGTCACACTGATTGCCGGCAGGATTACAGAAAAAACCGGTAGGTAAAGAGAAACCGGGCGGGAAGCGCAACGCCATCCCTCACCAACGGCTGGAACGTCGTCGCCTTGACGGCCTTGATCGCATTGCGGGCGAAATCGTTACCCCCGGAGCTTACGATATCCACATTTTGCACCTGCCCCTTTGCGTCGATGGTTACCAGTAATTTCACGATTGCCGTAACGCCCTGCTCCTCCGCCCAGGCCGGATATTCGGGTACAACCTGATGCAGGATAGCGGGCTGCCGGTCAAGCTGGACCGGAACGGCGGGCAAGGGCGGCGGCGCTTTCTGCACAAGGGAATCGGCCGATTTCATCAGGGTGTTACCGGTGGCAACGGCCATGTCCCCGGCATTACTCGTCGCATTGTCCGAAATGCCGAAAACCGGGGGCGGCGGCTCCTTTTCAGGCGCCGGCGGCGGGGGTGGCTCATCGGGCTCCGGAGGAACCGGAATGGGCTTCGGCTCGACCGGCAGAATGACGGGCGGAGGAGGTGGAGGCGGGGCCACCTGGACTATCAGTACCTGGTCGTCTTCAGTCTTCGCCATGCGAAGAGCCCTGCTTGCATACTGCAAGCCAATGCCGATAACACAGAGTAAGCCCAGGGCCCAGAGCAGGTCGACCTTCCTGAATCCCCCTCCGGGCGGCAGATTAACATGAATGGCCCCATTCGTCCGGGAAGGGGTACGCGGTCGCAGGCGGCGAGTTCGCGAAACGAGAAGGGTCATGAAGCGCTCCGCACTACTTTCAAGGCGTAGCGGGTTATACCTGAACCGCGCACTATATCGATGAGCCGCACTACCTCCCGGTAAGCGACGTCCTGATCCGCGGCAATAAGCACCTGATGGTCCGGATCCCCGGCAACGGCGGTGCGGAGCTGCGCGATAACCTGCGCAGTGTCCGCAGGCACGCCGTCCAGAAACAAATTTCTGTTTTTGTCCATCACCAGTCCCGAAGCCTTTGGCGCCTCCGAGCCCGCGTGCGCGGCTTTGGGCAGGTTGATTTTTATCTCCTGCTGGTCAAGAACAGAACTGGTAATCATGAAAATGATCAGCAGGACCAGAAAGATATCCACCAGCGGGGTGATGTTGATCCCGGAAATAATTTCCTCATCATTATGGCTTTGATGCGATGCCATGGCAAACCTCCGGACGCTCAAAGGTTTCGTGCAGAAAATGAGCAAGAATGAGCGCCTGCACCTCACGAGACTGGTTCAGGATATCCTTGCTGCGATTTCGCAGCATGTTGTAAAAAACAACGGCCGGAATGGCTACCATGAGTCCAAGAGCCGTTGCCACCAGGGCCTGTGAAATAGCAACCATGACCTCGGTACTCCCCTTCCCGCCCGAAGCCGCGAAACGATCGAATGCCACGAGAATGCCGATCACCGTACCGGTTAATCCCAGGAATGGGGCGTTGGCACCCACCGTGCCGAGAAAGGAGAGTCCTCGCTCCAGCCCGCGCTTTTCCATGGACTCCTGCGCTTCAAAAACTTTTTCCATGGCTTCCGGCGCTAGGCCCCAGTTATCCAAACCGGTTTTGACGATTCGCCCCGGAACAGTGTCGGCATCCCTGCCTTCGACCTTGACTATGCCAAGACCGGCGCCCTGCTTGATATTTTGTGTCAAACTCGTTATCCACTTTGAAGAATCCCCTTTCGTGCGGCTAAAGTTACGCAATCGCCCGATAAAAACAACCAGGACGGCCACTTCAAGAAACACGAGCATGGCCAGAATCGCCTTTTCGATAAGAATCAGGATCGGCGCGAGAAATGAGATGAAATGAACCACCGTTAACTCCTTTTGCAATTGATATCTGCATGCGGTCATTTTCGGTGTCCGCATGCATGCATCCAGGTTTAAGTTTTAATACGCAAACCGACATACAGCTGCCTGCCCCGCAACGGGCCCCAGATATGCGAGGTATTGAAATTGCCCGACGCATCCCAGTAGTGCGGGTTGTCCCCGAAGGTTCCCTCCTGGGTAATATTGAACAGGTTCTCGGCCCCGGCATACAGATCCACCATGGGACGGAGCTTCCAGGTCGCCTTCATATTGACCACGACATACCCCGGAGCATTGGTTGATTTGGGATCGCTGACCTGGCCGGTTGTATAGTTTAAGACGTTGTATTCCTGCCCATACCCGTAGGGCGCCAGGTCGCGCGGCGCGGTCCAGTCCGCATCCCCTGAAAGGGAAGCGGGCCCGTAATTCATTTCGAAGCGTCCGATAACCTCGGTTTCAACGGCCGCCACCAGCTCGACGGCTTTGAAATCATTGGGGATTTGCTCGTGCTCGACGCCCAGGCCGAGCTTGAGCCATTGGGACGCCAGATACGAGGCTTCCGCATCCACATCCAGAAAGTTAAGTGGAATAGAATCGCTCTGAAGAAGTGGACGCGGCAGCGTTGTGTCGGTGTTTACGAATTCAAGGTTCGAGACCCGGGTGCCATAGGCCGCCGCAGTGAAATCCCATCGCCCCTTGTCGTATGACATCGAGCCTCCCACACCCTCGGCCGTTTCCAACTTATCAACGCCGATATCGAACCCGTTGTTCAGGAGCCCATGGTCCAATTCGAACCAGGTAAGCGGCGGGCGCCACCCCAGGCCTGCAGACAGGCGACCAGTCAGGCCTTCGACAAACTCCCAGCGAAGACTCGCTCTTGGCGCAGCGATAAAATTGTCGATCTTCGAACCCGGCTTGTCGAACCAGTTTACCTCGATATCATCGAGCCGCAGCGCTACCGAAAGGTCGCGTTCATGGCCGAAGTTCAATACGTCCTGGCCGTAAGCACCGCCGAAATTCGAGTAATAGGAATCCGGCGTGATGTGGAGGCTGTCGTAATAGTAATACGACTGCGAAGCCATTCTTTCGGCGTTTCCATCGATGCCGAGAGTTACGGTGTTGGCGCCCGCCGTTCCCTGCCACCGCAAATCCGCCACGCCGTTGCGGTCCAGATTGGCATAGTCGGCCCCATTCTCGTATTCGGATTTTTGAGTCTGGACCGAGTAGCCTGCCCGCAGCTGCCATATCCCAAGGTTCGGGGAATCCCAGGTCAATGCGCCCGCAGCTTCGTCCCGTTCCGTCTGGATCGATTCGATAATGTCCTGAGGATTGCCGGTATAGGGGCTGTCAACATTCCCTCCGACATATTGCGGAGTGGGACTTCCCCCGTTTCCTATAGCCGAGCCCATATAATCCGCTGTGTTGGCTGCGCCGAAAACCTGAGAAAAGCTATGCATGTAGCGCAGATTCCACGACCAGTTATCGCCGATTAAACCGTTCAGCCTGAGCAAGGCGCTTTCGTCTTCGAGATGCGGGGACGACGAAACATTGCTGGAGTCTCCGAACCATTGCCCTTGCTCGAAGTGATGTGCGGCAACGAGCATCCCGAGCCTGCCGCTGTCGGTCACCGCGGTTCCTGAAAACGCAAGGCGGTCCCAACTGTTGTTCCCTATTGCCGCATCGGCCGTCAGGCCATTACGCGCAGGGTCCCTGAAGCGGACGTCCATCGCGCCGCCAATGGCACCCGGTGCAAGAAGCGAAGCTCCGGGTCCCCGCGAGATGTCGATGTCGGCAACCCCGGCCGTGGTCAGCGCATCCACGCCATAGAAACTCGTGACCGCAGTATAGAGAGGAAGACCATCGACAAGCAGGGTGGTCTGGTTTGCGCCGAGGCCGTTGATCTGGATCTGTTTGAAGCCGCAGGAACTGCAGCCTGTCAGGACACAGACGCCGGGCTCGTCGGTCACTGCCTGGGTGAAATCATCGGCATTTTTACGGTAGATAGCCTCCGGGGTCACCACGCTCGTGGGCTGGATTGCATTTGACAAGGCGCCGAGGCGGTCCACATCGCGCCGTGTCCCCTTCACCTGGATGGTGGTGTCTATTTCGGAAGTGGGATGTGGCCCTGCCGGTGCAGCGGCTAAGTTTGTCGAGGAATCGGGCGCAATTTGCCCCGGCGGTACCTGGGCAAGGGCAGGCAGAACTGCCGTCATGGCCATAATGCACCACCCTAGGAGCAACACTCTATATGTTTGCATAATTGCCTCATTTTCAGATAGTTATGTTTTAATCGAGCAAGCTTATCACCGTATGCAAGAACCATTCCGGTGAAACAACTCGATGAAGGGTGCTACCGTAGCTTACCCTTAAAAAACCCTTCATAAATTGATAAGGCGGGAAAGGACCCCGACATTATCAGCATATGAGAAAGTCAGTTTCGGCGCGAAAAAATATGCGGCGTCATGATACACTCCTTGTCATGTGGGCGTGCATCGGGCGCTGCTGTTCCGGAAATTCAGGCGAAGCTGGTTAAAAAACGGGGAGCAATTCGGGAGGCGCACGGCTATGGTAGCAAGTACGATGCCTGAAGCTGGATGGTTTGACATAAACAACCGGCAAAGGCGTCCAGGCAGAAACGAAAATCGCGATGAAAAAAAGACCGGCAACGACGATGGGCTGAACCTGGGCGATGCAGAGGCTGCAATCGTCGTGTTCCTGCCCGTCATCATGATGGTGAAGCGGAAGTACGGCGCCAAGGTAGAGGCAGAGGAAAAGTGCGCACAAGGATGAAAGGGTACGGAATGTCCCTTTAACCGGCAAGCGCTGCTGAAGGCAGGTCGACCCAATCATATATGAAATAAATAGTTTAAGGGATGCATGCTGTTCAATTACGGATGGTTTGCGGGGATATTGTGCGGTAAGCACGTTGTAAAGCGGTGCTTTATTCAGGTTTCGCTCAATGCATAGATTGAAATACTCAGCAGTTCATAAGTCTGAACGCATATAAAATCAGAAACTAAAAGAAGATGTATATGTTTGATTTAATTATAGATACGCACTCACTTAATGTAATCTCATAGTTCTCATAATATTCATGGCCTCGAATTCGTAATTGAATTCGTGTTGCCTTTTATCATCCCAGGCATTCGCCTCCCCTGATGAATTCCTCATCTTGATTTTCGGCAAGCCCGGGAATTTATGATGGTTGAATCGCGTACGAGCCGGAAGAGAGCCTGTCCGGCCGTTGCTAAGAGGGTAGCGCTATTTTCAGAGTGACATCGTGCACGGATATTTAAACATTATAAAGGCGGGAATTTGGTGCGATTGAGGCATCTGGCAATTTACTGCAAGGTAGCGGCTGGAATTTTGGTTTTAATGGGGGGCATGGTCGCGGAAGTTTCCGCAACCTGCTATTATATCGATGCGGTAAACGGTTCCGACGGCAACGCCGGAACCTCGCCGGCGCTGGCATGGCAGACGCTCACCTTTGCATCGGAGAAAGCATTGGGCGCCGGAGATTCGCTCCTGCTCAAGCGAGGCTGCCAGTGGAAAGAGGGGTACGGATGTTATGCCGCCGGCTCACCGAAAGAGCCCTTTCTCATCGGGGTGTATGGAACCGGGGCCGCACCGGTTATCAACGACACCGGGGATGCGAACGGGTACGGCATCGAGCTCTATGACTCATGGGTTGTCGTGGAAAGCCTTCTGGTTAAAAACAGCTTCAATGGCGGCATTTTTCTGACGCCCTATGCCGATAGTTGCATCGTACGGAACTGCGAGATTACGGCGAGCGGCACCGGTGTCGAAGTCGGCGGCAGGTACAACCTTGTCAAGGGGAATTATATCCATGATATGACCATGGTTTTGAATGAGGTCGGGAACACGGGCGACTACGGTGCCACCGGTGTTCTTCTCGAAAATTCCTGCAATGAAATCTGCTATAACCGGATGATCCGCTGCATTGCGCAGTGCTACGTAGGGGATGGCGGCTTCGATGGCGGCGTGGTTGAATTCTACGGCACGCCCGACTCCTGCCTGGTCCATCATAATTTCGCCCTCGGGTGTCCGAAATTCACCGAGGTCGGCGGCGGGTCATCGATCAATTCCCGGCTCTATTATAACATATCCATCAATAACGGGCCTCTGATGTGCATCCACCTGAACGACCAGTTTGCAAGTGTCGTCCGGAATTTGCAGATGGATAATAATACCATCCTTGATACGGTAACCGGAGACAGCACGCATTACGATCTTATCGACTTTATCGGCACGCCGACGCCGGGCACATTTCTCTTCAGAAACAACATCGCTTTCATCAAAAACTTCACCTATTTCACCCAGGCGACCAATGCCGACAGCGGCTGGTTGTTTACCCATACCCACAACCGGTACTTTCTCGAAAACTCGAAGATCAAGCTTAACATGCCGCTCGACTCGGGGGAGACGGAGGGGAATCCCGGCTTCGTCGACTATGCGGACACCAACCTGCACCTGCAGTCGAACAGCCCGGCAATAAGCGGCGGCCTGTCGCTGGGGTATACGCTCGATTTCTATAATAACCCTGTTCCAACGAACCCATCCCTCGGTGCGGTGCAATATGCCACCGGTCCTTCCATCACAACGCCCGTGGTCCGGCCCCCCGCCCTTGCAGGCAACGAGACTTTTGAATTTTCCCTGAAACAGAGTGTGATAGCCTACTCACTGCCGAAATCCGAGCAGGTCGAGGTTACGCTCTTCGACCTTCTCGGCAGGACCGCATTAACTATTAACCGCATTCAGGCAATGGGTTCCTATTCCATCGATTTGAAAAACAGCGCTCTTGCGGAAGGCCGGTATATCGTACGTTTTAAGGCGGGGACCTTTGAAAAGCAGGAACTCCTGTTGGTGAAGCATTAAGGCTGAGCGGAAACCGGCGAGCCCGGTTTCCGCTCAGGTCTGCAGCAAATTACTTTTCTACAACCACCACCGCATGCCTGGCATAGCGTCCCGCCTTAAGCCAGGCCACATAGCAGCCTGAAGGCAGGGCGAAATCTTTCACGTCGACCGAATATTGGCCGGCGGGCTGGGTCCGGTGCATCATGAAAACGTTCCTGCCGCGAATATCGGTCAGAGAGAGCGACATCGGGCCGGCGGCGGAGAGTGAATACTTTATTAAACCTCCCCGAACGGAAAATTCAGGTTTTACCGGCAGCGGAGTTTCCGGAACAACCCCCACGGTTGTTGTATTGAACGACCAGACACTGGACCATAACCCGGCGCCATAGGCATTCGACGCATTCGCCTGCCAGTAATACGTGGTACCGGGGGCCAGGCCGGACAGCACTGTGGATGGCGAAGTAATGCCCGTATCCAGGTAAGTTGCAGATGCAAAGGTGGAACTCGTCGAGATCTCGATTCCGTACGAGGTCGCATTACCAACGGTGGAGCTCCAGGAGAGTGTGGGCGCTGTCGCTACTCCGGTGGCGCCATTGGACGGCGTGGCGAGCATGAAGGGATAGGGCGGTGTATGCGGCAGCAGCCTGCCGGGAACCTTCAGATGTACATAGAAAACACCGCTGTCTCCGGTAATGAAAAGCGTCTTGTTGTCGGGCCCGCCGAATTTCGGGCAGGTGACCGCCCCTGTCCCGTTCGCATGCTGCTTCATGATGATCCTGCCGATTGAGTCGCCATTGGAGTCATAGACCATGACCGATCCCGAATTCCCCGTGGTGCCGTCGTTGCTCGCGATGTAGACATTGTACAGCGAATCCACGGTCATGCCATCCGGGCCGGTAATGTTTGCGAACTTCTTTCTATGGGCCGTGGTGGTATCGACAACTCCCCGTGAGGTGACCGGATAAACCCAGGATTGATTGATTCCCCACATATTCACCCAGAGAAGACCCTTCTCCTCTTCATAATAAATTCCGTTGGTTTCGACGTTGCCGTCCGCATTTGGTAAGAGATAATCCGTGTTTATTGAGCTGTCGAGCGAATGAAACCAGAAGCTATAGTTGAACGTGGTAAAGTACAGATCGCCGTTCGAGGCGAAGGTGATGTCATTCGAACCCTGGCCCCACGGGGTGTTTCCGCCCGAGGCGGTCGTCAGGGTCTTATGAATCGTGGAATCGGTATTACGTTCCGCAAGGGAAGTGCTCGTACCGACAATGAGGTAGCCGTCCGCGGCCATGGCCATGCAATTGGCCTGGGTAAGACCGGCCAGCCACGGAGTTCCAACCTTGGCGGGAGTAACTTTCCAGACGACTCCGGCATTCTGTTCGGCTATGTACAGGTTCCCGGTCCTGAAATCGTATGCAGGCGTTTCGCACCAGGTGGTGATATTCTGCGCGGAAATGAAATACGGCTGCACGGTAGACCCCGAATCCGCCAGATAGGCAGGAAGGTCGACGGTGCCATAGGTCTTCTGGCCATAAACAGTTACTCCGCTGAAGGCTGCGAACCCGAGAATGAAGATTTTGAGGGCATACCGGATCATATTATTCTGCCTTTCTATTATGAGGAATTAACTCATTATCAAGAATAAAATAAATTACGGAATACTATTATACTAATGGAATGCAATAAGGCTTGCTGCCCGGAGGGGAGATCCGGCCGGTAATGAAGGATGGTGTTGACGTCCCTGGCAAATGAGGCCGGATCATCATCGAAAACCAGGATTGATTTACCTGCCGTCCCTGTACGCCTCCCCTTCAGCTGTGTTCCTGTCAATTGCAGCCGGAATTTCAAAATAAACGGTTGCGCCCTTCCCGACTTCGCCCTCGGCGCACACCGTTCCGCCATGACGCTCGATAATCCGGCGAACTATTGCAAGTCCTATCCCGGTTCCGGAGAAATCGGTATTTGCATGCAGTCTCTGAAACGGCATGAACAGCTTTTTGCTGTACTGCATATTGAAGCCGACCCCGTTATCACGCACAAAAAAGAGGGTTTTTCCACGCTCACGCAGTGAGGAGAATTCAATTACAGCCCGGGGTTGCTTTGCCGTGAATTTCCAGGAATTGGAAAAAAGATTCTCAATGACAATGCGCATCAGCCCGGCATCGCCCTGCACGACGATATCATCGATACGGAATTCAACCTCCCGTTCGGGGGCGGATTGCCTCAAATCGGCGGCAACCGCCATTGCAATGCCGCCAAGATCGATCTCCGCCCGGTTAAATTGAACGCGGGTAATCCGGGACAACTTGAGCAGATCATCGATGATCTGCGCCATCCGGCTGATCGATTTTGAAATCTGGTCCAGGTATTCTTTTCCTGAGCCGTCCAGCTTTGAACCATATTCAGCCTGCAGCAATTTATCGAAAGCGTCGATGGCGCGTAACGGGCTGCGAAGATCGTGCGACACGGAATAATTGAACGAATCGAGCTCGGCGTTTCGGGATTCCAAAAGGGCATTGGCTTCCTTAAGCGACTGTTCGGCCTTTTTGCGTTCGGTGATCACTTCGAAAATAGCGGAGAAGTACTCTTTCCGGTGGCTGTATACCGAAACGAAGAACCACATTTTAAGGGCTTCCACATAGATCTCGATTCGCTCCGGCCTTCCGGTGAGAGCAACCCGGCCGTAAATATTGAAAAGCCCGTCGTCCGATTCCCGAATTCCCGGAATGACCTCCGATACCTTCCTTCCCTCGACGTTTTTTAATCCTGTCAAGGACTCGAAAGCGCTGTTCACCTTCAGGTAGATGAAATCCTGCGGTCGATCCCCTTCAAAGACCATCCTGCAATTGGCGAGTCCGTCAAGCATATTTTCGAAAAGTGAGCGATAGAGCCCTTCGCTTTCCCGCAGCGCCGCCTCGGCTTTCTTGCGCCTGGTGATGTCCAAAGAAAGAATAAACACCCCTTCGGGAACCGGAAAGATCTTGAGATCGAACCACCCCAGCGACCCATCGGGAAATACAAATTCATTTTCAAAATTGCTGGCAGTCCGTTCCACCAGGCATTGCTCGATCGCCTTGAACACCCTGGTGTCTTCTATGCCCGGCCACATATCCATGTATCTTTTGCCTAATAATTCTTCTTTAGGCCTTTGATTATGATGATCTGCGGTATCGTTAAGATAGATATACCTCCAGTCAAATCCGATTATCTGGCAGCCTTCAAGCATGGAATCCAAAGCTGAACGGAATCGTGCTTCACTTTCATGAAGCGCTCTCTCTGCGCTCCTTCTGGCAGAAATATCCCTGAAAACGAGTACTGCCCCCCGAATGGCTCCTTCGGCATCCCTGATCGGCGCCCCGCTGTCATCGATAGCCGCCTCACTTCCATCCTTTTTCACCAGGATGGTATGGTTGGCGAGACCGACAATGACGCCTTCCTTCAGAACCCGCGCCACAGGATCTTCAACCGGTTTGCGGAGCCCCTCGCTTATAATATGGAAGACCTGCTGAACCGGTTTTTGCACTGCTTCGGGGAAATGCCATCCGGTAAGTTCTTCCGCAACCCTGTTCATGAAAATGATACTGCCGGTTTGGTCGGTCGCGATAACGGCATCCCCGATACTTGCAAGCGTAGTTGCCCAACGCTCCTCGGACTCTTTCAATGCCCTTGTCCGGTTTTCAACAGTTTCTTCAAGCCGTTCCTGATTTGTGCGCAATTTCTGCTCGGCTCCCCGCCTCCGCGCATTTTCCCTTTTCAGCAGAATAAAAATGGCTGCTATAAGCAACAGGCTTACCATGCCGCCGATTATCTGGCTTACTTCAAGATTCCATTGAAAATCATTTTTAGCTTTTTTCCTTTTTTGGAGGAGCGATGATTCCTCGTCCCGGGCCCGGGCGATTTTCAGACGGATTGCATCCATGATCGATTGGCCTTTATCCGTCATGACGATCTTCCGGGCCGCCTCAAAGCCCACGGCACTCCTCAGATTGATGGTCATTTCCAATTCGGAAAGTTTTTCTCCCGCAAGGATTCCGATGGTATCGATATTTCCTTGCTGGGAGGGATTATCTCTTGTAAGTTGCCGCAACGCCTCCAGTTGTGCCGGGATATGTTGAGTACTCCTGCGATAGGGCTCCAAATATTTTTCATTGCCGGTAATGAGATAGCCGCGTTGCCCGGTTTCGGCGTCTTTAATGTCCGCCAGCACGCCGTCGAAATTCTGCATGACAGAGTAGGTATGCTCCTCCCATTTGTCATAATGCTTCGCCGATTTTAAAAACCTGTACGATAGAGCGCCCAGGGTAACGAGGATCGCCACGGCAAGGAAAATTCCGGAATTGTATAAAAAACTTTGCAGCGAGCTTTTCATGTATCCCTCAAAGTTATTTTGATCGGAGGACATCCATCCATCGAAATTGCCTCAATAAAAATCGCAGGATAATAAAGAATAATATATGCATCTCCTGAAATAAGTGCAGATATTTGGCCGCTTTTTATTCAAAATCCGTCCGCATCCGGGGAGCACCTGCAAGCCGGGCCAACCCCGCCGCAATCAATGATGATTTAAAGGTGCGGGGGGTGGGGAAGCGTCTGCAGGAAGCAGATTTCACCTCACCCATCCTCACTGCGAAATTAGTTTTAGGGAGTAGCGGTATTTAAAACGCATTGAAGATTCCACGAAGCAGCATGGTATGAGTTCGCTTTGCCTGTTCAAGCTGCCTCACCATGCTCCTCAAGAAATGTGATGCTCCAGACCCGGAGAGAGCCCATGAAAGTCCGCCGTATTCCGGTATTTTGCAGTTTCGCTGCGCTCAGCTTCATGGCAGCAGGAGCAACCTTCGCCCAGTCCGATACCGCCCATATTGCTGTCGATGCGACCAATGCGGGAACCCCGCTCCGGCATGTCTGGGAGTACTTCGGCTATGACGAGTGCAACTATACGACCTCGCCGGGCGGGGTCACGCTCATGAAGACCATCGATTCCATGTTTCCCGAACCGGTCCACATCCGGACCCACTTTCTTCTCAACACCGGCAACGGCGTCGCCTCGCTCAAATGGGGATCGACCAATGTTTTTTCCGAGGACTCCTCGGGAAATCCCGCGTACAACTGGACCATCCTCGACGGCATCATGGATACCATCGTCCATTGCGGGTGCCTGCCGCTGGTTGAGATCTCCTTCATGCCGCAGGCTTTGACTACCGGCACCGGCGCCTACCGGAACTCGTCGGTTACCGCCCTCGACGGCGCCTGCTTCTACCCGCCGAACAGCTACCCCAAATGGGGCAACCTCGTTGCCGCCTGGGCAGCCCACAGCACGTCGCGCTACGGCGCCATCGATACCACCTGGCTCTGGGAGCTCTGGAACGAACCGAACGGTTCGTACTGGCATGGAACGGTAGCGGGCTACGACTCCCTGTTCGATTATACCGAGTACAACCTGCATAGCGTTTTGCCCGATGCGTCCCTTGGCGGGGACGATAATGCCAATGCCTCGGATGCGTTCATGCAGAGCTTCGTTGCGCATTGCACGACCGGCACCAACGCCTGCTCACACGGTAAGGGTACGCGGCTGGATATGATAACCTTTCATGCCAAGGGCGGGACCGCAATAGTCAATGGTAATGTCCAGATGGACATGGGGAACCAGCTGGCCCTTGCAAAGAGCGGCTTCAGCCTTGCCGCTTCGTATGCGACCGACAAGAACAAGCCCATTATCATCGGTGAAGCCGATCCCGACGGCTGTGCCGCCTGCCCCATTCCGCAGTACCCGGCAAACGCCTATCGCAACGTACCGGCCTACGGCGCCTACGAGGTTGCGGAAATGAAGTACACCCTCGACCTGGCCGCGGAGGTCGGCATCAACCTCAAGGGCGTTCTCACCTGGGCGTGGATGTACGACTCCATGCCCTATTTCGCCGGGTACCGGACCCTCTCGACAAACGGCATACAGCTGCCGGTGCTCAACGCCTTCAAGATGCTCGGGAAACTCGGGCCGACCCGCCTTCCCCTTACCAGCACCGCCGCAATCCCGCTCGATACCGTCGTCAAGTCGAGCATACGGGGGACAAATCCGACGATCGACGGCCTCGCGGCAAAGAACGATTCCGAAACGCAGGTTCTCGTGTGGAACTACCACGACAACCTCGTTACCGTCACTCCCGCGCCGGTGCAGGTGAAAGTAACCTTTCCCGCTTCATCCCCATCCAGGGTGCGCCTCGCCCACTACCGGATGGATACCACGCACAGCAACGCCTACACCGCATGGCTCGCCATGGGAAGCCCGCAAAGCCCGACAGCGGCCCAGCTCTCGCAGCTGACAACGGCAATGCAGCTGCAACTCCTGGATTCGTCAAGCATGGTAACGCTTGACTCCAACCATACCGTTACCATCGCCTTCTCCCTCCCCCGTTTCGGCGTTTCACTCATTACCCTCGACAACCCGGCCGTTTCCGCGGTCCGCAGCGGCGCGGCCCTGTCGCCAACGACCCGCTCCGGAGCGCAGATACGCATCGGCTTCCGCGACATCACCGTCACCGGCACCGACTACACGGTCGGCATCATGGATGTCCGGGGCAGGCAGGTCGCGGAATTTAAGGGGAACGGCGCAACGCACTATCCGTTGTCCCAGCTGCACGGCAAGGGAGTATACCTTATAAAAGTTTACGAAGGGGGACGGACCGGGGTTATGCGGATGTTACGGGAGTAGGCGATTTTGGTTTGTTCCCGTAATATCGGAAACTTATATTAAGGCTATGATAGCGATAGTTGAATTTTGCGAATCCGTACTAGCGTGCTGGTACATTCCAGGCATACCCCGTCTATTTTCTATGATAGGAAGGTATCGTGAATAAAAGATCATTGCTGTTTTCACCAGTGCTGCTTGTTTCGCTCCTTGTGCCCAATGTTTTTGCCGATAACCCGATTATTCAAACCTGCTATACTGCCGATCCTGCTCCGATGGTGTATAACGGTACGGTTTATGTATGCATCGACCACGACTCGGATAATGCCCCGACCAACGGTTATCTGCTGGCGAACTGGAAATGCTACTCGTCCACCGATATGGTCAACTGGACCGACCATGGGGTCATTCTCGCCCCCGGTCAGTTCACCTGGGCGACAACCAAGGATGCCGATGCCGCCCAGTGTATTTACCGGAATGGAAAGTTCTATTTGTACGTCTCAACGACGGCTTCCGTCGGTGTGTCAATTGGCGTCGCGGTTTCAAACAGCCCTACCGGCCCCTTCCATGACACCCTGGGAAAGCCGCTTATCCCGACCAACCTGATGACCGGATGCAATGCGACACAGAGCTGGCGGGGGCTCGATCCTACAGTCTTCATTGACGATAACGGCCAGGCCTATCTCTATTGGGGCAATCAGGTGAGCTACTGGGTTACGCTCAACGCCGATATGATTTCCTACAGCGGCTCCATAAACTGCCTGCCCGATAACGATACCGCGGCATTCGGCCCGAACTACCAGGAGGGTCCCTGGTTCTATAAACGCAATGCTCATTACTACCTGGTCTACCCCGGCAGCTTTCCCGAGGCCATCCGCTATACCATGAGTACCGTTCCTACCGGATCGTGGACCTATAAGGGGCAGATCCAGCCCGTCCAGACCGGTACCGGAGCCAGCAGCACCAACCAGGCCGGAATATGCGATTTCGGCGGGAATTCATACTTTTTTTATCATAATGCAACCTTGCCGGGCGGGACCAGTTACAAACGTTCGGTATGCCTCGAACAATTTACGTATAATGCCGACAGCACCATTCCGGCCATTCCCCCGACAACAAGCGGGGTTACGGTTGGAGTCGGGCATCTCAACCCCTACGATACAACCCGGGCCGTAACGATCTGCTGGGAATCCGGCGTCAAGACGGAGACGTGCAGCGAGGGTGGAATAGATGCGGACTCCATCCATAACGGCGCTTATATCAAGGTTAAAAGCGTTGACTTCGGCGCGGGCGCATCGTCCTTTTCCGCGCGGGTCGCTTCGGGAGCAACGGGTGGGAACATCGAACTGCACCTTGACAGCCTGAATGGAACCCTTGCGGGAACCTGTGCCGTGAAAAGCACCGGCGGCTGGCAGACCTGGGCCACCACTACCTGCACCGTCACGGGCATGGCCGGAATCCACGATTTGTATTTTAAATTTACCGGCACCGGTACCGGTCTCCTGTTTTCCTTCAGCTGGTGGCAGTTCGCAGCGGCGACCAGCATAAGGACGACTCCGGCAAAACCGGGCGAATCAGGAAACGGCATAAGGGTCGAAACCGACGCCGGGAAAATTACCGGCATCCATGTCGACCTTGCGCTTCCATCCTCCGGAAGGCTGAACATCGCCCTTTTCGACCTGCAAGGCCGCAACCTTGCCTCGTTGTTTGCCGGTCAATTATCGTCACAGCAGCATTTTGCGGTTCCGATAAGTACCGAAATACGGCCCGGGGCGTATCTGATAAAGGCGACATTGAACGGCAGGAGCCTGATAAATAGCAAGGTGCTCGTTAATTAACGTCGGAGTGCCTCGGATGCAGGCTACCCTTCGCGCTTCATCCGCTCCTGGCGGGCGATCTCACGCTTGCTCGGCGAATTGGGGGCAACGTCGGCAATTTTGACTTCACCGTCGCGGTCATAGTGGCCGATAAGGACGCCGGTAGACGAAACGCGCGAGCCGGCCAGCTTGAAAGAATGCGGTGTGGAGCCGTCCGCGAACAGCTTCTTGCCGCCGCCGAGAACGACCGGCATCGTAAAAATGCTCATCGCATCGACCAGATCGTTGGCGAGCAGCGCATGCACCAGTTCGGCACTGCCCTGCGTAACGAGGTCAGGACCGTCCTCCCGCTTCAGGTGCTTCACGGCGGCGATGTCGCGAAGAAGCACCGTGCCCTGCCAGCCCGTATCGACCTCGCCCGAGCGCGAAACCACGTACTTCTTGACTTCGTTGAACATTTTCGCGATACTGCCGTGGGGCGCATTTTCGTAGTAATACGGCCAGTATGCGGCAAAGATCTCGTAGGTCTTGCGACCGAGGAGAAGATCGAACTTCTCCTTGAAGAGGCCGTCGAGCACTTCGCCACCATCCTGATCGAAATGGGGCATCGCCCATCCTCCGAACTTGAAGCCCCTGGTCGGATCCTCAGTCGGCCCGCCGGGCGCCTGCATGACGCCGTCCAGGGAAACCATTGCGCCGACGATTATCTTCCGCATGGGTCACTCTCCTCGCTTTAACCTGGGAAAGCCTCACAACTTCCGATCCGCCTGATCGGGATACTAGGGGATTTCCAGCACCTGGCGAACCTCGATAACTCCATTGACAGAGGCGGGACACCGCGAAGCCCATTCGACCGCGTCCTGCAGCGAATTTACCTGGATCATCCAGAAGCCCCCGACGGCTTCCTTCGTTTCGGGGAAGGGTCCGGCAGTAACTTTGGGTTTCCCTTCGGGGAATGATATGCGAACGCCTTCTGAAGGAGGACAAAGGCCATCGAGCGCAAGCAGCACGCCGGCCTTCTGTAAGGACTCGTTGTACTTCGTCATTTCGGCAATTGCCTCCGGTTCCGGCAGGGTACCCGGCGCAGCCTTCTCATACCCAGTGGGTATTACTATCATCATGACTCGCATTTTTGCCTCCTCATGGTTCTTACTGCAAGCGGGCCTGTAGAGGGTCCCGACTGTCTGCCGGCCCTATAAGTTCCCTCTCTCTCTATATTGCTTTCAGGTGCAATTGCCATGCCAATTGGATGAATTGTTGCCAGTCTCCCTCAAGGAATTCCAGGCGCGAATTCATTGGAGATGCGTTTTCTTTCGAATTTCGGTACTTTTATGGGGATTGACAAGTAGACAGGATCGGGGTGGAGAAGTATTTTTAATTCGCGGCGCCTGAGAGGTTCTGCTGCGCGGTCAAACCGAGCTGTCGCTCCGCGACTGGCCGGTTCTTTAACCCCAGCCGGCATAAAAAAAGTTCTGACGGAAAACCGTCAGAACTTTTTTTATACACCGGCTCGGATTGGCGATGCGCCTCTGCTGCGCGGTCAAACCGAGCTGTCGCTCCGCGACTGGCCGGTTCTTTAACCCCAGCCGGCATAAAAAAAGTTCTGACGGAAAACCGTCAGAACTTTTTTTATACACCGGCTCGGATTCGAACCGAGGACCTACTGATTAAGAGTCAGTTGCTCTACCAGCTGAGCTACCGGTGCGTAATTTCGAAGTCATAGAAAATACATCTTCCGGAGGGCAGGGACAAGCACCTCATCTGCCATCCATCATAATTTTTACATCTTTGGGCCTCTCTGCCTTCAGTCTTTCCCCTTCTATCTTGGCCTTTTTTCTGACTTTCTTCTTCCTCAGTGCCTTCTTTCTTACTTTTTTCTGCCTTCCTGCCTTTCCCGTGTTTTTTCTACCTCACGGGAGCGTTGCGGGGGTGCGAGAGCGCCTGCTGAGCGAAAGCGAGGCAGGCATCGCCTCGCACCTCCGCAAGAAGGGGTGTGCCTAAAGACGCGTGCCTTTCGCGGCTTTAGGCCAGGGGAAACCATTGTAACTGGTTTCCCCACCAAAGGCAGTAATCTTCTTTTTAAGTATGGTACTCCGCATTGATCTTCACGTAATTGTAGCTGAAATCGCAGGTCTGGGCCACTGCCGCCGCATCGCCATTGCCGAGATCTATGTCGATCACCACCACCGGTTCCTTGAGAAGGCGGTGGATTTTGATCTCATCGAAGTCAACCGGCTGGAGATTTTTGAATACCGGGATGCCGCAGAGCCGGATCGACATCTTTTCGCGCGAAAAGGCTGCCCCCGAATAGCCGACCGCGCAGGCGATGCGACCCCAGTTGGGATCGTTGCCGAAGAGCGCGCATTTGGTGAGGTTGGAATTCGAGACCGCTTTGGCTGCGCGCTTCGCATCGGCAGCGCTTGCCGCCCCGCGAACCGCAACTTCGACCCTCTTTGTTGCGCCCTCGCCGTCGGCCGCGATCTCCTTGCAGAGCGCGTCGCAAACAGCAAAGAGCCCGGCCGCGAAAGTCGGCTGGTCTTCGGCGGTCACGGCGATACCCGAGGCACCGTTTGCAAGCGCCAGCACCATGTCGTTGGTCGAGGTGTCGCCGTCCACGGAAAGAAGATTGAAGGTCCGGTCGACCGACCGCTTTACCGTCGCGCGGAGCCTGGCCGGGGCTATGCCCGCATCGGTGGTGATGAAGGCGAGCATGGTTGCCATGTTGGGCTCGATCATGCCCGATCCCTTGGTGCAGCCGCCGATAACGATGGTGCCGCCGATGAGCTTTACCCGTACTGCAGCTTCTTTCTTGTGAGTGTCGGTTGTAAGGATCGCCTCGGCAAACGAAGTGCCCCCGTCTGCGGAAACCGACGGTGCGAGAGAGGCGATGCCCTCGCCGACCTTGTCCATGGGAAGGAACTTCCCGATGACGCCGGTCGAGGCAACGAGAACCGATTCCGGTGAAACCGCCAGTGCCTTGCCGGTAAGCTCCGCGAGCAAGGCGGTATCGCGTTCACCGCGCTTTCCGGTGCAGGCATTTGCGCAGCCGCTTGTTGCGACTACCGCCCGGATGCGCTTCGAGGGCAGCAGTTTGTCGCACCAGTCGACGCTCGACGCCCTGATGGCATTGGTCGTAAACGTACCCGCGGCTGAGCAGTCGCGGTCGCTCGACAGGAGTGCAAGGTCATTACCCCCCGAGGCCTTGAGTCCGGCGCGGATGCTTCCGGCATGAAACCCGGTGGCGGCGGTAACGCCCCCCTCGATCGGCGTTACGGGACGTTTTGCGGCTTTGGCTGATTTCTGCAATTCGGATCCTTCCGTTGTCATTAAGATTCCGCGCACGGCGCGCTGTGCCCCTGCGGCTTATTTATCGTTTATCTCTTATGAAGTTTTCTTCCCTCATCCTTCATCCCTCATCCCTCATCCTTCTATTATTCTATCCCCAGTATCGGTTTCAGTTCCCGGCACCAGGTTCTCACCGCAAGCACCGCCTCGTCCGGGCGCCATTTGAGGGGCTCCTGAAATCCCTTCTCGCCGAGGATGGTATTACCCTGCAGCAGCGCCTTCAGCTTATCGGCCACCCCGCGGGGTCCGCCGCCGTGGCAGTAGAACAGCACAATCCGTTTTCCCTGGAGCGGGCTTCCGGCAAGGAAACCGTTTATGGCAGGTGTAAATGTCCATGCCCACACCGGGGTGCCGATGAAGACGACGTCGTAATCGGACGGGGAGTATTTGAGGGGTTCGAGATCCGGTTTCTCGCGCATGAGCACCATCTTGCCGCCCCACACGTACTTCATGAAGCTGCGCGAATGCATATCGATCTTCGGCTTGAGCTCCTGCACATCGGCATGGAAAAACTCGGCGACGTGTTCGGCCACGAAGCGGGTGTTGCCCTCATAGGAATAATAAGCGACAAGAATTTTCATGGTCCCTCCCTCTACATCTCGTAGAGTGTTTCATCCCTGTCCGGCGCTGCACGCTTGCCCGGCACTGCGCCGGTGCCGAACTTGAATAGATCTTTTTCATCGAAATCGCCCATTTCCTGCTCAAGCGACTCAGGATCCTCCCCGGCTTCTATCCGGGTGATCGCATCCTCCATTTTGTCGCCGAGCTTCAGCCCGGCCAGCGACGAAAACCTGCGCATGAGATTTGCCGCCTCGCGGGGATTGTTCTCATCGATGCCGCCGGCCTCTGAGGCCAGCGCATCCATTGCCTGCTCCATGCGCGAAGCATCGACGGGCAGGCCGGCTCCGGCTTCGTCCTCGCCGCCCTCGCTGCCCGACCGGCTGCCGACTGCAAACCGCGAGATCAGGCGTTCGAGGTCGGGCCGTTTGCACTTCGGACATGCCGGCGTCTTCTCGGTATTGATCGTCCTTGAGTAGAACGTGTAGATCCGGTTGCACTCCCGGCAGTGAAATTCGTACATCGGCATTGATGGCTGCTCTCCCTTGGAGTCGAATTAAAAAATAGCATTTTGGTGATGGTCGATTTTCGGACCCTGATAGTTTTTGCCTTTATGGTGGAAGCCAGTCTAAATGCTCCTGGTGGGGGAACCGCTATGGCGGTTCCCCCTGGTCGGAGCCGCGCAAAGCCGCGTCTCCGACTCACCCCTTCCAGCGGAAGGGAGAGGCGATGTTTGCCCTTAAGGCAAACGCTCTCCCCCTCCCGCAACGCCCTCTTTCAGGGTAGAATAAACAGAGAAAGGCAATCATAAAAAAAGATAAGGATGAAGGCGGAAAGATGAAGAAATCGGGCGGTTTTTCCATGTGTTTTCTACCTAATAGGAGCGTTGCGGGGGTGCGAGAGCGCCTGCTGAGCATAGCGAGGCAGGCATCGCCTCGCACCTCCGCAGGAAGGGGTGTGCCTGAAGACGCTTGCCTTTCGCGGCTTCAGGCCAGGGGAAACCCGCGTAGCGAGGTTTCCCCACCAGAGGCAGCAACAAGCCTGCAATTTCCGGCACGATATTAGCAATAGGTTACTACCATTTTTATAGCATTGATCTTTATCCGTGAAAACCGTGCTTAAAGAACAAAGAGAGAAATAGTCATGCTTCCTTCCATGATTTCCAGAATTTCGAATAACCTCTACGAACTGCCGACCGGCTATAAGCCGGGTATGCGGGTCCCTGCCAGAATATACGGAACCGAAAAGATTTTAGCCGGCATGGATAAGGAGGTATTCGATCAGATAAGCAATGTGGCCATGCTTCCGGGAATCGTCGGGCAGGCGATCTGCATGCCCGACGGCCACTCAGGCTATGGGTTTCCCATCGGCGGGGTTGCGGCTATCGATGCAAAGAAGGGGGTTATTTCTCCCGGCGGGATCGGCTTCGATATCAATTGCGGCATGCGGCTGCTCCTCACCAGCCTTACCATCGATGAAGTCAAACCGCATCTGAAGCGTCTGGTAGACAGGCTTTTTGAAAGAGTTCCCTGCGGGGTGGGCAGCCGTGGATTGGTTTCCGTTTCACCGGATGAATTCAGAAATATTCTTGAACAAGGCTCGGGCTGGTGTATCAAAAAGGGCTACGGCTGGGATGAAGATCTCGACCGAACCGAAGAGAACGGTTGCCTGAAGGGTGCCGATGCAACCAAAGTCAGTGACCGGGCCGTAGAGCGGGGACTTCACCAGATAGGCACACTTGGTTCGGGAAATCATTACCTTGAAATCCAGGTGGCCCGGGCCGCGAATATTTTCGATAAGGACCTCGCCGCGGCTTTCGGCATAATCATGCCGGATCAGGTAGTCGTCATGTTTCATTGCGGCAGTCGCGGATTCGGGCATCAGGTTGCCGCCGATTACCTGGACCGATTCCTCGGGGTAATGGGACCACACTACTCCATAACGATGCCCGACCGGAATCTTGCCTGCGCCCCCTTCGCTTCGCCGGACGGCCAGGATTACTTCGCAGCCATGAAATGCGCCGCCAACATGTCTTTTGCAAACAGGCAGGTTATTGCGCACCGGGTCCGGGAGGTATTCTCGGAGGAGTTTAAAAAAGATGCGGCCTCACTTGGCCTCCACCAGGTCTATGATGTAGCGCACAATACCGCAAAACTCGAGGACCACGCCTTGGGCGGCAAGATCCGCACGCTTCTCGTGCACCGCAAGGGTTCCACCCGGGCCTTCGGGCCCGGCATGGCGGGGATCCCGGCGGCGTTTGCATCGGTGGGGCAACCGGTTATAATCGGCGGCAGCATGGAGACCGGCTCATGGCTTTGCGCCGGAGTAAAGGATGGAAGCGCCTCTTATTTTTCAACGGCGCATGGGGCCGGAAGGATCATGAGCCGGACTCAGGCGCGGCATGAGTTTAACGGTCACGACTTGCAGCGCAGAATGCTCGACATGGGTATTTACGCCCGGACGGCATCCTGGTCCGGGTTTGCCGAGGAAGCCGGCGCGGCCTATAAGGATATTGACGAGGTAATCCGCTCAGTATCCGGCGCAGGACTCTGCACCCCCGTTGCCCGGTTGTCACCGGTTGGGAATGTCAAGGGATAAAAGCAGAAAAAAAGAACTGACCTCTCCGCACCGCGGCATACAAATCAACCGGCGCACCGCATGCCGACACCCCATCGATCTTCTCAGGGATGCTCTCCCTGCACCGGGGCGCCTTACCTGCTATCCCTCTGTATGCCCGGAATTAATCCGAGGTCAGTTCTTTTTAATAGCCCTCCGGCCTGGAGGGCCCTGATTCCTCAGGATTGCCCCCGCCTCCCTCTACTTTGCTTTGGTAACTGCGTTCAGCTGCTTTTCGATAAAAAGCAGGTTTGCCTTATGCATTTGCGCCAGCAACAGGAAAAGCTGCCTTGTTGTAATGTTCTTCTCCAATTCGGCCAGGTGGATGTGGAGGCAGTAATTTGCAACTTCAAACCTGAGCGCAATCCTGCATGCTTCCTCAAGGCTGCCGACCGCCTCATGCACAACCTCGTTCGATTGCAGGGCCGATACACCGAGCCCGCCTTCATGGGTCGGCATAGGGCAACCGTTTTCAGCATTCTTCTCCAGTTGTTCGGCTTCCCGGTTCTTGAGATCCGCCATCATGAAGAAAAATTCTATCACGCTTTTATCCGAAGCTTTTTCAGCAAGCGCCGCATAGGTTTCAGCTTCCTCCTGAATACGTCGCCCTGCCACAAACCATAAGAAGTTACCAAACGCGGGGTCATCCTGCGTAAAGATATAGGCTTCGGTTACCCCGTTGGTTCCCGCTCTCACGGTTCCCGCCCCGTTTTTTTTCTCAACGACATCCATCACCGGCCTCATTTTATAACTCCCTGTCATCACCATTCGCTGACGCACCTAGGCAGCACGAACCAGCCTCGACCCCGGCGTCCTGCGAAATTGCGGGGCCTTCATGGTCCTGCCCTGCAGATTTTTCTGGATTGCGCATGCCGCGTAAGCGTCATGGATTTTCTTTCCCATGGTTTTATGATTCGCTCCGCAGTAATTCAACAACACTCTTGTTTCGGTGGCACATTGTGCATAAAAAGCGCACTGGACACTGCAATTTTTTCTATTCTCTTGCATCGCATATCCTTTCTGCCACTCGGCGCCGTTTCTGAACAGGGTATAAACAGCAGTACCCCTCATCGGATCTGAGGGTAAAAAAAGCAATCCTTATGCCATGAAAACCATCCATAAAACCTTATCCATTTGATATTTTGGCCACCGGGCGGAGCGGGAGCTTCCACTTTCAGGAATTTTTATGCGGAATTAAAAATGAGGAGGACAGTGTTCAAGCCAAAGCCGGCTTTAATTGACAAGGTAAATCATTTTGTTGGCTTTTGCTTGAATGGAAGGATACCTAGCATAGTATACTTTTCTAATAATTTATCCCGATATTTCCTGTTTTATCCATGTTCTCCGATTCGTGATGCATCGGCAGCAACGTCAGGGCGAATACCTCCGGCACAACGCACTCCGGTCTTTCGATCAAGGTCCGGGCCTGCAAAGGATTAAGAAGCAATGGCAAATAGTATGAACAAAATTCTTCTTGTCGAGGATGAGGAGGCCATTCTATTTGCATTTAAAAAGGTTTTGAGCGTCCCGAGCGTTCTGGTGGATACGGCGAAGTCTGTAGAAGAAGCCAGAGCTCATCTGGAGAGCGGTGAGTACGACGCGGTTATTGCCGATTTGCGATTATCCGATGCGACGACGATTGAGGGGTTTGAGGTCATCAGTACGACGAGGAGGCTGCAAACCCGGTGCACCATTATTGTTCTAACCGCCTATGGAAAGAGCGACACCAGGGAAAAAGTATTTGAACTCGGAGCAAATTACTATCTCGAAAAGCCGATCTCCCCGCAAAAAATCAAGGAGCTGCTTCAGGACCTCAGCATCATGCCGCAGTAGCTGCAGTACCCTGCGATTAATAAACAGGTAAGGGTTAGATAGTTGGAGAGCTAAAAACACTTAAGGCTTTTATTCCTGCCCAGGTGGGAGAACCTCGCGACGCGGGTTTTTCACCAGAGCAGTACCATACCCTCAATCAATCTCCTCCGCCCGGTAACACGATCTTCATCCTTTTCTCCATTGGTCAAGTGCAGGCATAATCATTGAGGCCGGGACTTTGCCGCTACCCCGCCGGTATCATATTTTTAGAAGCCTTATACTCTTTCTCCCCTGTGAGAGGTCCTATGAAACTTTCCATCGTCATTCCTCTCTTAAACGAGCAGGAGAGCCTGGCGCCGCTTGTTGAGTCTATCGCGACGGTGATGAAGGCCGAAGGCTACTCCTATGAAATCATCTTTGTCGACGACGGCAGCACCGATGGTTCCTTCGACGAAATCCGCTCGCTCAAGGCCCGGTTCGGCCAGATTCGCGCCGTCCGCTTCAACCGTAACTGGGGAAAGGCAGCGGGGCTCTCGGTAGGAATCGCGCAAGCACAGGGGGAGATCATCGTTACCATGGACGCCGACCTCCAGGATGACCCTGAGGCCATACCGGCTCTCCGGGCGAAACTCGAAGAGGGGTACGATCTGGTGTCCGGATGGAAAAAGGTCCGGCACGATCCGGCTTCGTTCACCATTCCCTCACGAATCTGGAATTATGCCACTTCGATTCTCGCAGGCGTAAAACTGCACGACTTTAACTGCGGTCTCAAGGCGTATCGCGCGGAAACCGCAAAAAGCCTCGAAATTTACGGCGAGCGGCACCGCTACCTGCCGGTGCTTGCGCACTGGGACGGCTGGCGGGTGGCCGAGATCCCGGTTACCCACCACGAACGAAAGTTCGGCAGAAGCAAGTATGGGTTCAATAAATTCATTCGCGGATTCCTCGATCTGCTGGCGCTGCTCTTTCTGCGGCGCTACCTCCGGAGCCCGCTGCATTTTTTCGGGCTTATCGCCATGCTGCTCATCGGGGCGGGTGGACTGGTGCTCGCCTGGTTCGGTATACAATGGGGCATAACCGGCGCCCTGCACATCCGCCCGCTCATGCTGCTCTCGCTCGGGGCCGTCATCGTCGGCATCCAGTTTTTTTCGTTCGGGTTCCTTGCGGAGATGCTGGTACGGATGTCGCCGCATCAACACTATTACATTCGCGAAACCCTTGAATAGTATGAAAATTCTCTGCCTGTGTCCCATCGGCATAGGTAATTACCTGCTCTGCTGGCCTGCCTTCAGGTTCCTTCACGATTCCGTGCCCGGGGCAGAGCTGCATCTGCTTGCACTCCGGAACTCGATACTCGATCTTGCGCAGTACGACCCGATCTGGAGCGGGTTTCACCGCATCGACCCGGATCGCGAACACGGACTCCGGCAGCGGATGCGAATAGTTGCGGAACTCGGGCGCGAACATTTCGACGTTTCTCTCAGTTTCTTCCCGGCCAACAACTGGCAATCGAACCTGCTTCCCTTTCTCTGCGGGATCCGGCAACGGTACGCCTTCCGGTATCCGCTCAAGCGGACGTCGAGCCTTTCGTTCCTGAACACCCGCTTCCTGCCCGTCGACCCGGCTGCGCACGATGTCGATCAGAACCTGCGGCTTGCGTCGGCGTTTGGCGAGACCCCTCCCCCGCCGGGTCCCCGCTCGTTTCCGGCGCTCTTTACCGAAGAGGAATGGATCGCCGCCCTGCGCCTCCTGGAACAATGGGGAGGCCCCGGCCGCTATATCGGCCTGCATCCGGGATCGAGCGGCGAGCATGGCATGGCTGCCAAACGGTGGGACCCGATGCGCTTCGGCGAGCTCGGCTTGCGCATTTGCAAATCCCTGAATGCAAAGGCGCTCATCTTCGGTTCGCGGGACGAGGAGTCGGTCAAGCTCATCACCGCCTCTATCATGAAGGAGCAGCAGCACATCGTGGAACCGTGCAGCCTGCGCCTCACCGCCGCGCTCATCCGGCAGTGCTCGCTGCTCCTCTGTAACGACTCCGGGCTCATGCACATTGCCGCCTGCATGGGGGTACCGACCGTGGCCCTCTTCGGCCCTACCGATGATAAGCGCAACGGTCCGGTTGGGGACCGCAACCTCGTGATTCGCCGGGAGATGGCAGGCTTTCCGGTCTGGACCGCTGCAAATGTGGGCGTTCGCGCACTGAAAAGCGATATCGATCCCTCGGCAAGTCTCAAGGCGCTCTCGGTGGACGAGGCGTGGGATAAGATAATGCCGTGGATGAAGAAAACGATCCTGAAAGAGGAAAGCTGAGTTGATCGAAGCCGATCCACCTGCCGGATCAGTGGAATTTTATTCCCCGGGACAACATGCCGAGGATTAATTCCATCCTCCGCTCCCGTGCTTCAGGCGTTTTTGCGGTCTGGAGCCGGTAGGCTATGGAGTAAAGATTAGTTCTGTTGAGTGTCTCAAAAAACGCTTTCGCCTTTTTATCTTTATCGAGCTCTTTCAGAAAATCCTCGGGAATCCGGGAATTGCTGAACGAATCGTAGGCAGCACCCCATCGACCATCTGCCTTTGCGGCCTCGATTGCTTTCATACCTGCCGGAGTCATTTGGCCGGTATCGATCAGCCGATTTGCATTCCCGATATTGATTTTTGACCAACTGCTTTTAGAGCGTCTAGGCGTGAATCTTTGAAGCCAGGAGTCCTGGTCGAAGTGCATTTTCCTGCCGTCGATCCACCCAAAGCAGAGAGCCTGGTCAAGAGCTTCGGAAAAGGAAACCGAGGATCCGGAATACCCTTTTTTATAGATGCGCAGCCAGATGCCTTCGTCCCGATCGTGGTTTTGCTCCAGCCAGGCCCTGAACTCCCGGTCGGATTTAAAGCTCAAGGTGTCCATATGCTAAAATGTCCGCAAAAGAAGTTTCCTGCCTTAAAAAGTCAGCCCAGTCGAGCTAAATTCAATCAATGCAGACTTCCCTCATCCGACTGCAATAATTATGCCCCCTTCGCGTCTTTAGGGAAAGAGCCATCGGTATGGTCGCCGAAAGATCATTCATTCGAATGGTGAAACGTTGCTTGCCGCTTCCAGGGCAGGATTCCAAATTAAAAGCCGGAAAAACGGCATTCTTGAAAGAATTGCAGTTTTGGCGGCATAGGGCATGGCTGCGGCCAGGAGAAGTACCGGAAATCTCCCGTTTGACTTTTATTTCCGGCCGAAGTATATTAATAACATACGTTACGAAACAACTGTTTTATAACTACTGTATTATTAAGGAGCCCATGCCGCCGCTCAAAACCGTTACCCGCACCCAGATCGTCGATGCCGCTTTTTCGCTGGTGCGGGGCAAGGGCATCGCCGCACTCTCGGCCCGGAGCGTGGCGAAGAAGCTGCGGACCTCGACCTCGCCCATCTACGGGTATTTCCGCACCATGGATCTGCTTCGCCGCGAGATTTTTATCCGTGCGCTCGAACTGCTGCATGAGTATCAGGCGAAACCGCGCTCCGGTGAGCCGTTTTTCGACATGGGGCTCGGGTATATCGACTATGCACGCAGTGAAAAGAGACTTTTCTTCGAAGTTCTGGGTAGCGATTTTCAAAAACTGCTGCCGGATAACACCCCGGCAGGCGCCGATCCCCTCTCGCTCATGCGACGCGATCCCTCCCTCGCCGGCCTTTCCGACGGCGCACTTGAAGGGTTGCTTCTCAAGATGTGGATCTTCGTGCACGGCCTCGCATCGCTTATCGTGAGCGACAAGCTTTGCGCGCTTTCGGAAAAGGAGGTCGAGACAATGCTCCGCGAAGTCGGGGATGCGGTGATCGGCGAAACGGTGCGCCTGTCCAAATCGTCGCCAGGAAAGGAAACAACTTCATGAGCATTCCGGTTCAAAAACAAGATCCCTACCGCCTGCTGCAGCAGCACCTCGATCGCCAGGCCGTCGGATTTCCTGCCACGAAATCCGGCGCCGATATTCGGCTGCTCCGTACGCTGTTTACGCCCGACGAAGCCAGGGTTGCGCTCCACCTTTCCTATCAGCCCACCCCCCAGAGCCGGGTAGCCGAAGCTGCCGCCGGCGATTTTCCTGCCGAGAAGACCGGGGCGCTCCTCGAAAGCGCCTTCAAGAAGGGCGCGATCGGCTGGAAGATTAAGGACGGCGCTGCGCACTGGTACGTCATGCCGGTCGTCATCGGCATGTTTGAAATGCAGGACGGCAATCCCTCTCCCGAATTCCTGACTGCGGTCGGGCAATATTTTCAGACTATGGACTACGGAAAGGCCTTCATGTCGGTCAGGCCATCGCAGATGCGGACCATTCCCATACGCAAGAGTGTTACGGTAGAACACCACATAGCAACCTACGACGAGATCAGGTTGCTGGTCAAGGACTCGCCGGGTCCGTTCGTCATCCTCAAATGCATCTGCCGCGAGGCGGAGCGGATCCAGGGCCACAGCTGCAAACAGACATCCCGGCTCGAAACCTGCCTCGGGATGGGCGACATGGCCTCCATGACCCTGCGTCGGGGCCACGGCCGCGAGATTACTGCCGATGAGGCACTGGTGATTCTCCAGCAGAACGAAGACGAGGGACTGGTGCTCCAGCCCGCCAACGAGCAGAAGGCTGAATTCGTCTGCTCCTGCTGCGGCTGCTGCTGCGGCATGCTCAATTTCCAGAAAAGACTTCCCAACCCGGTCGACTTCTGGACTAGTAATTATTACGCAAAAATTGATGCCGGTGCCTGCGTAAGCTGCGGCGCCTGCCTTAAACGCTGCCAGGTGAAAGCTCTTTCGCTGCCCGGGCGGTCCGACTGCGCGCGAGTCAACCTGAACCGGTGCATCGGCTGCGGCCTGTGCGTTCCTGCCTGCCCGAAAAAGGCCATCGCCCTGATCAAAAAGACGAAACCGACCGTTCCACCGAAGGATGAGGAGGAACTCCTGGATACCATCAAGGCGAACCGGAAGCACGGGCTGGCACAGTTGTCAACGATAGTGCGAACGCTGCTCAAAAGGCATCATTGAAGTATATTAATGTAATACACATACAAACCAAACGGTCGGTTTATATCTTTATTTGAAAGCAACAGTCTTTTGCAGCGCATTGGAGGCAATAGATGAACATTATAGAAATTAGTGGCGTTATCAAAGACTATGCCCTCGGCACCACGACGGTACATGCCCTGCGCGGCATCGATCTCACTATCGAAGAGGGAGACCTCATGACGATTATGGGGCCATCGGGCAGCGGGAAAACCACGTTACTCAACATCATCGGCTGCATCGACAAGGCAACCGCCGGATCCGTCAGGGTCCATGGCGACGAGGTGTCGAGCCTCGACGATCGGGAGATCACCGACCTCCGCCTCAACCGCATCGGCTTCATCTTCCAGACATTCAACCTGATTCCGGTGCTCAATACCCTCGAAAACGTCGAGTTCCCGCTTCTCCTCAAGAAAAAAGACTCACGCGCGGAAATCCGGCGCAAGGCGGAAAAACTGATTGACGAAGTCGGCATTACCGAGTTTATAAAGCATCGTCCCGCAGAGCTCTCCGGAGGCCAGCGCCAGCGGGTGGCCATCGCGCGCGCGCTGGTGACGAACCCGGACATAGTCCTTGCCGACGAACCGACCGCCAACCTCGATTCGGTTACCGGGGCACAGATCCTCGACCTCATGAAGGAGATGAACGCCCGGGAAAAGACAACCTTCATATTTTCAACCCACGATGCCAATGTGCTCAAATATGCAAAGACCATGGTGAAGATCAAAGACGGCATTGTCGCCGAAAAGAGCGCCCTATGAGTCTCATCGTCAAAATCGCCTGGCGCAACATCATGCGCCATCGCGGCAAGAGCCTGATCATCGGCGCGATCCTGTTTATCGGAGCGCTTCTCATGACCGTGGGCAACGGCGTCATTTCCGGGATGGATGCCGGGCTGCAGAAGAACATTGTCGAGGGGTTCTGCGGCGACGCGGTACTCGTTTCCGACAAGCAGGAATCCGACAACGTTTTCCTGGAATTCATGGGCAAGGCCGTGGCACCGATTACAGACTACAAGGCAATCGATTCCGCCCTTAAAACCATTCCCTCGGTTACCAGATGGCTGCCCATGGGCAAGAATTTCGCCATGGCCCTCAACGAAGACGGCGGCCTCGCCAAGGGCGCCTTCGTGCTCGGCGTGGACATGGCTCAGTACCGGCGATTTTTCGGGGACAATCTGAAGCTCATCGAAGGCCGGTTTCTTGAAGGCAACGAGCCCGGCGTCCTGGTGCCCACCGGATGGCGGAAGCTCTTCGGCGATTATTACGACATCCTGTTCTCACCGGAAGGGACCGCGCTCGATACCGCACAGCTCGGCAAGGGAATCACCTCCCGCCTCTCCGAGCTGACGGTAAAGCATAGCGCCGTATTCATGGGGATCAATAACGAAAATTCCACGACCGATGTCCGGGTACCGGTGAGGGGAATCGTCAAATACCGGTCGCTCAATACCATCTGGGGAAGCTTTCCGATCATGGACATCGAATCCTATCGCGAGTGCCTCGGCTACTTTTCCGCGCTCGCTACTTCGGCTCCGGTCAAAACAGAGGACCTCGACCTCCTTGCGAAAAGCGGGGATTCCCTCGACAATCTCTTTACGCAGAATAACGTCGTCGCCCCGCAAAAGGGCGCCCCTGCCGCCGCCCTCGGGGCCGGGAGCCTTGCGGTAGCCCGTGATACCGTCCGACCGAAGCTCGATCCCGACGCGGGGACGTGGAATCTCGTGCTGCTCCGATTCGCCAATGGGAAGAACCTCGACCGGACGGTCTCGGAGCTCAATAAGACCCTCTCCGGAAAAAAGCTGCCGGTTCGGGCGATAACCTGGAAAAAAGCCACCGGTTTCATCGGCTCGATGGCCGCGCTTATCAAGAGCTCGCTCTTCGTCTTTGTCATGTTTCTCTTCTTCGTGGCGATCATCATCATCGTGAACACGCTCTCCATGGCGGCAATCGAGCGAACCAGCGAGATCGGCATGATGCGGGCAGTCGGGGCGCGCAAGGGATTCATCCGCCTGATGTTCCTGGGCGAAACGGCGGCGCTTTCGGCGATATTCGGCGGTGCCGGGATCGTCGTAGGGGTTATTATCGTCAACATTCTCGCGGCCTTTAATTTTACCACCGACAACGATATGCTGCAGCTTCTCTACGGCGGCGATACCTTCAGGCCGATGCTGTCGGCGGTCGACGTCGGCCTGGCACTGTTGCAACTCATCGTCGTCACCCTCGTCGCGGTCGTCTACCCGATCCGCGTGGCGAGCGGCATTACCCCGCTCGATGCCGTATCACGGGAATAGGAGCAGCCATGCCGGTCATTTTCAATATAGCCATTCGCAATCTGGTGCGGCAGAAGCGCCGTAACCTGTTACTCGGCGTCGCCATCGCCTTCGGGGCCATGGTGCTCATCATGGCCAATGCCTTTTCGCACGGTATCGCCAAGGTGCTCTTCGACCAGGTCGTGAGCTATACCAACGGGCATGTTGCGGTAACCTACTCGCGCAACGGTAACATGACGAGCCAGGTATTTTACGATGACGCCCGGGTTCTTGCTGCAGTAAAAAAGGCGGCTCCGCCCTCGGCACGCATCGAAGAAGCTGCCGGCGTGTTCGCCCGCGCAATCGGCAACGGCATCGCCGATAATGTCATCATGGTCGGGGTAGACCTGAACCGGACCTTAACGCCAGAGGAAGTAAAGCACTATGCCTCGAATTTCAGCATGCTGCAGGGTTCGTTCCTTGCGCTCAAGGATACCGGCCCCGGATGCCCGGTGATAATTTCCGAACAAAAGGCGAAATACCTGCGGGTCAAGATGGGCGACGTGATCAGGGTGCGGTTCACCGGCGTCAACAATCAGGCATCGAGCGCCCAGCTCACTATCGTCGGCGTTTTCAAACCGGCAAATGTATTCATGGCAAGCCCGGTTTTTCTCGAATTGCACACGCTTAAGGCGCTCCTGGGCTATGGTCCTCACGATATTGCCTCGGTGCGCGTCAATGTCAAGGATCCCCAGCGCTTTGCCAAGTCAATTGCCGACGGCATTCACGCGATGCTGAAACCGGGTCTTGCGGTCATGACCGGAACCGGCGTTCTCCGGGGCACCGCGACTCCGGTTACGGCCCTCGGATTCCGGACCGACTCCGCCTCGCAGGGTATCATGCATCGCGGCGTCCCGCTTTCCGAGGGGGACTCCGCCGCAGCCTTCGGCTATCGCGGTGTTATAGTGGCTAAAGAGCTGGCTGCGCAGTGCCGCGCCGGCATCGGCGATTCGCTTGCCTTTACCTGGAACGCCAAGTTCGGCCCGGACAGCGGCCATGCGAATTTCGTCGTTACGGCTGTAGCCGGAATGACTGCAAAATTCCCCTCGAATGGCGTATTTATTAACGAACGCGATTTCTATCACGCCTATTATGCGCCGCTTCCCCACTCGGTTTCGCAAGAGCTCCTGAAGACCCTGCCCGATTCATCGAGCCCGCTTTATCCGGCGCTCGCGCCGGAGTTCATGCTGATGAAGCGCTGCTCCACGACCGACGAATATACGAAAATGATGGAGGAGATGGGACGCGGAAAGTTCAAGGGGATCATGGTCAGCGTCCAGTCGATGTACGAGACTGCGTCCGCAATTCTCCAGGTGGAAGCGGTGCTTAACCTCATTACCCTGGCGGCCGGACTCATCCTGTTCTTCATCATATTGATCGGAGTCATCAACACGTTGCGCATGACGATCCGGGAACGCACGCGCGAAATAGGCACCATACGCGCCATCGGCATGCAGCGCTCCCAGGTCCTGATCATGTTCCTTGTCGAAACGCTCTGCCTCGCGTTTGTTTCCTCACTTGCCGGAGCCGTCGCCGCGTTCGCGGCAATGGGGGGGCTTACGCTTCTTACCATCAATGCCGCCGACAACCCGATGGGCATGCTCCTTGTCAACGGGCACCTGTTTTTCGCCCCCACCGCAGGAGCGGTCGCGGCGTTCATTGTTTTTATCACGGCTCTCGCCGGCGCGACGGCGTTTTTTCCGGCGCGCCGTGCCGCAAAACTTACCGCCGCGAATGCCATGCGGCACTACGAATAAAGGACGGTACCAATGATCAAATGGATAATCACGGCGCTTTTGCTGACGGCTTCCCTTGCGGGTGCGCAGCCGCCGATTGTCACGATTCTCAAAGCCATGCAGGATAACGTTTCCATAAGCACCGATGTTCGCGCCATGGTCAGCATGACCCAGCAGAAGGTGGACCAGGGAACCAAAGTCTTCGAAATGGCCTATTACCGCCGCGACCGCGACGACGCCTTCCTCATCGCTTTTGCGGCGCCGGAATCGGAAAAGGGAAACGGGTACCTTCGCGTCGAGGATAACTTCTGGATGTACCGTGTCAATACCCGTACCTTTCAGCATATCAACCGTGACGAAAGCATCGGCGGCACGGATGCAAAGGGCGAGGACTTCGAGACCCGGCGCCTCACCGAGCTCTACCAGGGGGAGACCGACCCATCCGGAAAGGAAATTATTGCTGCCGATAAACTGGGCGCCATCCCGGTATGGCGCTTCCAGATCAAGGCAAAGGTAGCCGATGTCTCCTATCCGTTCCGCACCCTCTGGGTGCGGCAGGACAACCTGCTTTCGCTCAAACAGCAGTCCTATTCGAGCTCGCGGGCGCTCATGAATACCGCGTATTACCTTAAATACACGCAGGTACTCGGCAAGTACGTCCCCATCGAGCAGATGTTCATCGACGAATTTGAAAAGGGGAACAAGACTATTGTCAAGATATCCGGGATCGTCACCGGCAAGCTGGATGACCGGATCTTTACCAAGGCGTACCTGGAAAATTTGAGTAACTGACAAAAAAAGGCAGGAAGAAGGCAGACAAAAGGCAGAAAGAAGACGGACAAAAGATAGAAGCCGAATTAAAAGCGGGAGGCGGATAAGCTATGAAAAAGCTGATTTTAGCGGCAATCGCCGGAGTGACACTTTTTTTGGGAACTAACTTTGCCCAGGAGGCACCGGTGACGCAGGGTAAGAAAATCCTCGTCGTTTATTATTCTAAAACCGGGAATACCGAACGCGCGGCCAAAGACGTTGCGGCGGCACTTGGCGCGGATATCGAACGGATCGTCGACAAAAAAAATCGCACCGGTTTTTTCGCCTTCTTTTCATCGGGAAGGGATGCCATGACAAAGAAGCAGACCTTCATAGACTCGATCCCCAGGGATCCGGCCGAATACGACCTGGTCGTGGCGGGCACCCCGGTCTGGGCCGGGAATATTACCCCGGCCATACGGACTTTTCTGACGATGAACAAGGATAAATTACGGAATGTCGCTTACATCATTACCGCTGCGCATACGCCCGCGGAAAAGGTTGTTCCCTTCTGCAATGAGATAATCGGGAAACAACCGGTGGCCAGCCTCGGCCTTGTAAAAAAGGAGCTGAAGGATAGCACGCTCTACCGGGAAAAAATCTCCGCATTTATTGACGTATTGAAAAAATGGTAAGGGTAATTTCATGATAAAACCGCTCATCGTCGGCTTGCTCCTATGGCCGTTATTCCTGTATGCCGAAGAGAAAATCGACGAAAACGCCCTCTTTGCCGACAGCTCTTCGGTCGTCGACAGCACGAAGGTAGTCAACTCCCAGTCGGCGAAGGCCGGCACTGAGGAGAAAAACTCCGTCGCCTTTTCCGGCAACCTGTACGACTATGCCGACCCCGCCCTGAGCCGGACCTGGTTTCGCAATCCTGACCTCCACGACGCCACCTTCACCACCCGGATCGTCGGCAACGGCTTTATCGATGCGCGGCTTGTCGGCGGAGCGAAGGCCTTCGCCGACCTGGAGGGATCGTATGTACCGACTCCCTCCTACGCCTCGCTCGATCCGGGTAACTTCGGGAAGCCGGACAGCGGCCTGGTGTTCGATATGCCGGAAGTATTCGTCGACGCCAACATCAATAAATCGATTTACTTCAGGCTGGGCAGGCAGGTGCTGCAGTGGGGGCCGTGCAATCTGTGGAACCCGACCGATCTTGTCAATGTGCAGAACAAAACCTTCCTCACCCTCGAAGGGCAGCGCGAGGGGTCCTACGGCCTGAAGATCCATATTCCCTATAAGACGCTGTTCAACTTCTACACCTTCATCGATGCCAACAACGCCTCGACCGCCGACAGTCTCGCCGTGGCGGCCAAGGCCGAATTCCTGGTCGGCAGGACCGAGATGGCGCTCTCGGGCTGGGGGAAAGAGGGCGAGAAGCCGGTGGGCGGATTCGATATCACCTCGCAACTTTTCAATGTCCAGATCGCCGGCGAGGTCAGCCTGCGCAACGGGACAAATATTCCAGGCCTCAAAAAAACCACCGATTCGACCTGGGACACCACCATGCTCGGCGACCAGTGGTTTCCGCGCGCCTGCCTGAGCCTGACAAAGTTCTTCCCGCTCGGCGGGGTTGCGGACCGGTTGACGCTGAATGCGAATTTCTACTATAACGGTTCGGGGAGCAGTGCCAACATATTTAACGATCCGGTACTCGGAAAGGACCTGGCTGCACTCATGACCGGCGCGATTACCCCGCAGCAGCTTCCGCCAGCCATGCAGTGGCTCGCCAACCCGTCGGCGCTGTCAAACCTTTACATTCCCAACAGCTACTCGAAATATTATGCGGCCGTTTTCGGATCGGTTAGCCAGTTCATCATCGATCCCATGACATTCAGTTGCAACGCCATCGGCAACCTGCAGCAGAAAAGCTTCGTGGTTTCCACCGGGATCAACTACCACTCGCTCAACAATTTCGTGTTCGGCATTTCGCTCAACGCTTTCCTCGGACCGACGAATACGGAATACACCTTTTCCGGCAACGCGCTCATGGCCCAGGTAACGACGGGAATAATCTTCTAAAAAATCGTCGTACTGCTGCAGCATGTGGAACTCTCCGCCTGATCCTGCTGCGGATTCCCCCCGTACCTCAGGATTCATATATAATTTTATATTCGGTATATTTTTTGCATAAGATTATTCAATCACGCCTCTCCTGCAAGGATGTATAGAAAAATCATGGCCCCATCACCGGAAGACATTTCGAAGCCCCCTGTGCTGAAAAATGCAAAATCAAGCGCTCCCGCCACGCAGGCGACGACCATAACGACTCCCGTCATCGATCCGCTGATTACCGATTTCGACACCTATCTGTTCCGTCAGGGAAACCACTTCAAGCTGTACGAAAAATTCGGCGCACATCCCATGAAAAATGCCCGGGGCGAAGATGGGATCCATTTTGCCGTATGGGCTCCCAATGCGAAGCGCGTATCGATAGTCGGCGATTTCAACGGATGGAATGTGGATGCAAATGTCTGTTGCCTCAGGACCGACGATTCGGGCATCTGGGAGGGATTTATTGCCGGTCTCCCGGCGGGCAGCCTCTATAAGTATCACCTTGAATCCCGGATCGGCAGGTATTCTGCCAATCGCGCCGATCCCTTCGCTTTCTTCTGGGAAAAACCCCCGTCGACCTCGCCGATTATCCGGACTCTCGACTACCGGTGGGGCGATGCCGCCTGGATGGCCACGCGCAAAAACTGCAACGCCATCGGGGAAGCGCAATCCATTTACGAAATGCATATCGGGTCGTGGAAGAGGAAGAGCGATAAGAAAGACGACTGGCTGAGCTACCGGGAACTCGCCCCGCTTCTCGCCGATTATCTGACCGGGCTCAATTTTACCCATGTGGAGTTCCTGCCCGTCATGGAACACCCCTTCTATGGATCGTGGGGATACCAGACAACCGGATATTTTGCTCCGACAAGCCGGTACGGCACGCCGCAGGATTTCATGTATCTCGTCGATTACCTCCATCAAAAGGGCATTGGGGTTCTCCTCGATTGGGTTCCCTCGCATTTCCCCGGGGACGAGCACGGACTGGTCTATTTCGACGGCACCCACCTGTATGAACACGCCGATTCGCGGGAGGGATTCCATCCGGACTGGAAAAGCTACATTTTCAACTATGGCAGGGGGGAAGTGCGGTCGTTCCTTTTTTCAAGTGCCATGTTCTGGCTTGAAAAATTTCATATCGACGGTTTACGCGTCGATGCCGTCGCTTCGATGCTGTATCGCGATTATTCCCGTAAGCGCGGGGAGTGGATCCCGAACAAATTCGGGGGGCGCGAAAACCTTGAAGCCATCGACTTCCTGAAACGGCTCAACGAGGAGGTCTACAAGACCTTCCCCGATGTCCAGATGATCGCCGAAGAGTCCACCGCATGGCCCATGGTGTCCAAACCCACCTATGTGGGCGGGCTTGGCTTCGGCATGAAGTGGAATATGGGCTGGATGCACGACGTGCTTTACTATATGGGAAAAAATCCCGTGCATCGGAAATATCACCATAACGAACTCACCTTCAGCCTGCTGTATGCCTTTACCGAAAACTACGTGCTTGCACTTTCTCATGATGAGGTCGTTCACGGCAAAGGGTCGCTGGTCAATAAAATGCCGGGCGACGACTGGCAGCGGCTCGCAAACCTGCGACTCCTGTTCACCTTTCAGTTTACCCATCCGGGAAAAAAGCTGCTATTCATGGGGGGTGAATTCGCTCAGTGGCGCGAATGGGCGCATGATGGCGCACTCGACTGGAATCTCACCAACTATGACCGTCATAAGGGGATTGAACTCCTCGTACGGGATCTCAACAAGCTCTACCGGACCATCTCCGCACTGCATGAGCTGGACTGCGATGCAGCCGGGTTTGAATGGATCGATTTCAAGGATTGGGAGAACAGCGTCATCTCCTACCTGCGCAAGGGCAGGGATCCCGCCGATGCGGTGCTCGTGGTGTGCAATTTTACACCGGTGCCCCGCTATAAATACCTGGTCGGCGTGCCTGCGGCAGGCCTGTGGAAGGAAATTTTCAACAGCGATTCGGCGCTCTATGGCGGCAGCAATCTGGGCAACAGCGGCGCGGTTGCATCCACGGGCAAGCCCTGCCTTGGCAGGAAACAATCGGTGGAGCTGACGCTCCCGCCGCTCGGGGCTATCGTCTTCCGGCATGAAAAGCCGGTCGATGGAGTAACGGCGACGGGCATGGAGCGAGACCGTGCCCTGGCGGCTCCGGTCTCCTCCCCGGCGGTGGCTCCAACGCAGCCGGCCGGATCGGCCTGAGCCGCGTCCTACCGGCGGTCTGCTTCATCGGATACTTCATCCTCGATACGATCGCTCTCCTCCATGATCTTTTTTCGTTTATCATTGCGGATTTTTACCGCGATAAACGCGACGATCAGGAGGAGGGCGCCGATGAGCCAGAAAAGATACGTATCGCTGAAAAAGAACACCCCACGATAGCGCTCGACGATATAATTCCTCACAAGATTGTCCAGTTCTTCATCGGTAAACCCGTAAACCTGCACGAGCGCTCGGCTGAAGGTGCCGGCGGTTCGCAGCGCCCCCAGCAGCTCGGGTATGCCGTCGAGTCCGTAATGGTCGATCATCCAGGAAACGGCGATATGGCTCTCGCTGTAGGCCAGCTCGGCCTCCCCGGCGTCGAACCGGTTGACTCTGTCAACAGAATCGAGCGGCATGAGCTTTCCGGTAAAAACTGCCCGCGATACCGCCACCTGTTCATCGAACGACAATTCGCCGGATAGGGTCATTGCAAGCCCCTCATGAAACCAGCGCGGCACCGGGAGTCTGCCATAGGCCCGTTCGAGGGCAATGTGGGTAAGCTCATGGACAGTAACCTGCGGAAGGTCCATATCGGGCAGCGGTGAGTGGTCCAGCGGGATTACAATGAGATTTTCCCCGACCGCGCCGCCCCCGCCCCACTCGGGCAGGCGAACGCTCAATTTTCTGTCATCCCGGCGGGTATAATAGAAAATGGTAATCGTCCGACGGTCGAGCGGAGCCTCAGGAGCGATCGTTTTCCAAATCCGTTCGTAATGATGCAGGACAAACGCGCGGGTTACCGAGGAAGGAAATTTGCCCTGGAGGTCAATGGTTGAATCGCCGGATTCGTTTCCCGCACGTGCGGCTGCGAGCGCCAGACCGACCACCATTGCGGCCCGAATGCTGATAATCATGGATGGCGGCGACTCCCTCCCGAGGGATACCGGGATAAATTCCTTAAATAAAAGCCGATAGTACCCTTAAAATAGTTGCAGCACTGCTCATGGCCTATCGGAGCGCTATCAAATAGTATTTTTTACGCTCTGCACAAGGCTGCCGACAAAAGCATTCACTCACCCGGGAGCCCCTGCGGGAAGGAGTGATTTCAAATGTCGCCAAAGGATTGCGTTCAAGCCTACCTTTCCGGGAGAGCCCCGGAAGCGGTAGATACGGGATTTCTTGCCTATCTTGCCAACCTCGCGAATGTTGCCGGTGTAGCCCCCCGCATCGCACAATCTATTGTCGCCGAATTGGCCGATCAACGTTCGAATCTGAAACTCATTGCCAGCGAAAATTATTGTTCGCTTGCGACTCAGCTTGCCATGGGTAATCTTCTCACCGATAAATATGCCGAAGGGTTTCCCTACCACCGCTTTTATGCGGGATGCGAGAACATCGATGCAATCGAATCCTATGCGGCAGACCAGGCATGTCACCTCTTCGGATGCGAACACGCCTATGTGCAGCCGCACAGCGGTGCCGATGCAAACCTCATAGCCTACTGGGCTATTTTGACTGCCCGGGTGCAGAATCCGGCCATGAAGGAGCTCTCCGAAACCAATCCTTCCCATCTTTCCCATGAAGCGTGGGAAGTGCTTCGCCGCAAGCTCGGAAGCCAGCGCCTCCTCGGAATGGATTACTATTCCGGCGGCCACCTTACCCATGGGTACCGGAACAATGTTTCGGCGCAGATGTTCGATGCCTACAGCTATGGCGTGAACAGGGATAGTGGCCTTATCGATTACGATGAGGTGGAACGGATGGCAGTCGATATCAAGCCATTCATCCTGCTTGCAGGCTACAGTGCCTATCCGCGGAAGATTAATTTTGCGCGGATGCGGGCAATTGCCGATCGGGTTGGCGCGGTATTTATGGTAGATATGGCCCATTTTGCGGGCCTGGTGGCAGGCGGGGTCTTTACGGGAGATTTCAACCCGGTACCGCATGCCCATGTTGTTACTTCAACGACCCATAAAACGCTTCGCGGCCCTCGCGGCGGTCTCATTCTGTGCGTCAGCGAATTCGCGGAAAGCGTGGATAAGGGTTGTCCGATCGTCATCGGCGGGCCTCTCGGCCATTGCATGGCGGCAAAGGCCGTTGCATTAACCGAGGCCAACGACCCTGCATTCAAGCTTTATGCCGGCAAGGTGGTGGATAATGCCCGGACGCTTGCTGAGGCCTGCAATAGTCTCTCCATGAAAATTGCAACCGGCGGTACCGACAACCATCTCATGCTGATCGATGTAACCCCGTTTGGCATCACCGGCAGGCAGGCGGAAAGCGCGCTTCGCGATTGCGGCATTACCTGCAACCGGAATTCGCTCCCCTTTGATCAGAATGGTCCGTGGTACACCAGCGGTCTGAGAATCGGCACACCGGCAACGACTACCCTCGGGATGGGACCGGTCGAAATGAAGGAGATAGCCTCGATTATCCGCCTGGTACTCTCCGCCACCCGGCGCGCAAAGGTTGAAGACGGCCGGAATGCGGGAGAGCTGAGCAAAGCGAGGTATACTATAGAGGACAAGGTGCGATCCGAGGCCCGTGAACGTGCGCGCGCACTGCTCGCACAATTTCCCATATATCCTGAGCTCGACCTGGCCTTCCTGCAGGAATCGTTTGCATGATTTATTCCGCAGGCCCGGGAAACCTCCCGGCCCCGACTTATGGGACGATTGGCGATTTTTCTTTACAGCGACCCGAGCACTGATTTATACTTTTACCTAACGCGGGAGCGTACTTTTCTTACCCACTCTTAACTAAAAGGAGTTATCATGGCAGGAAAAAGTTTAACGCAAACACAAACCATCGCCAAACTGGCCGAAGCGACGGAGCTTTCGAAGAAACAGGTAAAGGAGCTTATTGATAATCTGGCAGAAATTGCGTATAAGGAAGCAAAAAACGGCTTCACGCTGCCGGGGCTCGGCAAACTGGTTCTCGTCAGCCGTAAGGCCCGGACCGGCAGGAATCCCGCCACCGGTGAGCCGATCCAGATTCCGGCGAAAAAGGTTGTGAAGTTCCGCGTTGCGAAAGCGGCGAAGGAAGCCATCGCAGGGGTAAATAAGAAAAAGTAGCCATCCCGGAAAATTTCCTGAAGGGGCCTCGGGTGCAGCGAGGCCTTTTCTTTTTTCCGGATGATCCGGAGCACCCGCCTTCCGGCGACGTGTTTGCAGGGATTGCCGATGCCGCCGGCCTGCCGATGCCCCCGAATGTGGCCCGCGCGCTCAAGGCGGCTCAAGGCATGCAAAAGACTATCCAAAAATTCTTTTCCGGCTCAATCGTAATCCACTCTGATATCCTAATGGCGTACTTTGCGGGAGCAGGTGCAAATTTATGCCTCGATCCCTCTTGTTTGAGGAAAAGGCTTATGAACCGATTTTTTTCCATCATTGCAGGAATCCTTTTTTTTGGCGTGGCCGCACAAGGCTCGGTAACGGTCATTGAAAACACACCATCCCGGCTGGTATTCAAATGGGAGCTTCCCCGTTTCGACAGCACGACAATAAAAGATTCCGGTAAGCTCGCCACCTGGCTCGGCTTCAAGGGGGAGAATATTGCCCTCGGGTCTGCGGGGGAGCCGGTGGTGCCCGGCCGCTCGGTGTATGTCGGGATTCCTTCCTCCGGTACTATCCGGGTGAGCTTCAATGCAGATCGGATTCAGACAATCAGGCTGAAGCATCCGCTGCGCAAATATCCCTTCAAGGGCGACGGAAAGTTTCGCAAGAAACAGGTCCAGCAATTTGTTGAAGATTGGGTTTCCGAGCCGACCTATACCTGGTTTAAAACCCTGCGAGCCGCCCAGGTTGTCATTCGCCCCTTCATAGCCGCCGGAGACGGACAAACCGTCAGGGTTCTGCGAAGCGGTGAATGTACCATTAATTTCCCTCCCGCAGCTCCCGGCGGCATGGCGCATCCGGTGAAAACACCGTACCAGAAGATGGAAAAGCTGCTGCTGCTGAATTACGACGTTGCTTCCGCATGGATCACTCCTGCGAAGTCCGCCGGAACGCCGACTATCCCGGAATCTTCGGTTTCGGGCAAATCAGGATCAACGTCGTCGGCAAAAGCGGCGGCTGGGGTGGCGGCAGTTCCAACGAGCTCCCTGGGAAAATCGGTTGCAAAATTGGTGGCCGATCCTTATCCCCTGACCTATGGCGATCCGACACTGCGGACCTTTACCATAGGCAATGGACATGCCGGCCAGAATGAGATGTCGGCCAATGCAAACGGCATGCTCATGATAACCGGGGCACAGATCCTCCACCTCTGGGGGGCGCAGTACAGCCAAATCGGCATGGGACAGGTAACCCTTTATGCCTCGATGAAGGGGGAAATGTCCACCGATATTCCCGGAGCCGGAGGGATTCCTGCCGGTGTTCAGGAGGTTCCCCTGTTTCGCTGCGATCGCAATGGAAACGGTGTCGTCGATTCCGGGGATTTTTTCCTTGCCTGGGTCACGGGCCTGAACGACTGGGTCTATGATTCGTCCACCCATAATTTTACCTATTCCGTCGATAATTACGATGATAACCGCCATTACTGGCTCTGCTACCGGCCGGTCGGGGACGGCGCTACCATGCCGCTCTTTTCGCAGCCGGCAGGAACCGGCGATACGGTCGGTTATTTTACCAGCCATGCCTGCTTCGGGCAGCCGGCCTATCGTTTGCAGGACGTGAGCGGCAATGTTCCGACCGAGGCCGCAGAGGTCGGGTACAGCTGGGCCCAGATTTCAATGAACAACTCCACCTGGAACTACCAGCTTAATCTTCCGGGCATGGATTCGACTGCCGGAGGAACCCTGCAATGTAACGCTTTTACGGAGTCCTTTGCCTCGGTCAACGCATCCGTCGGCGGGACATCGATATGTCAAGGCGTGCAGAGCGGCCAGAAATATCCCGTCACCCGGTGGGGAAATTGCAATCTCCAGCTCCAGTATGCGGATAACGATTCCATCTGGTTCCAGCTTGAATCCGTTCAGGCCGATTACCGCCGACTGTTGCAGGCAACATCGAGTACCGTGCAGATTCAGGCATTTTCCGCCTGCAGCTCCGGGGTCCAGTCGTATCGGTTTACCGGCGGAACCGGGACAACGTACGTTTTCAGGATTCCACAGAATGATTGCGCCGTTTCGCTGATCGATACCTTTGCAGCGGGGGCGCCGGTGGTCTGGAGCGATTCCGGCAATACCGGAGCGCGGTATTTTGTGTGTAATGCGGCCGGTTTTTTAACCTGTTCCAATACCGACAGCTGCTTTGCGACGCCGCCCGCCCGCTTGAGCGGCAGCGTTACCTATGCCTTGCCGAACTGCAGAAATACCGGGAATCAGGCGACCTACTTGATCGTGACGCACCCGGCATTTCTGTCGCAAGCCGAAGCTCTTGCGGCAGACAAGGCTAAGATGGGATTCCGCCCCGGGATTGTGAGCATCAACGACATTTACACCGATTTCTCGGGAGGGAACACGGATCCCGTTGCGCTCAGGAATTTCCTTGCCTATGCAACTCGCAACTGGGAAACGAGCGACAGTCTCGATTATGTCGTACTTATTGGAGACGGGGACTACGATTTCAAACAGGTTGCTACCTCCGAGGTCGATTATATTCCGCCCGCCGAAGTTAATCAATCGGAGGAAGATGAATTTTATGCAAACCTGACACCGGGAGGAGGGCAACAATCCGTAGCGCTCGGCAGGATACCGTGCCAGACCGCCTCGCAGGCCCAGGCAGTCATCGATAAGATCATCGCGACCGAAGACCCGCAGAAGGCCGACTGGGGTTCCTGGCGTAATTCGGCGCTCTTTATCGCCGACGACGATATGCAGCTCAAGTATGTTGACCCCGGTATTGGCTCGCAGCATATGACAAATTGCGAACAAACGTCTGCAGCGGCAAAGGCCGGAAGGCCCTCGCTTGCCATCGAAAAAGTTTACGAATTCGAATACCCCACCAATTCAAGTTATGAAAAGCCCGAGTGCGCAAGCGCGCTTATCAATGTTATCAACAACGGGGTCGGATACGTTTGTTTTTACGGCCACGGGTCTCCGGTTGTCTGGACCGACGAACATATTTTGACTATTCCCCTGACTGCCCGGCTTTCCAATTCCAATCAATATCCTTTTGTAACCGAATTTTCCTGTTCCGAGGGAGAATTTGACATTCCTGACCTCACGACATTGTCGCAAGCCCTGCTCGAAATGCCCGGGGCGGGAGCCATCGCCACGTTTGCCGCCAGCCGGGAAGCCTCTCCTGGTGATAACGAAGCGCTTGGGATCGAATCTCTATTCCAAGCTGTTTGATACACTTTCTGAAGACGTCTATCGGCATGGCAATGATCGCGGCGAAAGCGGAATACCTCCGGCGAAAATACGAGTCTCTATTCGTTATTCGGCGACCCCTCAATTACCATGGTTCCGCCGTGCCTCCGTGTGCAGGCGGCAATCACGGATACCGCAGGAGTACCCCACGATACGCTGCAGGCTCTTGAAAAGGTTGAAATAACCGGGCAAATTCTCGATACCTGCGGCAACCCCGACCTGCAATTCGGGTCAAACGGCCCGGCCTACGTTCATCTCGCGGTATTCAATCCCGACTACATGACCGGGCGAACGGACGGCGGGAGCGCCGATCTTGCAGATTCGTCAATACGATACCAGCTCCCGGGAACGCCGGTTTTTTCCGGCACTGCAACCGTAAATAACGGGAAGTTCAAACAGACGGCATTGCTCCCGCGGAGCCTTACCTTCGACGATACTGCCAATTACGGCCAGCTTCTCTGCTATGCCTGGGAGGGGCCCACAACCGGGGTCGCTTACAATAATGCACTGTTTTTCCACGGGACAGTCTCCTCAAAGTCGACAAAGGATTCGGTCGGGCCGCAGATTTCCATCCGGCCGATCTACGATATGACGTCATTAAACTCAGGCTCGGTGTCTTTTACCGGTCGCGTCGAATCGTCCCTTCCTCTGCAGATCCAGATACTCCTCTCCTCGCCAAACGGCATCAATGTCGTCGGTACCGGGCCGGATGAGGGGCTGACCATGGCCATCCCCGGGGTCGAGAGCCAAACCAATATCAACAGTAAATTCCAGTTCGCCGCCGGGGATTACCGCAAGGGAAGCGCCATTATCGGCTTTGAATCGGGTTCGCTCAAACCGGGCACCTATCCGGTCACCCTGACCGCCCAGGATCTCCTCGGCAACATCTCACACCTGACCTTC